>DPVD01000083.1:0-12327 GCA_003526745.1 Candidatus Latescibacterota bacterium
GGTCAGCTCGCGTGTTTCGGGTGCCAGTCGCTCCTTAACTTCATCCGGAATATGCGAAATCCCCCGATGTTGCGGACGATATCTAAGGGTCAGAACGCGACGACGACGATTGGCTGGGCGCCAGGGCAGAACCCCGTGAGTCAGGGCTTCGGATATGATCACAACATCCCCGGCTGTGGGCGTGATATTTAGAACGCCCAACGGCAAGTTATCTTCGATCAGACCGTCCTTAAATAGGTGACGCGGACGATCGAACTGACTCTTGTGCGAACCTGGAAGCACAAGCAATCCGCCATCACCTGGACGCACATCGTCCAAATACGGAAACACGACGACGTCGTCACAATAGATACGTCCGTTTCGGACTTCATACCGCACGCTCTCGAAACCAAAATCGTCGCGAGCACAGTGCAGCGGTGACGCTCCTGTATGTCCATCAGGCGCATCCATCATCATCGTCCCGCTAGCAAGCAGAGGTTTTCCGTTTGTCAGTTCGAGGACGATTGGCCAAATGGGTGGCAAAAACGTCAATCGCTCGAGCGCACGATCGAATGCGAAACCGTGGGCGAATCCTTTAAGGTTCTCGGACTGACCGAAATGAGGGGGTAGCTCTTCAGGAGAGCTGTCAATGTAGCGGTCGGCAGCTTCTGATGCGGCCTCAAGATCTTTCGGTGTTATGGCGTTCTCGAGATGCAGAAAGCCATAGAGATCAAATAAGTATCGCTGTTCGTCAGTCATACTGATCAAGCCTCCCAATCTACGTGCCACCAAAAGTTGGTTTATGGAGCACTCGGTTAGCGGGTGGAGGTCCGAAAAAGTTCAAACCAACATAAACTAAGTCAGTAGGCAAAACGCAAAACCATGTCATCATACCCCGGATAGCTGACAGTTGCGACGTCTGAGCCGTGCTCCATGGAGAGATATGGATAGTCATAAGTCTTGGCCGGATTTGGATCGATCGGTTTTCCGTTGATGGTTGGCATCCGGCTACTGTTGATCCAGTACTCATATATGTGGTTGTCCAGAGAAGTGTGGCTCAGCTTGCCGTCTTCACAGGAATGCGGCAGTGCCTTTACCGCTTCCTTAAACTGCTCGAATCCACCCTGATAATCTTCTGATCGGCCCATCTGGATCACCACGGGCGACCAGACATCACCAAGCGCCAAGTAGTAACCTAATCCAAACGGCGAAGGTTCAACCGTGTAGTGTCCTGCAGCTATACGAATTCCGCAGTAAGCATTTCCGGCCTTGGTGAATAACCATCCGTCTCTATTTTCTTCGCGGTTGTCCCAGACTTCTCCTTTAGACACAAAAATACGCACACCATCCTTAGGGTCAGCACCTGGATCACGCGCAACGATCATGCATCCCGTGCCACATACTCCGTTTGTCGTGCAAAAACAGACTTGGTACTCCTTCGCAAGGGAGTCGTTGGCGTGTATTCCGCCAAAGCCATAGACCATAATCCGATCGTCCACGTGGCTGGAAAACGTGACTCCCATGATGCGGCTCTGGCGCACCAGTTCGATATAACTCTTAGCTGAATTAAAGGTCAAAGCGGACAGCGTGTAGTCGGGCGTGTAATAGAGCGTGCGCAGAATGGAAGATCCGTGGCTTTTGTCAAAAAGTATCTTGTAAACTCCCCATCTTTCAGCGTCCGAAAGCTCCCATTTACCACCCATCCCGAAATGTCTTGCTGTGGCCAGATAGGCACCGCGGTCAGTGTCCCGTGCTATGGCTCGGACGATATTCGGCACCCGGTAGCTGCTAGTGAAAGAAGACATCGCGAACTTCATAGGGGTCGGATTTACGTCATGGTCGTGCCATCCATAAGCATAGAGTAGGCTCCGTGACCAAGAAATGCTGCCAGTCTCGTGCCAAGTGTATACATAGCCACGCGTACATGCCCAAGCAGACCGGATGCCAGTACGCGGCTCAAACTCGCACGCGATCTTTGCCCAAAACAAATCCAAGCAATCTTGCCCGGCTTTTTTGAGGTCCGCCGATTCCGCCAGATCGGCGACACTATACCAGCAGCCTATGAGTTGCATCTCATAATCAGCCGGATGAGCTATTTCGCAGTTAAATCCTTCACGTGCACGTTGACGGAAATTCTCCTTCCAATAATCCACCCACGCCTGGTAATGCTCTTCGACTGGACTACCGTCCGCCAGCTTCATTTCGGGACCGTAAGGAGTTTCGGCTTGCCGTAGGATTTGTGCTGCTAGGATGTTGCAGGCATTCCAACTTGCATCATGATTTTCACTGGCGGTGATATGCCATACACCCCGGCTCGCATTGTTCCACGAGCTGGCCAACGGATCTATTCGGCTTCGAACATAAATCCAGTTTCGGGCCATCTTTTCAATATTACGTCGGGCAGTTTCGGTAAGAAGCCGATGAGATCTAGGAAGAAGGTAGAGGCGAAACAGGTTATCCGGGTACATTGCGAAATGTGCGACCGGTTCGATTGGGTTGCGCTCACAGTAAGCGTTAATCAGTTCATTGGCACGGTCAACCTGCTGGTTCATATACAGACACGCCAGGGCATAGCCTATGGCTGCTCTGGCATCTTGTTGCCCTGGCATCTCGTCATCGTCAGGTGGATTATCGATAACGAACTGGATTTTCTCCTCTATTCGCCCCTCAACAACACTGTTAATCCGATCCTGACCGACTTCTGCCGATATGTTGTGGTGCCCCGATTGATAGCGTCGATCAGACATTGATCCTTCCCCGTGAATTCTTATTCTGTTGTCTCTGCTACGCTTTGTATAGATGCTGAGTCAAGGAGGACAGGAAAAAGGTTAAGCGATTAAATTCACAGCGAAGACCCTTCGAGTTCAGTTCGTTTAAGGGACCTTTGGTCGTGCAAGAATGGTTTGTATTCTCCTTTTCGATTAAGTCTCAGGGCCTCCCGGTCGCGACTCAATACACGCAAGATGTGGATCCTCCATCTACGGCGATAGCTGTCCCCTGGATGTGCCGTGCTTCTTGAGAACAGAGAAAACAGGCCAATTCGGCCACGTCCTCCGGCGTACCTAGGCGCCGAATGCCCTGCTCTATAATGCCTTTCTGTTTGCTTTCTTCCACAGATGTGCCATCGATTCGGGCGCGATTCTCGAATAACTCTTCCAAACGTTCTGTCATAGTAAGCCCCGGATGGATCGCGTTCACATTGACGTCGTCCCTTAGTCCAAGGCCGGCCAACGCCTTGCTGAAGTTGGCGAAGGCAGCATTTACTGCTCCGCCTATCATGAAATCTGGATCAGGCGTTCGGGAAAATCCACCGATGATGTTGACGACGGTTCCCTGTCTTTCTTTGAGCTTCGGCCAGAGCAGTCGTGACATTCGTACGGCACCAAAGAACTTGAGCGCAAATCCATCCTGCCAGACGTCATCCGACTGCTCTAGGAACAAACCGCCCTTCGTCGCTCCAGCGCAGTTTATTAAGATGTCCAGACAGCCAAAGCTTTGATCTAGTGCTTGGGCTGCCTTTTCGCACCCTGCTCTGTCCCGGAGGTCGGTCGCGCAGGTTTTCACGCGCCGCCCCGCAGCACGCACCTCTTCAGCAGCAGCTTTTAGGTTTGTCTCGGATGCGGCGACTAGAAGAGTGTCGCATCCTTTGCGTGCCAATCGATGTGCTATGGCTTTGCCGATTCCACGGCTGCCTCCCGTTACAAGCGCTATTTTACCGTTCATTATGATTCCTTCTGCTTTCCTTCGTGTGGGGCGGCTACGAGGGCCATAGAGAATTTTAAAATGGTTCTTGTCCAAACCACAAACCGCAGGATAGATATACCGAGAATCAATGGTTATATAGCCAATACCAGGGAACAGTCAGATATAGTCCTGAAATAGTGTGGTGTCACGCTCTCGTGCGTTATAACCGCAGAGTTGCGCGTGATCATCAAAAATAGAATGGCTCCGACGCGGAAGAGAAGAGACCTTCCGTTATGGTGAAGAACCGGGTGCACACGGGAAAACTGAGGTGGGACTTTGGTTGGGCGATGCGGCCCAGATAAGTCACCATAAGGTAGAAAAAAAACGCCAACTAATCATAGTGGGAGAATTGCATGGAAATCGAAGACCGACTATCTGACCTAGAATGGCGTCTAAGTTATCACAAGGTCATGATCAACGTCCTTGCCCTCCTTGTCTTGGCCTCGGCAGGTAGCCGGGTGTGGGAGCAGTTTAGTGGCCCCGGAGAGTTGACGGTCACAAGGCTGAGTGTGGTTGACGCCGAAGGGAAGCAGTTGGTAATCTTGACTGCGGACGTGGCCGGTAACGGCGAGGTAGCGACCTACTCACCCGAAGGGAAGAAGCTCGTGACCTTGGCTGCGACCCCGAACGGTGACGGCGCGGTAGTGAACATCACAAAGTCTGGGAAACAGAATAGACGCGACTAAATCCTCGAGAGTATTGAATGAGAATGAAAAACCGGCTCTTGAGAAACGGTCACGTTATTACCAGCTAGTGGCGAGTATACTGGCATTGTGCCAGTACCTGCTGGCTGTGGGCTAAGTACCTATACCCGCATACACCTAATCACCCGAGTTCTCATCAGATAGAATCAAGGCGGTTGAATTAGGCCGTTTCATTTGTCAGGAGGCTCCGTGTGCAAACTCCGGAAAGAGTAAATCTGGCAGAGTAGACGTATTACACCTGTAGGAGGGAGGCAGCGCGATGGATGTGCTGAACAACATAGAGATTTCTCCGGTCTGGGCGGGCCACCCGGTTGGGTTCGATCTGCTGACACACAAAGGACGGCAGTTCGTGGCGTTCTACGATCATGACCGAAAAATGACTGTTGGCCAGAGAAGCCTGAAAGAGAGCCGATTCGAGCTTCTGAGTCTTGAAGGCCGGTGGCTCGAGAATCGCGGGCGGCTTTCGACCAATATAGAGTGGGACACCCACAACTCCATCACCATGACGATCGATCGAAATGATCACATCCATTTGTGCGGCAACATGCACGTGGACCCGCTGATCTACTTCAGGACATCACGGCCACTCGATGTCAGGAGTTTCGAACGGATCGACTGCATGGTCGGCAAGAACGAGGATCGATGCACGTATCCGCGGTTTATGTCTGGGCCCGGAGGAAAGCTAGTGTTCAGGTATCGAGACGGGATGAGCGGAAACGGTGTCGACTACTACAACGTATACGACGAGGGCAGCCAGTCGTGGACACGGCTCGTCGACATCCCGATTCTCCACGGGATGGATCTGATGAACGCCTATGCGCGGCAGCCTGAACTGGGACCGGACAACCAGTATCACATGGTGTGGATGTGGCGCGACACAGGCGACTGCGCAACGAACCACGATATCTCTTATGCGACGAGTCAGGATCTGGTTAACTGGTCGGCCGGTGACGGGTCTAATCTTCCGCTACCGATTACAGTCAAGGCTTCGGCGTCGATCATTGATCCGGTGCCGCCCGGAGGAGGGCTAATCAACATGTGCCAGTCCCTCGGGTTCGATTCGACACATCGGCCTGTGGTGAGCTATCACAAAAACGATGAAGACGGGTTCACACAGGCCTATGTGGCTCGGTTGGAGGAGGGGAACTGGAAGATCCAGAAGCTGTCCGACTGGGACTACCACTGGGACTTCAGTGGAGGTGGGTCGATCGGCGCTGAGATTAGGTTGGGGGGGGTTGAGACTCGTGAGGAGGGATTCCTTGCTATGACCTGGTGGCACGCCAGGAAGGGGTCAGGGATTTGGAAGATCAGCGAGTCGACGCTGCAGGTTGTTGGTAGCTACCCCGAGCCGAAACCCGAATTGCCAGCGGAGCTGTTGAAGGTTGGGTCGGGTTTTCCGGGTATGAGTGTTCGGACTGCTTCGGGGCGGGGTGACGCGGACGGTACGAGGCATTTGCTGCGCTGGGAAACGCTCGGGGCAAACCGAGATCGGCCACGAGACGAGATCCCGCTGCCGAGCGATCTGGTGCTCTACGAGATCAATCCGTAGCGCCAGTTCTAGTTGGCTGTAGCCTCAGCTTCGAGGGTTTCCCGAGTTACGCCCAGCTTGGTGGCGAGTTCGCCGAGAACTTGGTCTGCAACAGACTTGAGGTTGCCACTTAACGAATGTTGATGGTATCTGAGGAGATCGATCCCGTATGATCGCGCGGCATCGAGGCGCCCCAGATTGATAAGGGTTGTGACCATGTCCAGCCGGAATTCGGTTCTTTCAGGCTTGTCCGAGATCAGCTTGTTCAGAATACCGTAGGCATCCTCGTATCTCTCCGACTTGATGTAGAATAAGGCCAGGTCGTTTCGTAATGTGATTGACTGCGGCTCGAGCTTCAGGGCATGGTTGTAGGCCATCTCCGCTTCTTCGGCATTTCCCAATTCAACGGCACACCGGGCGATCGTCTGCAGGGCGACGCGTGACTTCGGGCTCAGCTTGAAGGCTTCCCTTGCGTGTTCGGATGCCTTCGCGTGGTTACCTACCTGCTCGTATGCCTGGGCGAGACCGAGTCGGAGTTGAGGATTCCGTGGGGCCAGGTTCACGGCATCCGTGAATGCAGCGATTGCCTCGTTGAACCTGCTCTGGCTGAAGTGCAAGATCCCCAGGTTGAGCATGACGTTCGATTCGGTTCGCATCCGTGGAACGACACGTTCGTAGACGGACCTCGCTGTTTGGAAATCTCCTGCTTGGTGGAACATCGTCCCGAGCGCATACAGCTTCTGCCAGTTCGCCGGATCGCGTGCATCGCGATCGATCAGGTTCTCAAAAGCCCGTAGCTTCTCCCTCAGCTTCGCCAATTTCCCTTTTTTGTCCTCGAATCCGAGAAACTCGTAGACCATCGTCTGCGATTCCTCATAGGTCTGCACGGGGAAAAAGCTCGACCCGTGTGCCTGGATCGCAGGGATCAGGACACGTGCTGTCGAACCAAACAAGACGTCGGCGACGACGTAGTCCGCTTTCGCATCATCGAGTGCTTTCAGTAGGGATGTGGGCTCGATCCACGGATAGGTCAGGGTTGTGCGCCCTGACATGACGTGCATAAGGAAGGGTTTTCTGCAGACGATGATCGCGTCTTCAGGCGTGTTGTAGCGGACCCAGTCAGCGCTGTCGAAGTAGTTTCGCCAGGCAGCGTGATAGGGTTTGTGATCGACCTGCATCATAGCCGACCGAACTCCGTTAGCTCCTAACACTGAGATCGCTATTACCAGTGGTACCCACTTGCAGTAGGGCGCCGGAATCGGCAGTCTCCCCAGCAGGTCGCGTATGCTCCATACGATCCCGTAGATCGCGAGCGGGATGATTGGTATCACGAAGCGTGTGTCCGCCCAGACGGCAGGCCAAAGCAGTACAACGATTAGATAGAGAGCCAGGTAAACTGGGATAGACGCATCCTTCCGGGATCGCCGGAGGCAAACGACGAGGTAGTATAGCAGGAGCAGGTCGACGACCAGACCGACACTGACCGATAGAAGCGTTGGTGGATATCGATGGTCGATGAATGGAGCGAAGGCCCAAGGGAAAAATGTGAACCCGTAACGGTCAAGGTTCTTGAGTAGGCGCTCTCCGAGGAACCCAATCGAGATCATCGGACTTTCATCGGTTTTGTACGGATTCACGCTCGAGAACTGGTCGAGGTAGGCGGAACTGTGAAGCACCCAGGGCAATATCAGGATCGCAGCGGCGGTGCCGACAAGGAAGCCGATCTTGAACCGACGATCGAGGAACTGGGTACACACGAGAGCCCCTATCACGGTGAGACCGATTGTCCGGATGTAGTAGGCTGCGACAGCGAGACATACCAGAATTGCAAGAGATCGAATGTCAGTTGTAGAACGCCATCGGATCAGATACAGGATGCCTGCCATCGAGACCGCCGCGTAGGGGACCTCCGACAAAACCTGGTGAGAGAATTCAATCAGATGTGGTGACAACAAGGATGCAACGGCGACGATGTATGCCGTAAGCTCGTCATCGATTTCCCGCACAACGAGCCAGGTTAGCGGGATGAGAAGCGCAAAGAAGAAAACGGAAATATTCTTCATGAGGTTGACGTTATTTGTCGTGAAGAGCTGGGTGACGGCTAGGATCGCCGGATACCCGGGAGGGAACTTGCGCGCAGGTTCCGGTTCGGGACCGTGCACGAAAGACATGCCGTGCCCAGTCGCGAGACCTTTGGATATCACGATGAACTCTGCGTTGTCTCCGAGCCTGGAGAGCCGCTCGTCAAAGCAAATCCAGCCCACAGCGATGCTCGCTGCAAACAGGATCAAAAGTATACGGTTGGTCTGGTCCACAGTCATCCTTGTCTACGTCCATTGGTCAACATCGTTGAATATCAGACGAACTCGGGTTGCTGGCAATGGACCGCAGTGCGGAGGAAGTTTGCGATCCCTGTATCCTCGCTATATTGGGCGCCGCACGTGCACCGAAATCCAGCAGAGGGAGGGAGACCTTGTATCCGGGAACGCAATACTTCGGCACATCGCGTCACGAAATGGAGTTTCTGACCCGTCACGGCGTGACCCACTTCGACGCTACCGTCGATGGCTACGACACGGACACGCTGATCCGGCACAAAGAAGAGGCCGCGGAGAACGGTGTAGAGCTCGAGATGATCCATATCCCGTGGCAGGAAGAAATCGGTCTTGCGCAGGATCCGGATCGCGACAAGGCGATCGACAAGGTCTGCGGATGGATCGAGAACGCAGCGAAGGCCGGGCTGCGGGGCCTCAACTACAACTTTCTTGTTCTCAGAGCCGATGACGCGGGCGGCGGGGTTCAGCGAACGGAACGCAGATCGGGAAGGGGCGGTTCCACGTGCAGTTCGTTTGAGCTGTCCAAATATGACAACGAAAAAAGATACGCGGCCGGTGATGTGTCTCGTGAGGAGTGCTTCGAGCGAGCAGCCTACTACCTCGAGCGGATCATTCCTGTAGCCGAAGAGAACAAGATTCAGATGGCGTGTCACCTTAACGACCCGCCTGCACCCGTACTGAATGGTGTGGAAAAATGGAACTATCCGGTCTTCGAGGGCCTGAAGCGATTCAGCGAGCTTGTCGACAGTGAATGCCACGGCTTCAACTTCTGCTGCGGCGTGGCTGCTGAGGGACTTGAAGACCCGAGTAAGGAGCTAGCACCGATCGTCAAGTATTTCGCCGAGCGGAAGAAGATCTTCAATGTGCATTTTCGGAATATCCACGGAGGTCTTCACGATTTTACGGAAACCTGGCCCGATGAAGGGGACGTGGATATGCGCGAGATCGTGAAGGTGCTTCACGAAGCCGGTTACAAGTACATGCTGATGCCCGATCACGCACCGCACCACCCTGACGATGTTGCACCGGAGGGTGTGACCGGACGGGTCAGGCAGGCTTGGGCGTTCCAGTTCGGGTATATCATCGCGCTGATCCAGGCTGTCAGGAGCGAGATCTGAACCACAAATGCAACAAGATACGAAGCTAGCCGTCGGGAACAGCGAACGCTGCTCTTAGACACGCTCGGGATGAGCTTCCCGAAAGAGTAAAAAGAGAAAGAGGTGTTTTTATGTATGTAGGATGTCAGGGGTTCGGAACATCGAAGCACGAGTTGCAGTTTATGACGCGTCACGGGGTAACGCACATGGACACGACGATCGAGCCGGGCGATCTGGACAGTCTGAAACGATCTCGCGAAGAAGCAGCGGTCGAAGGGGTCCAGCTCGAGATGATTCACATTCCAATCGCAGAGAGCATCACACACAAGCTCGATGATCGGGACCGTGATATCGACGAGGTCTGCGGTTGGATCGAGAATGCCGGCAAGGCTGGCCTGCGAGGCCTGAACTACAATTTCTCTGTTGTGGGCTATCAGAGGACCGAAGCGCGATACGGTCGAGGTGGATCGCAGTTCAGTTCGTTCGAGTTCTCGAAATATGATAATGATGAGCCGCACAAGGGTGGACAAGTTGATCGTGACGAGATTCTCGGACGCGCGCAGTACTTCCTCGAACGAGTGATTCCCGTGGCCGAGGAACACAAGGTGCAGATGGCTAGCCATCTGCCCGATCCGCCGGCACCCGAGCTCAGGGGCGAAGTGCGGTGGAACTATCCGGTCAAAGAGGGTCTGACACAGTTCAGCGAGCTTGTCGACAGTGAATACCACGGCTTCAACTTCTGCTGCGGTGTGGCCGCCGAAGGCTTGGAGGATCCCGCGACGGAGCTTCCTCCGATTGTCGATTACTTCTCAGAGAGGAGAAAGATTTTCAACGTCCACTTCCGGAACATCAGGGTGGGTCTAGACGATTTCGTAGAAGTCTGGCCCGACGAGGGGGACGTCAACATGTTTGAAATCGCTCAGATCTTTCATCGCACAGGCTATCCGTATATGCTGATGCCGGATCATGCACCACTTCATCCGGACGATATCGCGCCAGATGGTGTGTCCAGACGTGTCCGCCAGGGATGGGCCTTCCAGTTCGGATACATCCGCGCGATGATCCAGGCTGTCGGAGGGAAGCCGGAGATTTCTGCGAACTCAGGCCGCTAGTCGGGCGAATAATTGCGGAATCGGTAGCGATCCGCTATTCTGACAAATCGGTATAGCAGGATGGCCTGTAACGCAGGAAATCCTGTGGCTCGAGGTATCCGGCCGCCGGATGACATTCCGCTGAGAGGGTGGATCCGGGGCATTCTTGGTGAGGAGGAGGTAAAGATTTGCGCGCGCCAAACGTCATTTTTATTCTGGCCGACGACATGGGATACGGTGACTTCAGCCGGTTCAACGACGGACTGTCGAACACCCCTGTATTGGATGGCCTGATTGGCGAGAGCGTGTGTCTGGCTCAATACTACTCGGCTTCGCCGATTTGTGCGCCGGCCCGTGCTGCCTTCCTGACCGGACGGTATCCACACCGAACAGGTGCGATTGAGACGAGAGAGCTTCGGGGACTGTGTAACCTGGCCGTTCGGGAAACGACGATCGCCGATCTGTTCAAGCGCGGCGGGTATGCGACAGGTCTGATAGGGAAATGGCATAACGGTTGCATCCAAGAACGTTTCAGCCCGAATGCTCGGGGGTTCGACGAGTTTGTCGGGTTCCGGAGTGGCTGGCAGGACTACTACGCCTGGGTTCTTGATCGTAACGGGTTGCACGAGAAGTCGGACGGTCGGTATCTCACAGATGTATTTACTGAGGAAGCTGTCGACTTCATCGATCGACACGCGCACGAGCCGTTCTTCCTACATCTTGCATACAACGCGCCACACACGCCGCTTCAGGCCCCCGAGGGAGACATCGCGCCGTTTCGTGAGAAGGGAGATCTCACGGAGGCTGTCAGCACGATCTACGGGATGAATCAGAGGATGGATGCAGGGATAGGTCGCCTGCTCGAAAAGCTGAAATCGACGGGAATCGACGGCAACACGATCGTGGTGTTTACTAGCGACAACGGTCCTCAGTTCGGTGGGAACGGAGAGGGGGCGATGGTCCGTTTCAATTGCGGGTTCAACGGTGCGAAGGGCAATGTGTACGAAGGGGGGATTCGGGTTCCGGCCCTCGTTCGCTGGCCTGACGGGCTTCCATCCGGTATGAAGAATGATGACATGATCCACGGCTGTGACTGGCTCCCCACGCTGACCACGCTCTGTGGCGTCGACCCAGACGGTACGCTGCTCCTGGACGGGCGAGATGCGTTCAGTTCGTTTAAAGGCCTGCGAGGCCAGATGCCCGATCAACGTTTCTGGCAATGGAATCGCTACGATCCGATACCGACCTCTAACGCGGCGTTCAGAGACGGCGACTGGAAACTGGTCAGACCCGTGATCAAGGAAGCTTCGTGGACAGACCCCGAAGAACAGAAGCTGGACTCGGCCTTTCGGGATGAACCGTGGGAAGACTACGAGCCGATCACGTCAGAGCCAAACCGGATCCTGATCCCTGATCCGCATCCACCCGAACTCTACAACATTGCTGACGACCCACTTGAACGAAACGACTTGGCGGCACTGGATCCCCATCGTGTGAGCAAAATGATGATGGGGCTTGAGACCTGGTTCGAGGATGTGGAGAGGGATAGGAGGGAGATTGGAGGCGCGTGGGCCGATGAGAATTGAAAATTGCACAATGAATTTTGAAATTGGTATGTGGACTCCTTCTTGTGTCAGTGGCAGAGGATAGGCTGGGCCCCAAGAGGGTCAGGGCCGACTGCAAGGAAGACAAAGCGGTAGACTTTCTGCAGAGAGGCGAGAGCAGAGGAGCGGTAGTGTGAGCCGGCAGGAGCGTTATATGCGGAGGTAGATCTTGACGAAGGAACAAAGAGAAGCTGGAGAGGCGTCCGCCCCATCGGCGTTGGGGCGGATGAGACTATGACCCAAG
>DPVD01000083.1:12641-17342 GCA_003526745.1 Candidatus Latescibacterota bacterium
CTATGACCCAAGCAAAGCAAGCGGACAGTCGAAAACGAGACCAACTTGTCGAGGAGGGGTACTGCGTCTTCGAGGATATCCTCGAAGATGGGATTCTAACACGAATCACTGAGGTGTCGAATCGTCTGCTGGACGCCAAGGATCCCGATGCCTTCGAGGAGACGCGATCGACTGGGTGGATGATCTGTGTCTGGGACGATCCTGCTTTCGCAGAGCTGATCGGGTGGCAGCCTGCGCTCGAAGCACTTGGTTCGATGGGATACGACCGGCCGACTTTCTCTACCGGATTTGTGATCAGTAAGGAGCCTCACTCGCCTCCACTATTCTGGCACCAGGACTGGTGGGGCTGGAATCACCCTCACAGCTACACGGCCGTCCCGCAGCAAATATTCTTCATGTATTATCTGATCGATACAACGCCGGAGAACGGGTGTCTTCGTCTGATCCCGGGCAGCCATCTGAAGCGGCACGAGATGCACGACTCACTTCCCGCTGCCCATACACGTGAGATCAAGCGAGCAGAAAACCTGAGTCTGCCGGCGTTTGTGCCGCATCCGGATGAGGTCGAGGTCTGTGTCAAAGCCGGCGATCTGGTGATGGGGGACAGCCGTCTCCTTCACTCCGCTCGTGCAAATACGACGGATGACCGACGCACGGTGATCACGCTTTGGTATCACCCCGTCTTCTACGAGCTCCCTGAACCGATGCAGGCTCATCTGGGGGCACCCGATCGCGGTGCTCGTGTTCGCTACCCAGACTGGTCCCAGGAAGCGCAAAGGTATGTTTGTGACCTCGTGCCGGTCTACGATGGAGAGACAGAAGCGCTCGAATGGAATCGAACACCCGGGCCCATGCTGAGATAGGGCGTGATCAATGCATCTCTCTTGTCGATGGGGCTGTTGTCGGACGGAGGCGCACAGGACTGGTATCCCGCACCGACCAACATCCGCCGATCGGTTCAGCGTGCGACCGCGTTGTGTTGGGAACGGGTCGAAGACATTGCGAAGCTAGCTATCCAGTTCAGTGTTTCGAATGAGTTGATCGCGTCCAAGCTTGTTGGGACGGCGAATTCTGCGAACATTGAACAAAACGTCGCGTGGGTGCTCGAATAAGCGAGCCGACAACTGTTGGAAGAGGTGGCCGAGCGGTCGTCCGGAGAACAGCGATGCATGAGACGCGAAACCTGTTGTTGAGGGGATGATATGGATGAGAGACAGAGATTCGGGAAGGTGATCGGTGTTCGAGAGGAGAAGCTCGGCGAATATATGGAGCTTCATCGGAACGTATGGCCCGAAGTAGAATCGATGATCCAGCAGTGCAACATGGAGAATTTTTCGATCTGGCTGCGGAAGCTGCCTGACGGGAATCATTACCTGTTCATGTATTTCGAGTACACGGGTGAAGATATCGACGCGGACAACGCGAAGATGGCGGCCGATCCGAAGACGCAGGAGTGGTGGACGTATTGCGAGCCCTGTCAGAAGCCACTTGAGGATCGGGAAGAAGGGGAATGGTGGGCGGACATGGAACCGGCCTACTACCTTGCCTGACGCGAAGGCGAAACGAGACCGAGTGACGCTTCCGGGGTCGCACTTCTAATCGTGCTCGCGATCTAGATTGCCGTGGGGAACATTAGGCGGCACGCTTTCGGGTCTATGCTCGAGAGGGTGCCGCACCGATCGCGCTCCCTATTAAGTGACCGCGATCAGGATCCTCGCGGTCGTTCTGTATTGTTGTGTCACGGAGGGGATAGCTTGGGTCCTGTGGTTTTTCATACCTTTCGCGTTGTTTCAAGTCACGCTTAGACAGGTCAAGTTCAGAGATGGTGATGACCGTGATGTAGATCGAGCGAGGTCGGACAGTCAAACGGGACAAACTAGTTTAGGCACCTGCGGGTGCTGACGAGGAGGAGGTCAGCATGAGAGTCGTATCGATCGGTGGCGTTCAGGTTTCGGGGCTCTGTATCGGCGGGAATCCTTTCAGCGGCTTTGCGCACCAGACGAAAGAGCGCGGTAAGGAGATGACCGACTTTTACACGGACGCGATGATTAAGCAGGCGCTTCGTGAGTCGGAAGAGGCTGGGATCAATACGTTCTTCGGTCGGACTGACGATCACATCTTCGGTGTGCTGAGGCAGTACTGGGACGAGGGCGGCACGATTCAGTGGTTCGCCCAAGTCCGAATCGAACGTGATGAGGGCGGAGAAGATGCCTGGCGAGACTGGCTGCAGAAGTCGATCGATCACGGGTGCGTGGGTGCGTATATCCACGGTGGGGTGGTGGACAACTGGTATGCGAGCGAGAAGTGGGACAACTTCCACGAGTCTGCCGAACTGATGAAAGCTGGGAATATCTCGGGCGGGTATGCAGGCCACATGTTCGGAGCCCACGCTTGGATCAGAGACAACTTGGATATCGACTTTCAGATGTGCAGCTACTATAACCCGACGGACCGATCTATCGTAGCCCATCACTCGGATGAGGGCGAGAAATGGGAGGACGTCGATCGGGAAGCGATGTTTGAGGTCATTTCATCGATTCAGACACCGGTGGTTCACTACAAGGTGTTTGCTGCCGGGAATCGTCCGATCCGCGAGGGCTTCGAGTTCATGCGTGACAACATGCGGGAAGGGGATATCGCGTGCGTCGGGATGTTTACGAAGGACGACCCGGAGATGATCCGGAAGAACGTGAGTCTCTTCGAAGAGTACGTGGACGGAGTTGCCGTGTCGGCGTAAGTAGAGCAACAGAATCACGAAGGCCCGACTTCCATTCAGAGGTCGGGCCTTCGTCGTGCATGCTCATCTCAATCGTCGGCCGTGAACGTGCTCCCTGCAGCGGACCTCGGTTGACCTTCGCGGAAGCGAGTGAGGAACGTTTCAGCGCTGGCCGCGTCGACATATCTCTGATACTGCGCCGGCATGTTGCCGTTGACCATACAGCCCGGCTCGATCGGCGGATACAGCTCGTCGAATCGGAGGATCTTGCTCGATCCGACCCTGTGGTAGATGTCATCGCGCGACATCTCTTCCGGGTGTTGCTGACCCGACGCCGCAAGCAACTCTCCGAGTGCTTTCACCGTTTCCTCGTGGAAGTTTCGGATCCGGGGCGCCTTCTGGTCGACGACGAGCCCGGCGACGAGAGCGGGTTTCTGTGTGGTGATCCCAGTTGGACACTTGTTCTGATTGCACTCCAGCGCCTGAATGCAGCCGAGAGCCAGCATCATGCCGCGCGCGCTGTAGCAGAGGTCAGCCCCTAGTGCGAGGGCTCTCGCCATGTGGAACGCGGTCAATATTTTTCCGCTGGCGATGATCTTGATGTCCGGTCTAAGCCCGAACCCGGTGAGTGCGTCGTCGACGAAAGCGAGACCGTCTCGGAGGGGCATGCCGACAGAGTTCGAGTACTCCGGGGGGGCCGCTCCCGTGCCGCCTTCACCGCCGTCCACGGTGATAAAGTCGGGTTTGATGCCGGTCTGTATCATCGCCTTGCAGACGGCGAAAAATTCTGCACGCTCTCCCACACAGATCTTGAAGCCGATCGGCTTTCCATCCGTTAGATACCGAAGCTGCTTTACGAACTCCAGAAGCTCGACCGGCGTGTTGAACTCCGTGTGCGCAGGAGGAGAAACGACTTCGGTTCCGACTTCCACACCGCGGATCGCGGCGATCTCGGGTGTGTTCTTGCTTGCGGGGAGGATTCCGCCGTGCCCCGGTTTGGCACCTTGCGACATCTTGATTTCGATCATCTTAACGCTCGGGAGCCTGGATTTCTCACGGAACGTGTCCGGACAGAATCTCCCCTCCCGCGTGCGGGTCCCGAAGTAGGCTGTACCGATTTGCCATATCAGGTCTCCGCCCGGCTCGAGATGAAACGGGCTGATCGAACCCTCTCCCGTGTTGTGAGCGAAGTTACCCATCTTCGCGCCCGCATTGAGCGCCAAGATTGCGTTCTTGCTGAGCGCCCCGTAGCTCATGGCTGAGATGTTCAGGATGCTTGCCGAGTAAGGGTGCTTGCAGTCCGGGCCTCCGACGGTGACGCGGATGTCCTCATCGAAGAACCGTGCGTCTTTTGGCGCCATGGAGTGTTGCATCCACTCGTAGCCGACACGATACACATCGAATGCCGTCCCAAACGGAACGGTGTCGAGTTCCTTCTGAGCCCGCTGGTAGACTACGTTACGAAATACGCGATTGACCGGAGTTCCGTCGATGTCGGATTCGATGAAGTACTGATAAATCTTGGGTCTCAGGGACTCCATGATGTAGCGCCCTCGCCCAAGAAGGGGGAAGTTGCGCAGCAGCGTTCGTCTGGGTTGGAAGAAGTCGTAGAAGCCGAGCACGACGATCGGGATCACCACCACATACGTCCACAGGACAGGTCTCCAGAATTGTGCAGCAGCTGCTATCCCGCCGCACACAAGAATTGAGATATAGACAAAATCCCTGCGCATACATCAGTCTCCGATTCCGGTCGTGAACAAGCGAGAGGAGCAGACCGATTTAGGGCATGCTCCAGAGTAGTCAAAAAGAATATAGGTGAGATCCCGGTGCTGTGTCAGGTGTCGGGTTCTTGTGAAAGTCCTTTAGGTCTGGCTGTCAGAACAGCCGAGAGGGCCTCCTCGTGACCGACCAAGTGAAGTATACCATGATGATCGGCAGGCCCATCCCGCTTGGAGCCAGTACGGCGTGGGACAGGAAGATCT
>DPVD01000083.1:17619-19050 GCA_003526745.1 Candidatus Latescibacterota bacterium
GCTTGGAGCCATTACGGCGTGGGACAGGAAGATCTGGGCGGTCATTGGGCCACAGCAGCACGAGTGAGAGAGCCACGAATATACTGACGAGCCGGGGCGTTCCACCAACGGTCAGATCTGGAGCAAGGGGAAGAAGTAGCCCGTTGTGCTAAGGCCCCCCATCAGCGCACCTGCCGCCTCGGGCATCGGTGGAACCGGGATGGACCCTAGGAATCCGTTCAGACCGAAGACGAAGTAGAGCAGACCGAGCAGGACCCGTGCAGTCAGCGCTACTTTCGATATAGCTACCTATTCAGCGTGGAAGGACCAGAATACAGAAGAGCCTGGATCTCCCATATCTCGAAGGCAAGCTTGTCTTTGTGGTGCCATTAGTATCCCTGCCGACAGCCTCTACTAGGGATACCGGTGTTGACGGAGGCACACTATCTTGCCAAAGTCATACACGCCAGAGAGGAGGTACCCTTGAGTGCACGCAACGTCATCTGGATATTTGGCGACCAGCACAGAGCCCAGGCTCTTGGCTGCAACGGTGATCCAAATGTCTTCACACCCAATGTCGACCGTCTTTCCTCCGAAGGTCTGAATTTTGGAAACGCCCTGTCCGGGTTCCCGCTGTGTTGTCCGGCCAGAGGCTCTTTGTTGACCGGTACCTACCCGCACAATTGTGTACCTGGCCACGAGCAACAGATGCCGCCTGATTCGCAGACGATTGCACACGCCTTCAAGGCCGAGGGGTATCACACAGCCTACTTCGGGAAATGGCACCTAGACGGCTTCAAAGAGCGCACAGGGCGCGCAGCCATGCATATTATCCCGCCGGAAAGGCGGGGCGGGTTCGACGAGTGGGTTGGTTTCGAGAACAACAACAGCCAGTGGGACTGCTGGGTGCACGGAGGGGAAGGTGACGACGCCTTCCACGAGCGTTTGTCCGGCTATGAAACGGATAGCCTGACGGACATGCTCGTTCGCTACATCGAAGACCGAGGAAGGTTGGAGAAGGAGGGGAGCGATCAGCCCTTCTTCGCGGCGCTATCCGTGCAGCCGCCGCACGATCCCTACGTCGGACCGGCCGATTTCATGTCAAGGCATACACCAGGAGACGTTCGTCTTAGAGAGAACGTTCCTTCAATCAATTGGGTCGAGGCGCGAGCTCGGAGAGATCTGGCTGGATATTACGCGATGATCGAGAATTTGGACTGGAACGTCGGTCGGGTCCGATCCGCCTTGGCAACTGCGGGACTCGATCACGATACCCACCTCGTCTTCTTCTCTGACCATGGGGACATGCACGGCTCACACGGGCAGTTCAGGAAGACATCACCCTGGGAAGAGTCGATTCGCGTACCCTTCATCGTGGGTGGCATCCAGCCTCGCTACGAAGGGAAATCGGGCCGATCCGAAAGCCTTATGAACCACGTCGATGTAGCCCCA
>DPVD01000229.1:0-2704 GCA_003526745.1 Candidatus Latescibacterota bacterium
CTTCCCTTCGGGTGAGAAGGTCGATACCGCGCCGCCGACCGTGGTCGCAAACAAGGCCGTCAGCAGCTTCCCTTCGGGTGAGAAGGTCGATACGTAGCCGCCGCCCGCGTCCCAATCCAAGACCACCTGCAGGTTCCCTTCGGCGTCAACCACACTCAGCTTTGTACACGTCAGTTCGCCAGAATTTGCCCCTACACGTGTGCCCACCAACAGCATGATGAACAGGACCAGTATGCCCACCGTTATCCTGTGATAGCGTAGGCGCTTCTCCTGATTGTGCAGACGCTTCTCCATAGTCGTTAGACGGTCTTCGACATCTGCCATAATTCCCTCACGTCTTTGGATTTTGACCTCTGTGGGTTACCTTGCCACTTGCTGACTCAAATTAGGTGCGTAAGCTCTGACATTAACAATGCTTATGTCAATGGTAACCCAGATGATCCGGAAATTTCTATTCGCAACAATATTCTTCGTTGTGATTGCGATAATCGGCGTTCAACGAT
This sequence comes from Candidatus Latescibacterota bacterium, assembly GCA_003526745.1. Lineage (GTDB taxonomy): Bacteria > Latescibacterota > UBA2968 > UBA2968 > UBA2968 > UBA2968. The sequence continues at coordinate 504 of DPVD01000229.1, forward strand.
TTGACTACTTGGCGACTAAGCCAATGGACCCGGATGCATTTTCTTGGTTCAACAAGATTGAAATCTATACTGGCTACTTGGCGATGACAGTTACCGGATACATTCTCTACCCCGAAATCGCTATCGAAATGTTCCGTATGCTTCTGCCCTCATCTGAAGGCAAGGAGCTTGTCTTTGAAAGTGACTTCTTTTTGGAGTCAAAGGTTGTCAAGAACGCCGTCGCCAATTATTCGGGTCCTGTGCGTTTGGTTTGGCACTTTTCGCACTATAACCTTGGAGAATCTGAAGCACGTGTCGCTTTAACCCTCAATACAGGCACTCTGCACATAGACGGAGATAAAGTCTTTGTAAAGGTGCCTTGTACCTGGCCTCAATACAGCGATCATAGAAATCATTCCCACAAGACTCCCCTAGTCAGGTATCCTGAAATCGGCGTCCAGGAGGGCTTGTTCTGGGTATTAGAGCAAGAACGTTGGATATATCCTTACACTGCGGTTTGGGTATCGCAGCTTCCTTTTCGGAAAGGGCATAAGCCGCGGATACGCAAAGCGGGTTGAACACAGCCAGAGGAATAGCTAGACCAAGCAGCCTATGAACAGAGCCTACTTCGATTGCGCACTCGAGAGTTTGCAAAACATACGTAATGAGCAGATTCTCGGTTCTCTTGCGAGTAACCACGGACATACGCTCCGAGTGTTACACATGACGGTCGTCTCGTACACTCAAGGAAAGTAATCTGTCGATGCAGAACACTGGGACAAGCGAAGGCCAATTGCTGGCTGGTGCCGCAAAGATCGTCATCACCGATGAGCAGGGCGAACCAGCGAACGATCCGCTCTACGTCAAAGCCCTCGTCCTGAAGGCGTGCGAAACAACGGCCGTGATCATAACAGTGGATGCCGTAGCGATCGAAGAGATTGGATCGATCAAACGGGGATATCTCGATGGCGTTCGGGCGCAGTTGGGTGAGGCCCTTGGTATCAAGCCGGCACACGTCGTGATCAACGCAAGTCACTGTCACGGTCGCGTCTGTGCCGATGTGGAAGCACGTACAGTGCAAGCCGTGAATGAGGCGTACAAAGAAATGGTTCCGGTCCGAGCAGGCACCGGAACAGGCCATGAAGACAGGGTCTCCGAAAACCGTCGTCTCAAGTTAAAGAACGGGAAAGAAGCGGACGTCCGGCACGCCTACGCCTTGCCACCGGATAATGAGGTTGCGTCACTCGGCCCGATAGATCCGGAAATCGGCGTACTCAGGCTGGACCGTGAAAATGGGGAAACGCTGGCCGTAGTCTATAATTTCGCCATCCATCCCATCGTGGGTGTTCCGAGCGGTCTGAACACTGCCGACATCACTGGGTTGGCCTCTCAGGTCATCGAAGACCAGCTGAACGATGGCGCTGTCGCACTGTTCATTCAGGGGTGTACGGGAGACGTCAATCCGATCGGGTATAAGGACGTGCATCATCCCCGAGGCGCTGAAATCCTCGGGAACCTGCTGGGTCTCAGCACACTCAAAGCGCTTAAGCAAATCTCTTCCAATGAAGTAAGTCCACTACGGATTGTGCACGAAACACTCACACTCCCAAGGCAGGACCTTTCCGATCGAATCGCATCTCTGGAAGCCGAACAAACAAGCCAGCTGGCCACTCTGAAGGGAACAAGCCTGAACCTGGACACGTTCCTCCCGCTCATCGTAAAGTATCGATTGTCCCCGGAGTTTCCGTCCTACGCGTCCCACCGATATTTGCACGAAGATCAGGTCGGTCGGGATGACTTGAAAGTGCTGGACGCAGACAACCGGAGAAACATGGATGCATATATCGAAAACGTCCATACGATGGAACGATTAACCATCATCCAGACCAACCTGAATTTGCTGAGGCGACATCAAGAGAAATATGAAGCGGAAGGAACCAGAACCATCGAAACCGAGATCGTCGGCATTCGGATCGGGTCGTTTGTGCTTGTGACATTTCCTGGAGAACTGTCTGTGGAGATCGGGCTCGGTATCAAAGAACGATCGCCTCACAGCAGAACTTTCGTGGCGGGAGTGACCAATGGCTACATCTACTACACACCGACGGAAGCACAGCTCAAGAACCGAGGCAACGCACAGGAAGACAGCGACTGCCTCGTATCCTCGGGGTGGCAGTCGCTGTTCGAAGCGAGAGTTAGCAAAGTCCTTGAGCGACTTTGAG
>DPVD01000068.1:0-1688 GCA_003526745.1 Candidatus Latescibacterota bacterium
GTGTCGGGCTTGCTGTCGGGGATATGGCAATGACGGAGCTCCTTAAGGAGCTCGACAAACTTCCCAACGGAGCGGCTACAGGGGCTACGGTTCTCGTCTCCATATTCTCCGAAGAACACATGGCCAAATCGTCAGAATTGGCCGATCAACTAAGAGACGAGGGTATCCGTACCGAGTTGTATCTGAACCCCAAACACAAGCTGGATCGCCAGTTCAGGCACGCCGACCGCAAGCAGATTCGATACGTTGCGATTCTGGGTCCGGACGAGGCAGCGAACGGCACAGTTGCATTGAAAGACCTGACTACTGGCAAACAGCAAACCGTCAAACCAGCCGAGCTTCCCCGGACGCTCGGCGCATAAAACTGCTAACAGGACGAGAAATGCCTGAATCATTGGACGGCTGGAAAAGGACCCACCACAACAACGAGCTGAGGATCGAGGACATCGGCAAGGAGGTCCTCCTGATGGGCTGGGTCGCCAAACGCCGCGACCACGGTGGTGTCATCTTTGTCGATCTGAGAGACCGTGAAGGCCTGACTCAGATCGTTTTCCGGCCGGACATCGAAGCTGAGATGCACGCCAAAGCGGAGACGATCCGGAACGAATTCGTCCTAGCCGTGCGGGGCAAGGTCGAGCCACGCCCCGAAGGGATGACGAACCCCAACCTCGCAACAGGCGCCGTCGATGTCGAATGCGATGCAGTCAAGGTCCTGAACGAGGCTGAGACACCACCTTTCCAGATTGAGCCTGACCAAGACCTTAGTGAAGAGATCCGGCTCCGATACCGGTATCTTGATCTTCGTCGTCCGGACGTCCAGTCTACCATCATGCTTCGACACAAAGCTTCACAAGAAGTTCGTAAGCATTTGTCAGACAAAGGATTTCTGGAAATCGAAACTCCTTTCCTGATGAAGAGCACCCCGGAAGGCGCACGCGACTATCTGGTCCCGTCCAGGGTGAACAGGGGCTCTTTCTACGCACTCCCGCAGTCTCCTCAGACCTACAAGCAACTCCTGATGGTCGCAGGTTACGAGAAGTACTTCCAGATCGTCCGCTGCTTCCGGGATGAGGACCTGAGGGGTGATAGACAGCCCGAATTTACTCAAATCGACATCGAGATGTCTTTCGTGGAAGAGGACGACGTGATGGAGATGGCCGAAGGCCTCACCCAGCACGTTTTCAAGTCGGTTCTCGGCCACGACATCCCATCACCCGTTCCTAGAATGACTTACCACGAGGCGATCGATCGCTACGGCGTCGATCGGCCAGACACTCGCTTCGGCTTCGAGATCGTCGATTTGACCAAAGCCGCAGAAGCTTCAGAGTTCCAGGTATTTAAGAATGTTCTCGGAGATGGGGGTCAGGTCCGGGGAATCAACGCCAAGAAGTGCGGCACCTTCTCGCGCAAACAGATCGACGACCTGACCGCTTTTGTCGCAAATCATGGCGCCAAAGGGCTCGCATGGATCAAAGTGACCGATGAAGGACTTGAATCTTCCATCGTTAAATTTTTCCCTCAGACGGCACAAACCATTCTGAGAGAATCACTTGAAGCCACCCCGGGAGATCTGTTGCTCTTTGTAGCGGACGAACCCAGAATAGTCGCAGATGCGCTCGGCCACCTGCGGCTCGAATTGGCCAGACAGCAGGATCTCCTCGACCCGTCGGTGTACGCCTTTACTTGGG
>DPVD01000068.1:1976-5886 GCA_003526745.1 Candidatus Latescibacterota bacterium
TGTACGCCTTTACTTGGGTCACGCATTTCCCGCTGCTCGAATATGACGAAGAGTCCAAGCGGTATGTGGCGTGTCACCATCCTTTCACGAGCCCACTGGACGAGGATCTCGACGGGATGGAGGGCGACCCCGCGAGTATTCGCGCAAGGGCCTATGATCTAGTGCTAAACGGCAATGAGATCGCAGGCGGGAGCGTCAGAATAAACAGAGCGGATGTCCAAGATCGGATGTTCAGGCTCCTTGGGATCGACGCGGAAGAAGCGGAAGAGAAGTTCGGTTTCTTGCTCTCTGCCTTCAAATACGGTGCCCCGCCTCATGGGGGAATCGCTTTTGGATACGACCGCTTGGTGGCCTTGCTGGCCCAAAAGGAGTTCATCCGGGACGTGATCGCCTTCCCCAAAACGAATGCAGCCGCCTCGTTGATGGATGGCGCGCCCTCGACTGTGTCCGCGGCACAGCTCCGAGAGCTCGGATTGAAGACGATTTGACTAGTTTCAGCAGGCACCTGAAATGACGCAACTGAATGAAAAACAGCACGTAAAATCTGAACTTATGTCTTGACTTCGGCCCTTGGCTGTAGTAATTTTGTGCGGTGCGGCTCTGCCGTAAAGGCGCACATTTGTGTTTTATATGCTATAAACAGATCGAAAAAAGAGATACGGTCTCTTCTACCACGAAAAACCAGGAGAAAAACCGTCTTATGACAAAGCTGCTCAAAAGGGCAACGGGTCTTGCCTTGGCAACGGCCCTTGTGTCCCTACCTCTGCTATCCGGGTGCACGGTGATGGCCTCGAGTGAACAGCTGGCCATGCTTGAGGAAGCGCGCAAAAAGGCCGAATCGGCAGAAGCGGACCTCAACGCTTGTAAGGAAGAGCGGGCTCAGCTCGAAAAGGAACTGGCAGACAAGAAGGCGCATCTGGCGAAACTGCGGAATGACCGAGACGTCGTGCAGAAAGCCCTCAGCGAGTGATTGAAAGGAGCAGAATGATGGATTTCAAAAAGATCACTGCCACGCTGATCTGCACCCTTGCCCTCGCAGTCGGGTTTGGTGGGGTTTCAGTCTCGGCACAAGAGATGACATATGAAGAATACAAGATCAAGCTAGCGGAGTACGAGAATCGTACGGCCGAGGCACGTCGTGCTATGCAGGTTTGTAAAGAAGCCGGCGATAAGCTGCAGGCCGAAATTGGTGGTCTCGACGGTGACATCGCTGGTGTGAATAATGAAATCTACCAGCTACTCGGAACGGACCAGTCAAAGATCGATGCCTTTCTGGCTGAACTCGATAGGATCGAGGCCCGCCTGATGGGGCTTCTCAACCTTTCAGAAGAGGCGCTCTTCGATAAGCGTGACGAAATCGACTCGATCGAGGCACGCATCGCCGAGATGAAGGAGGATGGTCGGGCTCTCCTCCCCGATGCCGCCAGCAAACTCTCGAACATCGACCAGCTGCTCGAGCGCGTAAAGGCCCGCATGCCTCGGAAGCGCATCAAGCAGTATACCGTTGCCCAGGGTGACAATCTCTGGAACATCGCGAAGAAACCTTCGATCTATAGCGACCCCTATCTGTGGCCACGAATCTACGTGGAGAATCGCAGCAAGATCAAGAACCCTGATCTGATTTTCCCAGACTGGACGCTCAATGTTCCTTTCGGAGTCGATCTGAACCAGCACCTTGTAACGCGGGGTCAAAGCCTGTCGACGATCGCAGGTATCGTCTACAAAGACCCAACCAAGTGGCATCGGCTACTGAAGGTGAATCAGGCACAGATCTTGGACGCCAACCTGATCTTCCCGGCTCAGGTCCTGGACGTTCCGGCCAACTAGGTTAGACGGAACGACGTCTCGGCATTGCTGCCGACTGACGAATGGAACGATTGGAACAAGACTAAATCGCTAAAGGGCTCTCGTTCTCGAAGTTTGCGAGAACGGGAGCCTTTTTGGTTTTTAGGCCAAACTAGACCGGAACGAATCTCTCCCCAATGAGTACAGAAACGCCAGCGCTCGAGACCGAGCACCTTTCACAACGCATCTCGACACAGGGTGTCGATCCCCTATCGCTCTACGGTCACAACGACGCGAACCTGATAGCGCTCGAGAGCCGCTACGGGATCAAAATCACCGCGCGTGGCGACACGATCCGTCTTGACGGGGAAGCCGATAGTGTCAGGATCGTCTCGGCTCTCCTCGACGAGATGATCTCCTGCCTGCGGCGTGGAGACACCATAGATAGCGCGGACCTGATGGCCGCATCTCCTACCCCTGCGGTCAGTGAGGACAGTGAGGACAGTGACGGAACAACTATCCTCACGAAGAAGGGCACAATCCGCCCGAGATCCGAGCGACAGTCAGACTACATCACCTTGGTTCAGTCGTATGACATCGTGTTCGGCGTCGGGCCTGCGGGAACGGGGAAGACCTACCTCGCTGTGGCCTGCGCAATCGCCGCTCTCAGACGCAAGGAGGTATCGCGAATAATCCTGACCCGTCCGGCGGTCGAAGCCGGTGAAAGTCTCGGATTCCTCCCTGGTGATATCCAAGAGAAGGTCGACCCTTACCTGAGACCTCTCTATGACGCTCTCAGGGACATGATTCCAAGTGATCAGCTGAGTCGTCTCATGCAGCTAGGGGCGCTTGAGATCGCTCCGCTTGCCTTCATGCGAGGCCGAACGCTGAACAACGCGTTTGTAATACTTGACGAGGCCCAGAACACGAGCATCAGCCAGATGAAGATGTTCCTTACCCGTCTGGGTGCGAACTCGAAGGCCGTCATCACAGGGGATACGACACAGGTCGACCTGCCTGCGGGCGTTCATTCAGGTCTCATCCACGTCCAACGCATACTGTCCCACATAGAGGCGATTCGGTTCGTCCATTTCACTGAACAGGATGTAGTACGTCACGCCCTCGTCCAGGAGATCATCAACGCCTACGACGTGCACGAGACCGCTGCTGTCCAAGAAGAGCTTCCACTTCCTGTGCCCGAAGAGCTGGCGACCAAAGAATCCTGATGCTCAGACCCACCCAAAAGGTAGTAGCCAGTCACGCCGTAGAAGTTGGGCGCGAGAAAACCCGGAAGCTGAACCTAAGGGAACCCGCGACACGATACGGGATTCTCGTGATTCTGACGTTCGCACTGACGACCCTCTACCCAACCGACCAGTCATACGAACTTCCCCGGTTCGAAGAGAAGAGGATCGCGAATGCCGAGGTGATCGCGCCCGAGAGCTTCCACATACACAAGCAAAATGCAGAGTATACTCGTGACGTTTCCGTCGCGAGCGACGCTGTCAAACCTGTCTTCTATCTCAATGCTCGTGTCCCCCTTGAACGAAAAGCTGCCCTTGAGGCTCTGTTCCGAGACATCGAAGCCCTACGGTCTTCTGACCTGCCGGATTCGGCCAGAACCACCCGCCTGAAGATCAACCACACTGAAACGAGACCCATCAGCGACGCGACGCTCGGATTTCTCGTCAATTCAAACGTCCTGTCCCCTGCCGCACTCGACTCGCTTCGAGCGCTCATGCAGTCGCTCCTCGATGTAAGCTACGAGCCCGGGCTGATCGAGAGTTTCGCGCAAATCGAAACCACATCAGATAGCCTGACCCTTATAGGGACAAGCAAAGAATGGTCCGTTCCGCGCGATGAGGTCCGTGACCTTGACCAGCTTACTGTCTACCTCCAACAGCATATCCTGAGCGCTCTTTCTCCGGGGGCGACACGACGGATTCGGAGTACATACGAACTCGTCCCGTCCTTCCTGCTCCCCAACTTGACATACTCAGAAGCCGAAACGGAGACCAGACGCCGAAAGGCTGCCAATGCGGTGTCACGATTCCAAGGCAGTGTGCTCAAAGGGGAACGAATCATCGACAAGCACGAACGCATAACAGCGGACCACATCAACAAG
>DPVD01000134.1:0-6609 GCA_003526745.1 Candidatus Latescibacterota bacterium
TTGAAGTCGAGATCGAAGGTAAAGACAATGGGTACTACAGAATCGGGCCAAGCGGACGCCGAGAGGGTGCGATTCAGGTAGATGCTGAGGCCATCGCGAAGACGTGAGCTGGTTCACGGTTTTCCTGAGTTTTCTCCTCTGCGCGAGCGCTGCCAACGCACAGGTCGATATAGAGAGTCGACGTTTGGACGAGGGTGCGTCGCATACGGGTGAGATCGAGATCGACTTTACACTAAGAGGCGGGAACGTCGACCTCGTGGAGTTTGGTCCCACGGTTTCCGTCAATTTCACGAGGGGGCGGAACACATTCCTTGTGATCGGCTCAGGAAACCTGGGATGGGAGAATGGGGAGCGTTTTGCAAACGAATTTCTAGGGCATCTCCGGTGGGTCTTGCTGTGGAAGTCGCGCATCCAGCCGGAAGCATTCGTGCAGGCAAACTACGACAAGTCCCGGAAGCTCGACATCAGGACCCTCGCAGGAGGCGGTCTCCGTGTCCGCCTTGGCCGGAACGATCGTGGGGCGCTCTGGGCAGGCAGCGCCTATATGATCGAGCACGAGGAGAACGAGGTCGCTTTGACAAACGCCCACCCGGCGTCGACGTCTGTGAGCAGATGGGCCAACTACTTTTCTGCGTCCGCTGTTTTAAGTTCAACGGCAGAATGGTCTGCGATAGTGTATGTGCAGCCTGACATGGTCGACTTCTCGGACGTCCGTGTGCTTGTTGAGACGGGGCTAGAGGTGAAGGTTACCGAGACGGTTTCTCTAGATACATACTTGTCAATCCATCACGATGCAGATCCGGTTGACGGGATCGCGGAGACGGACTACGCGCTGAAAACAGCTCTCAAACTTAAGTGGTGATCGAGTGTGTGAAGGACACCAGATAACGCAGATTTCGACAGGATGCCACTTTACTGAAGGTCCTGCCTCTGACTCCGAAGGAAACCTTTTTTTTTCGGACTCACCGAACAATCGGATCATGGTTCTGCGAGCGGAGGGAGCGACAGAAATCTGGTGTGAAGCGAGTGGACGGGCGAACGGCATGAACTTCGACCCCGAAGGCAGGCTGGTGGCTTGCTGCGCTCAGGGAGAGGGAGGCTTGCGCGCCGTGGTCAGGTTCGACAAGGATGGCGAGTACGAGACGCTTGCATCAAAATATCAGGGAAAGCGGCTGAACAGTCCCAACGACCTATGTTTTGACCCAGATGGTCGCATCTATTTCACGGATCCTAGATATGGTGATAAGGAGGACTGCGAGCAAGACCGACAGGCCGTCTATCGGATTGAGGACACGGGTGAACTGACGCGTGTGATCGATGATGTCGAGACGCCCAACGGGATCCTGATGACCCCGGATGGGCAGACGATCTATCTGGTCGACAATAACCCGGAAGACTGGGGCGCCCGAACTCTCCTGGCCTATGGTCTGACTGACGAGGGAGAATGGCTGAGGACGGCGGAGGTGTATGACTTCTCCCCGGGCAGAGGTGGGGACGGCATGGTGTTGGATCGCGCAGGTAACGTCTACCTAACGGCAGGAGATGGTGAGAGTGGTGGTGTTTACGTCTTCTCGGACACGGGAGAGCATCTGAAGTTCATTCAGATGCCCGAAACGCCAACCAACTGCACTTTCGGAGGAACTGATCTGAAAACGCTCTGTGTGACGGCGATGACGTCGGTCTACAGTATCAAATGCCTTGAGCCAGGTTACTTGGCCTTTCCCCAGTAAAAGTGAGGAACCGGAGATGAAAATTGGTGTGACTCAGATCATCCTGAAAGACTACAGCCTCCAACAGGTACTGGAGCTTTGTGTAGATGCGGATTATGACGCCGTCGAACTCGTTTTCAGTGAGGGTGGAGACCCCGATGTGGATATGAGCGACGACGAGATTCGTTGTGTCCGAAAGCTGTTCGATGATGCTGGCATTGAGATCGGAAGCTGCCTCGCCTGGTATGCCGAGAGAGGATGCTTTATCAGTCCGCACAAGGCGGAACGAGAAAAAGGGAAGAAGTGTCTGCGGCGAGCGATAGAGATTGCCAATGTTCTCGGGGTTGACGCTGTTCTTCTACATCCCGGACAGCTTACCGTTGAGGCGACCTATCAGGAAGCTTGGGACTGGATGCTCGGCGAAATGAAGGAGGTTGCCCCGCTTGCGGAGGCTAAGGGGGTGACAGTCGGCATCGAGAACGTATGGAATAAGTTCCTCCTGAGTCCCAAAGAGATGGGAGACTTCGTCGATGCCGTAGGCAGCGCTCGTGTCGGAACCTATCTGGATACGGCTAACATGATGTTGTACGGATACCCGGAGCACTGGATCCGGGGTCTTGGTGATCGGATTTCGCGAGTACACTTTAAAGACTTCGTCCGGAGGGACAAGAACTTCGTCCCTCTGATGGACGGAGACACGGACTGGGCAACTATCGTAAAGGATCTTAGAGCGATTGGTTATGAGTCGTATGTGATCCACGAAGTGGGCGGGGACCGCGAGTTGCAGGCCGAGATGGCTAGGCGTATGCGGAAAATAATCGCCCTGTGAGCGAGTTGCGATGTGTCTTGGCACGCGCCGACGCCGGCAAACTCAAAGTGATCGAAGAGGCGAGGCCGAAGTCCGATCTTGGTCAGCTTCTGGTCGAGGTCACAGCGAAAACGGTGAGTCTGGGTACTGAGCTCGGCGACGGCGTCACCGGTTTGGACGTCCGTGATCGTGTGGCCTGTGTGGGGGACAGCCACGCAGAGCACGCCACTCACGCCAACGTGACGTGCCCCGGAAACCCATTAGATGGGCCATGTCGTGGTCTTCTTCGTCGTGCGAATTGTCGACACATTCGCAGCGGGCTCGGTAACCTCGTCGTACGGTCCGTGGCCAAAACGGGGGCGAGCTTTCACGATGAAGCGTGGAAGCATGGAACGGACTCCCGCCGTTTTTGTTAGGTCGACCACGTAGCATAACGTGGAGACCTATCTGGACTTCATCACTCGCGGTGACCTTCAGGTGGAGCCACTGATCAGGCACCGAGTATAACTGACCGATGTGCCCGACGCGTGCGGGGCTCTTATTCAGACGCCAAACGAGGCTCTTGGCGTCGTTGTTCTGCCACAGGAGGACTGATGGCCAAGACTTACAAAGCCGGCGCGATTGGACGGACGGGACGGGGCAACTTCGGGCATGGTCTCCACACGTGCTATGCCGACGTTCCGAATGTCGATCTCGTAGCTGTCGCTGACGATGACGAGGATGGGCGCGCCAAGGCTGTCGCCGACACGGGCGCAGAACGGTCCTATGCAGACTACCGCGAGATGTTGGAGAAGGAAGATCTGGATATCGTGAGCGTGTGCCCAAGGTGGGTCGACTGTCATCTCGATATGATTCTGGCAACTCTCGACGCCGGGTGTCATATATACTCGGAGAAGCCAATGACGGCGTCGCCGGAGGACGCCGATCGCGTCATCGAACGAGCGGAGGAAAGGGGGCTTCGGATTGCTGTCGCTCATCAGGCGGCCTATCTCCCCCAGATCCAGCAGGCGATAGACCTGATCAGGTCGGGCAAAATTGGCGACGTCATCTCAGTCCGGTCAGCCGGAAAGCAGGATCACAGGGGTGGCGGTGAGGACCTTCTCGTTTTGGGTACGCATCTGTTCAATTTGATGCGGCTTGTGGTGGGAGATGCGAGGACGGTTTTTGCGTGTGTCACGCATGAGGGTGCCCACCTGCGGCCCGAGCACGTTCGGGAAGCGGGCGAACCGATCGGCTGGATCGCGGGCGATCGTGTCCACGCGTTCTACGAGTTCGAGTCCGGTGTGACTGCGACCTTCGAGTCGCGCCAGCGTCAGATTCGGGATGGGCGACCCTACGGGATGGAGATCGTCGGTGAAAGCGGGACGATCGCCTTCGACGCCAGCGCAAGCGACATCTCCTTGCTGGAAGATAACAGCTACGCGCCGTGGGAGGCTGACCAGGAACGCAAGCCGCTCAATTTCGAGAAAGGGCCGCTGATGTCGGGGAACGCCTTGGCGATCGAGGATCTGGTCGAGGCGGTCGAGGGCGGCCGGGAGCCGATTTCGAGTGCAAGGGGAGCCCGTATGGCTCTCGAGATGATTCTGGGTGTCTACGCCTCCGAGATTGCGGGAGAACGCGTATCACTGCCGCTGGCAGATCGAAGGCACCCCCTCGAGGTGTTCAAGCGGGGCGCATGAACGGGATTTGCATATCTTTGAGTGACGGAACATTAGGCCTGCCATGAAACTAAACATTCGAACAGATATTTCCGCAGACATTCAATCACCAACCCTCTTAGCCGGCTGGCCGGGTATGGGAAGCGTCGGTGTAGGCGCTATCAACTATATCCGGCGGCACGCAGAGGCGGTGGCCTTTGCCGACATCGACATGACAGAGTTTTTCTGTCACGAAGAAGTTGTGGTCGAGAATGGGATCGCCAAGCTTCCCGACATGCCTGCTCACGTGTTTTACCACTTACAGGGCACGGATATCCTCGTGTTTGAGAGTGAGGCGCAGGTCCCGGGGCAGGGGGGCATATCGCTGATGAACTGCGTTCTCGACCTCGCCGAAGATCTGGAAGTGCAGACGATCTACACGGCCGCGGCATACGCGATTCCGATGCGCCCTGGAGACGATGTGCAGGTGTTGGGGATCTCGAATAGGGAGACCCTCAGGGACCACATTTCGAACCATGGAGTGGAGGTGCTTGATCAGGGGCATATCTCCGGTTTGAACGGGCTCCTCCTAGGCTTCGCTGGAACGCGGAGCATATCTGCCTCCTGTCTGATGGCTACGATGCCTCACCACGTGGTTCAGATGCCGAATCCCAAGGCATCTCGCGGGATCGTCAACGTTTTGGCGAGCTTGCTCGATCTGCACATCGACCTGGCCGAGATGGATGAGGCTGTCGAGGAGATGGGGAAGGTTCTGGAGGAGATCGAAGAAAAGATCCGTTCAGCCTTTTCATCGATGGAGGGTGAGGGTGTCGAGCCGCCAGAAGAACTGGGTGACGTGGACGAAGAGGCAGCGCCCCAGAAGGTGATGGAGAAGATCGAACGGATGTTCCTTCAGGTCAGCCACTCGACTTCCTCTCAGCAGTCGAAAGCCATGGCTGCACAGCTGAAGCAGGAACTCGATAAGTGGAACCTCTATGGGGTGTATGAGGATCGCTTTTTGAATCTTTTCCGCGATCAGTAGGGCATTGTATAGGTTGATGAGGATCAGGGCCTTGACCGGGTGTCGGGGCCCTTTGGCGTTCCTGCCGGTGGAGAGTTGTCCAATCTGTTGATGCGAACTAGGTTAAGCATAAAAAGGACTTTAGGGGGAGTGGACATAACAGCATGAATGATATCCGGATCGATCTCTATAGCGACACATCGACCAAACCGACAGAAGAGATGCGGGCCTTCATGTGCGCCGCCGAAGTGGGGGATGAACAGAAGGGGGAAGATCCCACGGTCAACCGTCTACAGGATATCGTGGCGGACCTGCTGGGAAAGGAAAAGGCTTTGTTCCTTCCGTCGGGAACGATGTGCAATCAGATTGCTTATGCGGTCCATTGTGGTCCCGGTGACCTGATCCTGCTCGACAGGTCGGCACATCCCCTGATTTCGGAGTCCGGTGGGGCAGCTGTGCTCGCGAGCGCGACCATGTATCCAATTGATGGGGCTCGGGGGCAATTCACGGCCGAGCAGGTCGCGGAGATCGTCGAGCCTGCGACACGTTACAAGCCCACGTTTAGGCTTCTTTCGATCGAGCAGACGACGAACAAGCCCGGGGGGCTGATCTGGCCCCTTGAACAGATCAGAGAAGTCGAGTCGATCGCACGTGAACGCGGCATGCTCACGCATATGGATGGGGCTAGGCTCCTCAACGCCGTTATCGAAACCGGTGTTGCGGCTGCTGAATACACCGCTTCCTTCGACTCAGTCTGGATTGACCTCAGTAAGGGGCTTGGCGCACCGATCGGCGCCGTCCTGGCGGGCGAGGGTTCGTTTATCCAGGAGGCGTGGCAGTGGAAGCAACGGATCGGCGGCGCCATGCGTCAGGCAGGTATCGCGGCGGCAGCTGGGGTATATGCGCTCGAACACCATGTTGGCCGGATGGCCGAGGATCACGCGAACGCCAAGCGGCTCGCGGCCAGCATCTCTGATGCTCCGGGTATTCGGATTGATGTGGATGCGGTGGAGACCAATATGGTCCGGTTTACGATCGAGGATCTGGGTATATCGTCCGTGGACTTTGTAGAGCGGCTGATCGCCTCTGCCGGTGTTCGAGTCAGCGCTCCCGGACCGGCACTGATACGCGCGATCCCACATTTGGGGATAACAGAAGCTGACGTAGACGAGGCCGCGGAGGGGATTTGCGGTCTGGCCACAAACCTGGCAGGCTGATGTGTATCGCGTAGCCATACTTGGCTGCCGTGGGCGGGGAACTGCCGCCGGTCGTGCCTACAACGAGCACCCCGAGACGGAGGTCGTCGCTCTCTGTGACTTGCTCAAGGAGCGGCTGACTGCACTGGGGGACGAACTCGGCGTCGCCGGGCGGTTCATGGATCTGGATGAGATGATGCGGTCAGAAGCGCCCGACATCGTCGCCATTCCGGTCGGG
>DPVD01000346.1:0-10147 GCA_003526745.1 Candidatus Latescibacterota bacterium
ATCTTCTTAACTAACAAAAGACAAGGCGCCGCACCTAGAGGATGCGGCGCCTTAACTTTGTACACCCAAGACCAGAGCCTGTACTATGCCGCTTCGGCGTCCTGAGTCACCATGTTCGCCTTAAGCCGGCTAATCGCGCGGTCTTTGATCTGGCGGACCCGTTCGCGAGAGATAGAGAACCGTCGGCCGACCTGTTCGAGCGACTTCGGTTCGTCCGTTTCGAGACCGTAGTAAAGGTCGAGGATCTTGGCCTCGCGTTCGGGTAGCATCTCAAGATTGTTTCTCAGCAGCTGCTTGAGATAGGCCTCGTGGACGCGCTCGTCTGCCGGCGGCTCGTCGGCAACGAAGGTATCTGAGTAACTGATCGTACCGTCTGCATAGACCTGACTGTCCATTGAAAGAGACGGCTGGCTGGCTTCCATCGCGCGACGCACGCGCTTGTCCGACATCTGCGTGTTCGCGGCGAGCTCTTCGAGACTTGGCTGTCGGCCGAGCTCCTGAGACATTGCCCGCGCAACCTTCGCGATTGCATCGTGATCGTCGATCTGGTTGACCGGGATCTTGACCGCACGTGTCTGCTTGTTCAGGGCCGACATCATCGCTTGGCGAATCCACCAGACAGCGTAGGTTATGAACTTGTGGCCTCTCGAAGGGTCGAAAGTTTCGGTTGCCCGCATCAAGCCGATGTTGCCTTCTGCGATCAGATCCTGCAGTGGGAGGCCCCGGTTAGTATACTCACCCGCCACACGAACGACGAACCTTAGGTTCGCCGTGATCAGTTTGGCGAGAGCCTGCTTGTCTCCCTTCCTCGCCTTTACGACGACTTGGGCTTCCTCTTCCCGAGGCAGAGGCGTGTATTTCCGGATGTCCCTCAGGTAGAGGTCCATGCTTTCGCGCGATTCTTTCCCGTTGAAGTTCGCCATCACATCCTCATCCGTTCACGCGTGATCGTCCCGGACAGTGCCCATTCTACCGTCCCGATTGGTACTCTTTCAGGTGCCGGTTATACTCTTATTTATCAATGTTTAGTGCAAAATAAGTGTCTGTGCTAACCTGTCTCATAATCCGCTAGTTTTCCGTTTTTGGTAGGGTCGACCCGATGGTTGTTTAGTTGGTCTGGATGGTGTGGAAAAAGGGAACGCAGGCTTCCTGGCTCATCTTCAGCTTCTCACAATCCTCACACAAACGTTCCTCCAACCGCAGATCACAAGGCAGACAGTGGCAGATAGTTTTGATCGTACACTCGACCCTGTCCCGAACACCCTCGAGTTCCTGGATCTGCCCGTTCAGTTCGTCGAGCTTGTAGCGAAGGTCCTCGAGCACATCGGCGGCCAGGTTTCCTGCTATTTCCCGCTCGTTGCGTTTCCGGAGGATGGCCTTGATCCGGTCGAGGTCGAACCCGAGTACCTTCAGGCTCAGGATCATCCGAAGTTGTTCCAGCTGCTTTTCCGAGTAGCACCTGAACCCCCCTGATGACCGATGACAGGGTCTGATCAGCTCCTTTTCCTCGTAGAATCTGACAGTTCGGGGCGTCGTACCGGCTCTCTCGGCCAGCTTTCCGATGTGCATCGTCTCTGACAAACGTCCTCCTCAGCTGTTCTAACTTAACAGTCAAGAACATACTCTAACGTTACGTCAAAATCAAGGAAATTTGACGTAACGTTAAGGATGCGGACAAGAAGACAATAAAGTATTGTTAATTTGTTCTTTATTAGAAGCTATCTGATAGATAAAGACCGCAGATATACGCGAGGCGAAGGCCGGGGATGATACTGCTTGGCCCTTACCCGTTTTGCGGGCGAAACGGGTAAGCCCGTATAATCTCTTCTCCCACTAGGCAGGAGAGGATTGAACCGGTGTGTAAGAAGAGGGGATGCTTTCACTAGTGATGGAACAACCGCACCCCGGATACGGCCATCACCATTTCGTATTCATTGACAGCGTCGATCACGTTTTGATCGTTGATCGACCCTCCTGTCTGGACGATTTGTGTGACGCCCGTCTGAGCTGCTCGGTCGATGTTGTCACGGAAGGGGAAGTAGGCGTCTGAGCTGAGTGAAACGTCGGTGAGCTTCGCCATCCATTCGGCGCGCTCGGTCTCCGGCAGTGGGGCGGGCACTGTCGCGAACTTCATCTCCCACGCGCGCCGTGCGACGTCGGTCATCTCTTCTGCCAGATACTGTTCAATGGCGTTGATCTTGTCTGGTCTCCTGAGCTTGGGTGCGAAGGCCAGCTTGAGGACGCTGGGGTGCTGTCGCAGATGCCAGGCCTCCGCTTTATTACCGGCGAGGTCGACACAGGCGAGCCGATTCTGCTGACCGGCTCCCGAACCGATGACCTGACCGTCTTTTGCGAAGCACACGGAGTTCGACTGCGTGTACTTGAGCGCGATCGACGCGAGGACGAGATCGCGTTTTGCCTCCTCGGTCAGGTTCTTCTTCTTTGAGACGATGTTGTCGACGAGATCGAGATCGGTGACGAGGTCGTTCCGTTTTTGCTCGAAGGTCAGGCCGAAGACTTCGCGGGATTCGAGTTCCCCGGGCTCGTAGTCCGGGTCGATCTCGATAATCAGATACCCTTCCCGTTTGCGATCCAGGATTTCAAGCGCTTCGGGTTCGTAGCCGGGTGCGATGATTGCGTCGGAGACCTCGCGTCGCAGGAGCTTTGCGAGCGAGACATCGACGGTGTCGCTGACGGCCGCGAAGTCGCCGAAGGAGGAGAGCCTGTCCGCGCCGCGTGCACGTGTGTAGGCCGTAGCGACGGGTGAAAGCTCGTCGGAGTCTGGTATGAAGTAAGCCTGTCGGAGAGCGTCGCTCAGGGGAACGGCGATCGCGGCGCCTGCTGGGCTGACGTGCTTGAAGGAGGCGGCTCCGGGCATCCCGAAGACCTGCTTGAGTTCGCGGACAAGCTGCCAAGCGTTGAGAGCGTCGAGCAGGTTGATGTATCCCGGCGCGCCACGGTGGATCTTGAATGGCAGGTCACCCCCGTCCGTGCGGTAAATTCGTGCAGGTTTCTGGTGGGGGTTGCATCCATAACGCAGCTTGAGTTGATCCATCGTGGGTCTCCAGAAAACAAAGAACGCCCGGCCGATCCTGTGGGGGAGATCGTTCCAGGCGTGATGATTATAAGTTGTTTCGCTGTTGCTCAGAGAATATAGAAGGGCTGTCGAAACGTGTCAATTAAGAGGCCGATGACAACGGTGATCAAGGTTACGAAGAACGGGCTCGGTCTAGTCTTTTCCCACCGGTATCTCGAGGCCAATAACTGGCTCTTGCTGCTTGGGTTGAGACCGTGTATCCGGGGCCGACCAAAAGCAGTACACGCGAGGCGTTACAGCCTGTCCAACAGCGGTGATCGTCTCTTCGTGGGCCAGGATGAGTGCTGGCCTGGTCGAGCACGTCACCCTAGGACTGGTAGCCTGCCAAGTGATTATCCCCCCGGATGGACCCTGCTGTCCCTACTTCTTGAGGGGGCTCTGCCAGACTGCTCTTCCGACGAAGAACGGGCCGAGTGACGCCATATGCTTCGCGGTCTGCTGTGTCTTC
The DNA here is from genome assembly GCA_003526745.1 of Candidatus Latescibacterota bacterium. Taxonomy (GTDB): domain Bacteria; phylum Latescibacterota; class UBA2968; order UBA2968; family UBA2968; genus UBA2968. The sequence continues at coordinate 3,546 of DPVD01000346.1, forward strand.
CGCATATCCTGAACGATCCGAGACAGCGGGAAGAGATCCTGACTCAGAAGTCCGATCAGAAACTCGTTGTCGTTCCGGTCAAGGCCGTGGCAGGCAAGCCGGATGTCCTGTGCGTAGCCCGCAGAGCCGTAAGTTCGGCCGATCATCGCGTGCTCCATCAGGATTTTCCCCTGCTCGGTGGGCGACAGGATGTTGAACTCGGATTTTCGGCGGAGCGGATACCACACGGCCCAGGGCCAGTCCGGGTTGAGCGCATTCCGCCGCGGTTTACCGAGCAGCCAGTCTTCAAGGTTGGCTTCACGACCCATCGAGTAGCTCCGGCCGACCATCGTTAGGTCCGGCTTCTGCTCGAGTTCAGCGAGGGGGCTGTTGACGACGAAATCGCGGGCCTTGGTGACAAATAGCTCGGGGTTTTCGGTGATCGTAAGTAAGCCGATCCCGAACGGATCGGTCACGTCCGCGTATACGACAGACTCCAGACCGCTGTTACTGACCGCATCGACCACCGCCTGCGTGTCGTTGCAGCCGCCGAAGACCTGCAGCTGGAGGTAGAGTCTGCGCACGCTAGTTTGCGGTACACCTCTCCGTGGTGCGCCCTTCTCCCGAATGTCGCGGACGTCAGAGGGGTGGAAGAGATCCCGGTCTGGCTCGATGTTCCATCGACGCGCGACTTCGAGCAACTCTGGTGTCATCTGCCACTGATCACCGACGGGCAGTCCGAGATATTGCGTAGATGCGCCCTTCAGGGACATAGAGTTTTTGTTGTCGCCAAGCCGTCGGACTTCCGCAGACTCTTCTTCGGTCAGGTCTTCCTTTTCACCAACCTGAGCGAGCTCGATGACCTGATCCTCGATCGCTTTTGCGCAAGGACCGGTCTCCTGGAGGAGTGTTGGGACGACGGACTCGACCGCGGGCTGCGACAGATCCCATTTACAGGCGAACTGGAGGAGTGTGTGACGATGCTTCTTCGCGATCGCTCTGAAGGGGTCGAGCTTCTTGTGAGCGGCCTCGATCCATCCTGAGGGTCGGAACGAACGGTGGTCCATGCGGGGGAGTGAGGCCCCCGGTTTCAGGTCGTCGTGGAAGATGCCGCCGTAGTCGACGACACGTGCGATGACCTTGACTTCGTGTTTGGCCGCCGCGTCGAGACAAAGACCGCCCGGCCACGGCTCAAGCGGGTTCAGGATGATCATTGCCCAGTCTATCAGGTTCCCGTGACGCTCGAAGCAGTCGATGAGGTCGACGGTGAAGCCGTTCGCTGGGCCCGGTGCGACACCCAGCATATCCGTTTTGCCTCTGGATTTGAGCGCTTCGAGACCGGACCAGACGATGTCGCTCTGATAGCCGGTGGTGTCCGGGTTGTGCAGAAGGAGCAGGTCGAATCGATCGTGACCAAGCCGTTCGAGGCTCTTGTCGGTCGCCATCTCAAGGTAGGCGCCATACTCGTCCGCGTCCCTGAGTTTGGGATCCGTGAACCTGGGGAAGCCCTTTTCGGCGGCTCGTATCCCCGTGTAAAAATCGTGTCCGACAGCGCCGACCAAGCAGTATGTGTCTCGGTCCAAGTCGGACAGCGCCCGCCCCAGAAGCTCATCAGCCGCGCCCTGACCGTAGGCGTCGGAGGTCATAAACGTGCGGATTCCGCTGTCGTATGCGTGCTTGACGAGATTCTCGAGGCCATCCGGTCCTATGTCACTCCCAAAATGCATAAAGTGACCACCACTCCAGATGCCGAATGCGGAAATACCGGGCTGCATCATACGACGAATCCTTTTTCGCGAATTAGTAGTTTCAGAAACGTGCCAGAACGATTGACCGGGTGCGGAGGAAATATAGCACAAGTGCCGAATGTGCCCAATACACGCATCAATGCGGCGATCGGGCTTGGCACTCCGACTACGCGACTATACATTCTGATCAGATGCCAACCGAACGGAGGTAAGGCGGATGGAACGACCGTCCTGGGACGAGTATTTTATGTCGATTGCCTACAACGTGGGACAGCGATCGAATTGTATCCGGCGCCAGATCGGTGCCGTGATTGTGAAGGAACGCAATATTATCAGCACGGGCTACAACGGCACGCCCATGGGTGTGAAGAACTGCTTCGAAGGCGGTTGCCCTCGATGTGCTGGCGATGCGGTTTCCGGAACGAGTCTTGACACCTGTTTGTGCGTACACGCTGAAGAGAACGCGATCTGCTTTGCCGCCCGGCACGGCGCACGGACGGAGGGGAGCATTCTGTTTTCGACGACACGCCCCTGCTTCGGGTGCCTGAAGGAGTCTATCCAAGCGGGCGTTACGAGGATCGTCTACGTCGAACCCTACGATTACGAGACCGAGCTTGAGGATGTGTATCACGAACTTGTCCGTCAATCGGGTGTTTCCTTCGAACAGCTTACCTACCAGCCTAAATCCTGACCGTGTCGTGCTGCTTCGACCAAGACGTATCAGAAACGGCTGACGGTCGTGTCTGGTTGCCCGACGTGTTCCGTATGGCCCGTGTGGCCCGCTGCGTCATACGAAAGAGCATCTTCGCATCGATCTTCCGAGTCCTGTCATCCAGTTGTTGCGTGTTCAGATAATCCGATCTGCCGGATCAGCGTTTCAGCTTCGTTGAAGAGGTCGTGCGTGTGGAGGTAGCGGAAGGTTGCGTTTCGACCGATAAGGTGCAGGTTCTCGAACCCATCAAGATAGGATACCAGTTCGCTCACCGTCTGCTCGATACCGACCTCGAGGATGGGGTATGCAAAGGGGAGCCTGTAGACAGCCGTCTGGAGGATCTCCTCTTGCTCGATACTCTCGACGTCGACCAATGCTGAGAGGACCTTCTCTAAGAGATCGGTGTCGCTCATTTTCCAGTAGACTGACGACTCGTGGCACGGTAGCTCTAGCACGATTGCAGTCTGATCCTCGGGTGCCACGAAGATACTTCTGTTCTTGCACTCGTAGAGACGCGTGAACGGCAAGTCGGAGTCAGGGAAGTAGATGGAGGCGTTGTCTGAAAAGCGGTCTCGCTTCAGGCAAAACACGCAGAGCAGAAGTTTTCGGAAACGGATGCTGCGGGCCTTCCGGAGGATCTCGGTTGGTGGTGCCGGATCGAGGATCTTCATCATCAGGGGCAGGGGTAGAGTGCTTATGAGAGTTTCCGCTTCCACGTTCGTTTGATCGTTCAGCTCGAACGCCGTGACGCGGCCTTTTTCGTTAATCAACTTGGTTATGCGGCTGTTGCAGTGAATATGGTCCCCACCGATTTCCTCCGTCATCCTTTCGAAAATCGATCCGAATCCGTTTCGGGGATACAGGAACGAGCCGTCCAGATGTCTTGAGTCTTCACCGGGGAGTAAACCCCGCAGGAAGGCTCGCAGGTCGAGATTCCGTAACCGTCCGCCGGATATCTGGGGCGACAGGTTTGCGGTGTCCTCTCCCCAGAGCTTCTCTGAGTAATTAAGCAGTAGGAGGTCGGCGAGCGTCTGGCCGTACTGACTAACGGCCCAGCTTCGAAAGTTCGGCAGATCTTGCTGCCCCCTTTTCTGGAGACATTCGAGGATGATTCGTACCAGGATCCTCAATGGAAGCTGACGGAGGAGATCACCGGGTTGGAGAGGAAACCTTAGGCGACGACCTGCGAAATGGATCCGGCTTGGGGCATTGACCGTGAGCAGGTCCGATCCAAGGAGGCTGCGGATTTCTTTGGTCACCTCAGGTATCTTGTCGTGCAGACGGTGGGCGCCCGTGTCGAACAGGCAGTCGCCGAGCTTTAACGTCTTGGCGTTTCCCCCGGTCGAATCCGATCCTTCATACAGTGCCACCTTCAAGCCGGCCTTTCGGGCATAGTAGGCCGCCGCAAGACCGCCGGGTCCCCCTCCCAGTATCTGCAGATTCTTGCTCGTCTCAGTACTCATAGATGTCGATTTCCGACCACATTCGGTTCACATATGGATTGTGGTAGAAGGTCTTCCGGGATCTCAACGGTCGTTCCGAAAAGGCGAAAGAATTTCCGATCGTGACCACACGTGTATCCTCGGATATATGTTTGAGTTGAGACAGATCACCGTCTTCGACCACGATGTACACGGCTTTAACATCCTGTGAGGATAGGTAGTATTCAATCAAAGGTACGGTCACGATGTGGAGGTCAGGATCATTCAGCGCTTGGAGATGTTGCTTCACCTGGTATATAGCCGACGGGGATGTGTGCTGCATCACGAGATGCAGGGTGATGTAACTGTGCACAATCAGGAACAAGGTGAATGTAGCTTGGCGGATTCTGCGACCTCTCGCGTCGAAAAACACGGCCTGTAAACAAATCAGCAGGATCAGCGGCAGAAGCGGCAACACGTGTCTGCTTTTGTGGATGACGTTCTGGCCGAAGTAAACCCAGAGGAAGTAGATGACCCAGCTGGCCAGGTGTATGCGCCAGAACGGATCGTGGATATTCTTCTTGAACACGCCTCTCAGCACGGGGAGGACCGCCACACCTAGGGCGATCACCGCAAAGGCGGTAGACACGTTCCGGTCAGTCCAGTAGAGGCCCAGTCCGTCTGCGACAATTCCCTCCATTAGCTTGACGAACCTGATAAACACGTCGGATTCTGTGACCACGGTGCCGCCGAACTCGGCAAAGTGCCCTGCAGACTGGACTCGCGCAGCTTCAACCAGTTCAGACCATCCAGTTATCCAGATCAGAGGAGCGGCCCAGACGACAACGCCCAAAAAACTGGACCCCAGAACCAGCGATCGGTTTCGCCGAGAAACCCAGACGGCACGGATCCAGGGCAGGACTGCAAATGGCAGGTAAGAAAGACGGATCCCTGCCAGCAGGCCGGACAGGAATCCACCGAGAATGGGCCTTCGGCCACTTGTTAGGAAGTAGTATGATCCTAGAAGACATGCCAGCCCCGTAACGTCTGGCATGTATCGATTGCCGATTAGCCAGACCATCGGATTAAAGAAGGTCAGGACCGCGATTATCATCCCGCGTGGACTGTTCAGGGGCTCCCGCGCTATAGCCAGCAGACTCAGGATGATCACACCTGTCATCACGCCGCCGACAACTGCGAAGGCGATAGCGTAGCCACCGGTAAGCAGCGTGATTGCTTTAACCAGCCAGCAGAAGATGGGGTAGGCGGGGAAGTGAGGTTGCAGTTGAGGCACGTCGTAATTGACCGTGCTAAGGGCAAACCGAAGGCTGTCGGGGTCCTCAATGTAGTAAATTGCGCTGAGAACCCGTGAGGTTATGCAGGCCAACAGAACTATTAGAATTGACCCTGATCGGGTAGACATGGGGTTTTTCGCATCTCTAACAATTAAACGGGGGCTACTCGAGCACAGCCCGAGTAGCCCCCAACTTGATGCGCTTTAATGGAGGAAGGGTTTACCAGCCTGCCACGTTGGCGCTGGAGAAACCAAGAACCGACTCAAAAATCGATGCGGCCTCGGTAAGATTTGCAACGGTCGCGTCGTAGGCAGCCGTCCCGGGTGCATCGTACTTGGGAGCGTCACCCATTAAGGTATGCAGTTGTTCAAGATCTGCCGCTGTAAGTTTTCCAAACGTATTGTATTGGAGAGCCATCGTGAAGGCTTTCATTTCGGCCCAATGCTTGTTGTGATTCGCGGCATTTTCGTCGGCTGTACCAATCTTCGACATATCACCCAACGTATCGTTGATGTAGTGTACTGCGGTTGCAGCAATAACCTTCTCCATTCCCTCTGCTGCGATTTGACGGTGTACGGAGATCTCAGCAACCGTTCCTTGGTTAGTGATAGCTGTCCGACCTGCAAGATAGGCGTCAAAAATTTCTTTCGTGAAATCCACGCCCGAACCGCCTTTGTCGCGCTTACCGGCGTTCCGAGAAAGACCGAAATTGTATTCTGATTTCAGGTCAATTTGGCCGTCACCGTTCGAATCAAAGGTAAAGTCATCAGCTGACTTACCGGCCAACTGTTCGTCTGAGTAGCGGGCATAGTCTCTCGCTGCTCCGAAGTAGCCGAAGGACTCATCCCAATAGTGTTCCATTGCGGTGTAGGTAGAAGTACCGTTCCGGGCTACAGTGTTGTCCTGGTCAAGGAGCACGGCGAAGTATTTGCTCGTGGCCTGCGCATAGCTAACGGCACCGATCAAAAGCTTGTTGATCATTTGTGATAAGTCTAAACCTGCATCCGTTGTATAGACGGCGGCGGTACCAAGCTTGGCAGGATCCTGTGAGTTTGCAACCACGATGTCGAACCATTCTCGGATCAAGTCATCTGCTGTCTTTCCTCCAGATCCAAGTACGACGTCCGCCGATATTTTACCCAACAGGTTTTTCCCCGATGAGATCGACGCGTATGTTGTTTCTACGATGGGTAATCCAGCCGTCGTCAGCGTCTGAAGGCTCAGCGCATCATCGTGATCGTAGAAATTCAGCAGATCCTGAAGGCTGGCAGGCGTGGCACCGTCTTTGCCAAGGTTGCCGATAAAGATCTTGAGATCTTGGATCAGGAGCTGACGGACAACTTGTCCGCTGTATGAGACACTACTTTTCCCATCCTCGAAACGGCTGTCAAAGGTGTAGGCCGTTGGGACCTCAATCTTTGCTGGTGTCGTAGGTGTCGCAGGTGTC
>DPVD01000346.1:10503-11716 GCA_003526745.1 Candidatus Latescibacterota bacterium
GGTGTCGCAGGTGTCGTAGGTGTCTCGACGGGCGCCATAACAGCATCATCGCTTCCGCATCCAAGAGTCGTCAGACACACGGCGGAAAGAAAAACCGGTAGGGATGAAAGTATCCACGATTTGTGATGGTGGGACATTTTGATGAACCTCCTACAAGTGGGTTAAATTGCTATTAGCTAATATTTGAAAAGGTCTTTTAAAGACCGTACTTGATTCCAAAATTGACCTGTCTCCGCGGTCCGATAAGGATTCCGGAGCTCAGGTTAGCTTGGGGTTGACCAGGATTTGAATGGAGCCGAGACCCGATGTAAACTGTGTCGAGAATGTTCTTACCAGTGACGGATACAGTCCAATCGGATGTGATGTCATACTCGGCGCTGGCATTCAGGATGTGGTGTGACGGGACCGGACCCGTGTCTCCGCGGTTAAGAGTCTCGTTCAGGTTTTCGAAGTCCGTGAAGACTTCGTCGACATAGCGCCAATCGGCACGCAGGTTTAACGAGCTGATCCGTTTCGAAAATCCGAGTGTGAGTGTGTGTTCCGGAGCGTAGGGAAGTTCGTTTCCCGCGAGGTCGACTTCGACGTTTCCTGCGAGTCGCCCTGATCTCACTCGTCCACTCTCGATTTCTGTTTTCAGGTAGGTGTAGGAGAAGTTGATGTCCGGAAGCGCTTTGGCATACCGAGAGAATCGGATGGATCCTCCTGCCTCGATACCGTAGGTCTGTACTTTACCCAAGTTCCTGAAAGCAGTGCCTCGACCCGCGGCGACTAGATCGCTGACCTTAATCCAATAACCTGCGATCTCAAGGCGGAGACCAGGTTGCCAGGTGCGTAGACCGGCTTCCATGTTCCAACTCTTTTCTGATTCGAGGTCGAGCCCTCCCGTAGCCACATTCTGTCCGAAGTTCGTGACACGTAACGTACCGCTGGAGGGGGGTGTGTAGCCCCGGTGAATGCCTCCGAAGAGATTGTAGTCGCCGATAGCGTAGTTGATGCCCAGACCGGGAAGCAGGACGTGGGTGATTTTGTCGGAAAGTATCGACCCGCGGAGCCTGTCGATCTGATCCTGCCCGAAATATTCAAACCGAATACCTGGACTCAGCGTCAGACTGCCCGCCTCATACTGTTCGTTCACATAGAGTGAGAGGGCAGCTGTTTCGTAGTGGTGGCTCTGGCCGACGATGGTCGGGTCGTCTTCCGACCCCGTGAAGTA
>DPVD01000049.1:0-7613 GCA_003526745.1 Candidatus Latescibacterota bacterium
GCGCACCACATACGTATTATTCCACACATGTGGGGCGGGAACGTGAGGCTTGCGGCGACACTCCACTATCAAGCGACGATGCGTCCCGATCTCCCGGCAGCCCTGAACCCGTTTCCTTGCTATTGTGAGTATGACATGACAGAGAACGGGCTTCGTACTCAGCTGGGAACAACGTTTCCGATGGAAGATGGATGGGTTAAGATTCCAGAAGGGCCGGGACTCGGGGTAGAAGTCAATCGTGAGGCTTTGGAGCGGTTTGTGATCTGACGTCCTGCTTCTGCTTGAGGCTGTCCAGATTTGGAGTTTCTGGTTTTTTGTGGATTTGATCAGGATAGATCTGGCGCTTAGCCTGATTGGTTTATTGAGGAACTTTTAGAACTGTACACTATGAATTCATCCAAAGCAGTGTCTATCAACGACGGGCAGCTTGAATATAAAGCTGACGATAAGGGCAACAAGATACCGGACTTCTCGAATTGCGGTTATCAAGGTGGTGGAGTCGAGATTCCCAATGTGGACGTTTTGGAAGTGCTTCTGCCAAATGAGTTGGGAGACGACGGGGATCGCATTCAGGCGGCCATAAACCGAGTTGCTGCGATGTCTGAAGACAATCGTGGTTTTAAGGGTGTTGTTCTTCTGAAGAAGGGTACATACAGGATTGAAAAGTCGATCAGGATCCTCTCAAACGGGATCATTCTCCGAGGCGAAGGTCAAGGGGAAGACGGTACGACTCTCGTGGCGATGGGGAGAGGTAAGCGGTCTTTGATCGAGATTGGGGGAGTGCGTGAGCCGGTTCCCCGGGGTCTCGAACAGATCGATTACTCCGAGTCGAAAGGCATTGCAGAGCACCGGGCCACAATTGTTGATCCATACGTTGCTGTTGGGAGCCATTCATTCCGGTTGACATCGACGGATGTTTTTTCGGTGGGGGACGAGGTCATAGTTCATCGTCCCAGCACGGCCGCTTGGATATCAGCGATCGGAATGGATCGGATCGAAGGCCAGCCGACAATCAATCCGAAGGCTCGTAAGACGCGGCAGTGGGAACCAGGAAAATATGATATGCTGTTCCGACGAAAGGTGGTTGTGATTGACGGGGATGTTCTAACTGTTGATGCGCCGTTGGTCCAAGCTATTGAAGATATCTACGGAGGCGGAACAGTTTATCGCTACCAGGATTTCGGTCGGATCGAACGTGTAGGGATTGAAAATCTGCGAGGGATCAGTGAGTATGACAAGGCGACGCTTGATAAGCGTCGCGAGGGTGAGTTCGCAGACGAGGAACACGCGTGGAATCTGATCACGATCAATCACGCGCGCGATGGTTGGGTTCGGGATGTGACTTCCGTGCACTTCGCCTACAGTTGTGTTTATCTTCTGCCTGACGCGCACCGCTTTACTGTCCAGGACTGCTCGTGTTTGGACCCTGTTTCTCGGGTTACGGGGGGGCGCCGATACTCATTCGCGATCGCTGGTCAGATGAACCTTGTTCAACGATGCCGGACACGGAGAGGTCGCCACGACTACGTACTGCACGCGCGGGCGCCTGGTCCGAATGCGTTTGTCGACTGCGTGGCGGAGAACGCTTTCTCCGATACTGGGCCCCATCATCGCTGGTCCGTCGGGACGCTTTTCGACAACGTGCGTGTCGAAGGTAACGCAATCAACGTGCAGGATCGACAGGATTCGGGGACAGGGCACGGTTGGGCGGGAGCGCTAAAAGTGCTTTGGAACTGCGAAGCCGACTCGATCGTGTGTCAGAAGCCTCCGACCACGCAGAACTATGCTATCGGATGTGTTGCCGAGAGGGCTACGGGGTGGCACGAGAGGGCAAATGGGTATTGGGAGTCGCACGGGGAGCACGTCGAGCCGCGGAGTCTATACTACGCGCAGCTAGAGGAGCGGATGGGGAGAGATGCGGTGGAGGCGGTGGGGAAAGCACACCAGCTATAGAGCTGAGAAGCATTAATTTATTAGTTAATGACCATTATCTGTTGGGGACCTTGATGCCCAGACTTTCGATTTCTAGTTGGAGTTTGCACACGTTGCTGGGTAAGGCGTGGTACGATCCAGATGGGAGCGGAGGCTACACCAACCGGAGCGATGAGGCGGAGGAGATCGAGCTGCTCGAGGTGCCGGCGGAGTCGGTGAAGCACCGGATCGGGACGATCGAGCTCTGTCATTTCCACTTTCCCCGGGTGGACCAGGAATACCTGCAGAGGCTTAAAGCGGCGATTTCGGCCGCGGGTGTGGAGCTCTTCAGCGTGCTGATCGACACCGGGGACATCACGGCCGAAGATGTGAGCAAGCGTGAGGCGGATTTCGAGACGATTCGCGGCTGGATCAATGTGGCGGCGAGACTCGGTGCAGGCCACGTGAGGATCATTGCCGGGGATGCTGAAGCGAGTTCGGAATCGGTCGGTTTGTCGGTCACGGGGCTCAGGTCACTCGCAGACTATGCGAGCGCGAAAGGTGTCGTGGCGCTCACGGAGAATTTCAAGCGGCTTGCTGCTCGCCCCGAGACCTGTCTCGAGATTCTCGAGAAGTGCGGTGACGAGGTGGGTCTGTGTGCGGACTTTGGGAACTTTCCGGCCGATTCTCGGTCGGAGGATCTGGCGGCGGTGTTGCCCAAGGCCAACTCGATCCACGCGAAGGCTGACTACGTGGATGGTGTGATGGACTGCGAAACATATAAACACCACGTCAAGCAGGCCGTCGAATCTGGGTTCGACGGTCCCATGTCTCTAATCTATCAGGATGCGGATGATGTCTGGTCACGGATCGAAGAGCTTCGTGACGCAACACTCGAAGTGATCGACAGCTAATTCCAATGAACTCAAGCAAGAAGATGCCCGGTCGCCCTATGCAGAAAGCATCCTATTCCGACGACCCCAAACACGAGTGTGGACTAGCCGCGCTGTGCTGGCTGGATGAGCCGTTCAACGGGAACGGTGATGCTACGGTGAAGATGGATAACGTAGCCGGCCCGATAACGTCGATGCTGCTGGATCTTCAGAATCGGGGTCAGCTTGCGAGTGGGTTTACCAGCTACGATCCGGATCGCAGCCAGATCCTGAAGACATACAAGGATGTGGGAACGGTCTCGGAGGCAATGCGGATTTCGCATACGGGAAAGCATGAGTCGATTGTCAGCGAACACGCAGGTCGAGCCGCGATCGGCCACACTCGGTATGCGACGAGCGGAGAGGAAGACGATGAACAGTATGCGCAGCCTTTCGAGCGGAAACATGGACGGCTCTGGAAGTGGTTCGCGCTCGCGTTCAACGGGAACATCGCGAACTATACGCAGCTGAGAGAACGGCTGCTTTCGAAACGAGGGTATCACTTCACGCTGAACACGGATACCGAGATCATCATGCATACGCTCGCCTATCGTTTGCGCGGTGAGCGTCGGCCTGATCTCGCAAAAATGATGGCCAGTATCAGCCGTGACTTCGACGGGGCGTTCAACATCGCTTTCATGGACGCGTTCGGTCGCATGTTTGTTTCGCGAGACCCCCTCGGGTTTCGGCCCATGGCGTGGGCGACGAATGGACGGCTGTTCGCCGCGGCGAACGAATCCGTGGCGCTCCGGAACCTTGGACTTAACGAGATCCATCATCTCGAGCCAGGACAGATGGCGATCGTCGAAGACGGGAAGCTGAGGATCGAACGGTTTGCCAAGAGCGAGAAGAAGGCTCGGTGTTTCTTCGAATGGGTCTACTTCTCGAATGTGGCGAGCGAGATTGATTACAAGGGCGTGTATCACGCCCGAGCGCGATCGGGACGGATCTTGGCGGAGATGGAAGACCAGGAGGTGGACGACACTTGTATCGTCGTTCCCGTTCCTGATACGGCGAAGGCGGCAGCAGATGCCTACGCGTTCAACATGGGTATGCCTTGTATGGAAGGCGTGATCCGGAACCGGTATGTGGGGCGTACGTTTATCCAGCCTGTTCGTACGCGTGAGAAGAGTGCAAAGAGCAAGTATACGACCGTGAGGTCACTACTGAACGGTCAGCGTGTCTTTCTGATTGAGGATTCGATTGTTCGATCAACGACGCTGAAGACCCTAGTGAAGCAGGTTAAAGCGGAGGGCGCGGAAGAAGTGCACGTCCGGGTTGCGTGTCCCCCGATCGTGGGACCGTGCTTTTACGGAATCGATATGTCGACCTTGGACGAGCTTCACGCCCCGAAATACGCGACCCAGCGATACAAAGGGGATCCGACACCCGAGATGCTGAAGAAGATGGCCGGCTCCCTGGGTGTAGACAGCATCAAGTATTTGCCCGTCTCGGCGCTCGGTTCGGCAATCGATGTAGAGCAGGACTCGCTGTGTGTGGGGTGTGTGACGTCGAAATACCCAACCTCCTGGGGAAACAGGCTTATGCGTCGGGCGAGGAAGAACCAGGAGGAGGGTGTGACGGGTCGCACTTACGCGTAGATTATTTCTAAATTATAAATTAGCTGTCATTGAGGAAGGACCTCATCCGCGACAGACAGGCCTCGGCATTGCTTTCGAAGAGGGAAATTCTGCCGTTGTCCGGATCCTGAATCCCCTAATACCATCTCCACATTTCGTCCATCGAATCGCGACTCTAGGTCCCAGCGACACCTCCGCGAACAGATTCCACTAGTAGAATCAGAGAAGCGCGAGCATTTCTGAATCCTCGGATGCCGTGGCCTTTATTCCTTGAGGCCACTGTGTGAGCGTGGACATTCAGGTTCTTCTTCAGAGCTACCAGTGGTGGACCGAATGGCCCTCACCGGGGAACCAGATGACGTCGACCATGGCGGATATGGCGACTCCGATGACGAAGCCTGCTAGGATGCCGAGAAAGAATGGCTGGCCTCTTCTGTATAGAGCGATCCCGCCGATTCGGAAGATCAGAGACTTCGCGAGCCAGACGATGAAGATCGTGAAGATAGTTCCTCGGACTGCGAAGGTTTCCATTATAGCGAAGCCGATCGGATGAACGGGCCACCACGAGAAGTGATATCTGGCAAGCGTGAGCAGGGCCATGGCCACAATGCCGATCGCGTAGAAGGCGAGACGCCACCAGTCAGGCGGAAGCGACTCCTCAGACTTGCGAACGAAATATGTGAAAATGTGGGGATGTGTTCGGAATTCGAAAGCTCGGAAGTTGTATGCCCCATGTTCGTAGCCAAGGTATAGCGTGAAAGCGACAGAGGTAACTGCAGCCGCGGCTCCCGCTGCTAGTAGTGCACCCGTAAAGGCTTTCTTGCTTCCTCGTACGGCGGCAGCAAGCCAGCAGATATGCACAGAACTCGCCGTTGCGAGGCTCTTGGCGTCTGTGAAGTATGCGAAAGAGTTCGCGAAGGTAACCATTGAGGAAGGCCCGATGGCACCGGAGCCGAGCGAGAAGAGTGCAAACGTCGGTGGCATGACTGAGCCTCGCAGGTAGACGAGCCCCGTTTCGGCGATGACACGGGCAATGCCTACATAGAGGATGAACATGCCGAACAGAAACGGCAGGATGACGATAAGCTCCATACCCGACGCATACAGCCACCCCACGATAAAGGCGAGTCCCACGCTGAGACCGATCGCGGCGGTGCGATAGCTGAAAAGCTCTTCACTGTCATCGATGGTCCTGTTTTCGCGTGAGCGAGCGATGGTGTGCCAGATTGATCGGAGATGTGATCGACCGATCCAGAGACTCCAGCAGAGCATGAAGGTCAAAGCTCCGAAGGCCTGCCACGCGTTCGCTGGATGGGCGGATGACCACAAACCCGGGGAGCCGATGTCGAACCCCAGACGATTGAAAAGACCGATCTCGAGTACGACGAAGAAGTAGAAAACCCAGATCGAAAACAGGACCTCGAGGTTCGTCCAATAAGCGAAGCCCATGATGAAGAAGTTGATCCCTATGTAGAGCAGTCGATCGGGTATGTAGCGGCTGATGTGAAGGTAGGTTACGCCACCTCCTGCGCGTGTCACCGGGATGCGTGGTAGATCCGGCATGAAATAGCCGAAGCAGTTCCAGGATATGATGAAGACGGGTATGGCAAGTCCGATCCAGAAGGCACGGTTGTTGACGAGGGGGGGCCAGAGGCTGTCTTCGGGCTCGCGTGTCATTTCAAGCGCTACCTGCACGGCAGGGAAAGGGAGGCGCTCGGTTTCCGCCCACTGCTTTCGGAGGAGGACCGCGATGCAGAGGGATGTTCCCGTGATTGCAGCCGCAAAAGCAAACCACCAAAAGACCGGCATGATCCAGACATCCCAGGGGATTGGTCGCTCGTGTGGCATGCCTTCGAAGAAGAGGCGCATTGCGCCGTCCAAGTCGTCGGGAAAGAGCCAGGCGGGAAGATGTGGGTGCAACAGATCGGCCCATTGATTTTCGGGTGATGCGAAGTAGTAGGGGGTGGCCATGTGGCCCATGATTAGGCCCGTGAAGTTCATCAGTGGGAACAGAGAGCCCACAAGGCCCATGGAGAAAACCACGACCATCTCGAGCGAACTGAGCGACCAGGAGGGTCTGAAGCGCCGAAGGGTGACGTTGACGCCGAGCGAGAGAAGAACGAAGGGGATCATCAACGCCATGGCCATGTAGCTAAAGACCATCTGGTTGATGTGGATGACATAGAGGCCGTAGATCGGCCACGTGTTCACGGAGACGACCACGAGCAGGCCGACGAATACACTCCGGAGCGTTACACGCTGGGGAACGCGTCGGGTGGCAGAGTCTGGAAGGGCAGCCATGGCGCGTGAAAATACACCCGGATGAACTCGAGCACCAGTCGCTGAGCTTCGGGTGCAGTGTTGAGCGTCGAGGTTCGGCGAAAGTGCATCAGATCGGGGGCTTGTACAAAGACCTATATGCTCCGTTTCACGTAGGACGCCTGTTTTTTTTTTTGCGCGTGTTGCAAGCTCCTTTGGGTCTATCTTGTCGCCATGAGAGATCTCGAACCAGGCGACCGGTTCCCGGATTTTGTACTTCCGGAACTGAACGGAAAGAAGTCGCACCTCTACTCGCGGGTCGGGGGGCGACCGGTTCTCCTGTTTATGGGGTCTAGTCTAGAGTCCGAGCAGAAGGATCTGATAAAGACTTTCGCAGATCGATGCGATGTTGTTACCGTGCTCACAAATCATGAAGAATCCGGTGCTGGGCTTGTCTACATCGATGAGGGTAGAGAGGTCGCTGAAGGCGACACGTCACGATCTTGCCTTCTCGATCGGAATCTTCGTGTCCTTGTAAAGCCCGAAAAGCTGACTTTCGATCGCATCGCCGCGGCGATCGAAATCTCCATAATACCTCAATCCAACAGCGTGACTTCTCAGGCTCCAGTGCTGATTCTGGATCGTGTGCTCGCCGAAGATCGGTGCCACTTTCTGATGGATCTATGGGAACGAAATGGCGCAGTGGAGACCGGTGTTGAGCAGTCGACAACTGCAGGCAGGTCCGAGGTACTCTCCGAGCAGCACAAATCCCGAAGAGACCACACCGTCGAAGATGCCAAGCTCATACGTCTGCTGACACAGTCGATCGGGAAGAAACTGTTGCCCGAGATTGAGCGCGCGTTCATCTACAAGCCGAACCGATTCGAGGGATTCAAGATCGCCTGCTATAACGCCGACGATGCTGGATTCT
>DPVD01000163.1:0-4044 GCA_003526745.1 Candidatus Latescibacterota bacterium
ACGAGATCTTCGGCATCATCGGACCGGCGAACGCCGGCAAGACCTCGTTCCTGAAGGCGCTCAACCGGATGGACGAGTTCAATTCGGCGATGCACGTTGATGGCTCGGTTCAGTTTAATGGCCAGGACGTAAAGACGTGTCGCAACATCTACGCCCTTCGGAGCCGGATCGGGGTGGTCTTCCCCCTGCCCGTCGGGCTCCCCTTGAGTGTCTACGACAACGTGGCCCTGGCGCCGAGGCTGGCCGGTGTTCGGGACAAGGCTGACCTGGACGTGGTCGTGGAACGCTGTCTGACACGGGCGGCCCTCTGGGACGAGGTCAAGGACCGACTGGATTCGCTGGGCAGTATGCTGTCGGGCGGCCAACAACAGAGACTGACGATTGCCCGAGCCCTTTCTCAGGACCCTGATCTGCTGATGCTGGATGAGTTCTCGATCGCAGTCGACCCGGTCACGACGATGCGCATCGAGGATGTACTCAAGGAACTGAGGAGCGAAGTAACGATCATTCTGGTGACCAATCTCGTTCAACAGGCGAGGCGACTGGCGGACCGTACTGCCTTTTTTCTCAAGGGCGAGTGCGTCGAGATCGGCGTGACGGAGGATCTCTTTACGGGGGCGGTCGGAGACCAACGCACGCGGGATTACGTGGAAGGGAAATTCGGGTAGTGAGTGCCGAGCATCCATCTCCGGCTTCGCCGGCCAGCGCCTCTTCCGGGGACACCGAGATCGCGATCCAGACGAAGGGGCTCAGTCTCTGGTACGGGACGTTCCAGGCCCTCTTCGATGTCGATCTGGACATCGAGCACGGAATCATCACGTCTCTCATCGGGCCCTCGGGCTGCGGTAAGTCCACCTTCCTGCGGAGCGTTAACCGGATCAATGAGCGTCTGGGCTACGTCCGGATCGAAGGCACGATCGATGTGATGGGACAGAACGTGTACGGCCATGGTGTGGAACTCGTTCAGGTTCGGAAGCAGATCGGGATGGTCTTCCAGCGTCCCAACCCACTGCCCATCTCGATTCGGGACAACGTCCTGTTCGGGCACAGGCTACATAGTAGGAACCCCGGCTCGAAGGCGGATCAGGACGAGATCGTTGAGCAGGCGCTGCGACAAGTCCTGCTGTGGGACAAGGTCAAGGATCGACTTCAGACCAGGGCAACGGAACTCTCGCTGGAGGAGCAGCAGAAGCTTTGCATCGCCCGCCTGATCCCGGTGAAGCCGGCGGTCCTCTTGATGGATGAACCGTGCTCGGCCCTGGACCCCGAAGGTACGGCCGCCGTTGAGGAGTTGATCTGGGAGCTGCGTGGGCAGTATACCATTCTGATTGTCACCCACAATATGGCTCAGGCTCGGCGGGCGAGCGAAACGTGCATCTTTATGCTTCTGGGCAAGGTCATCGAACATAGCCCTACCGAGGATATGTTTTTCACCCCTCAGCACAAGGAGACCGCCGACTACATCGAAGGACGATACGGCTAAAACGATTCGAGATTATTGATGCAGTCGCAACTCACAATGCGACCGCGCATCTCGTGGCCGTTAAGTGATCATCGATGCGGTGGTTATTCCCCGGGTCACGGTCTATTACAAGTTCTGACCGAAGCCTCATTCCACGTCGATCTGAACTGCCACATCGGTCAAGGGAGGTCCGTCATTGGCGGATCGCCCTTTTTGTTTTGGGACCATGCGTTATGACTTGCAGGCCGACGTAGAGTATCTTTCGTCGATTTGGGTGTAGCGAAAACAAAGGGAGGACGATGACCTCGAAAGAACGCGTTCGGGCAGCAATCGCCAGGCAACCCGTGGATGATGCCGCTCGGTTTCTACGTCGTGGACTACGACATTATCGAGCGTCGCGGTATCGACTGTGATGACAGAGAGAGATCTCGTGTTGCCAATGGAGAAGGATGACCGCCGAGCATAATCATACGATTCTGTTGATCGAAGATGAGCCCGATATCCTCGACGTGGTCCGTTACAACCTCGAGCAAGCAGGCTATGGGATCCTGGCTGCAGGTGATGGCGAAGAGGGGCTGGCGCTCGCGATGTCGGAGATCCCGGATCTGGTCGTCTTGGACCTGATGCTGCCGGGCTTGGACGGGATGGATGTGTGCAAGGCGCTCCGGGGGGGCGAGCAGACGAGGGACATACCGGTCCTGATGCTGACAGCGAGAAGGGATGAAGTGGACCGAGTTCGTGGCCTCGAGCTTGGGGCAGACGATTACGTTGTCAAACCGTTTTCCCCGAGAGAGCTCGTTCTTCGTGTGCGTGCGATCCTTCGTCGTTCGAGTGACGCGACGGCAGACGAACGGATACGTATTGGCCCGCTGAACATCGATCTCTCGGAGTACCGGGCGTGGCTCGACGACGAACCACTTCTCCTGACCGCCACCGAGTTCAAGCTGCTGACAACGCTGATCGACCGTCAAGGTCGCGTTCAGTCACGGGAGGCCCTTCTCAACGCCGTATGGGGTTACGACTACGCCGGTTATGGCCGGACGGTCGACACGCACATCCGGCGTTTACGCGAGAAGCTGGGCCAACACGATCAGATGATCGAGACTGTTCGCGGGGTCGGCTATCGATTCAGTCCGAAGGAGCCCTGACCGTGCGTTTGAGCATGAAGCTGATGCTTGGGGCGGCGACCGTTATGGTTGTGGTCGGGCTGCTGCTCAATCTCCTCTTTGGCCGAACAATCGAGACATTCCTGCTCGATCAGGCACGGGCTGGTCTTCTGAGACAGATCCGACTCGCTGGACTCTATGTCGGGGACCGACTGGCCTACGATGATCCGGATCAGCTCGCCGGTTCACTGAGCGAGCAGCTCGAGGTGAGGGTCACGCTGGTTGACGAGCTTGGGTCCGTCATCGGCGACTCGAGTGTTCCCACAGAGGGCTTGTCAAGGCTAGACAACCACGCGGAGCGTCCAGAGATCGCCCAGGCTCGGGACGGGGGCTTCGGTCGAAGTGTTCGGTTCAGCGACACGATCGGCATCGATATGCTGTATGTGGCCGGACCCGTCGCCGATCACAAGGGGATCATTCTCAGACTCGCGCTACCAATGGGTGAGTTAGCTGCAAGTCGAACGGCCGTTCAGGGGACAATACTGGCGGTCCTCGCACTCGGATTCATCGGCGTTCAGGGGATCGCGTACGGCTTCTCGCGTCTTCTCACCAGACACGTCAGGGACTTGACGCACGATCTTCGCCAGATCGCTGAGGGTGAGCCCGAGGGTCAGCCTCGGGGCTCGAGGACACCGGAGCTCGGGGCGCTCGCTACGGCACTGGATGATTTGCGCACCCAGATGCGGGAACGGATTGAACGGATCCTGGCCGAGAGCTCTCGAGTCGAGGTCGTGCTCGCGAGTCTTTCGGAGGGTATTCTGGTGACGGAGAAAGATGGTCGCATCCGAATGACCAACGATCGGTTTTCACAACTGTTCGGTCTTGGATTCGATGTGGAAACCGCCGGCCGTCTGCCTATCGACTACGTCCAACTACCCGACGTGCAGGATGCGATCGAGCAGTCCCTCAGGGATCACGAGGAACGCACGCTCGAGGTCGTGTTGCCCGGAGTCGTAGAGCGATACCTCGACGTACATATTGCGCCGATCTTGCAAAGTGGCTCCTGCATTGGATCCGTGACGGTTTTCTATGACGTGAGCGAAGCAACACGACTCGAGCAGGTGAGGAAGGATTTTGTCGCCAACGTCTCTCACGAACTCCGGACGCCGCTTACGGCGATCAAGGGATGCGCAGCGACCCTGGCGGAAGGGGCGTTGGAGGACGGGGAGGCGGCCGAACGGTTCGTTGCGTCGATCAACACCCACGCTGAACGACTGCACCTTCTACTCGATGACTTGCTCGAACTGTCCCGACTGGAGTCAGGCAGGTTGGAGATCGATGTGGCGCAATTCGACCTGGCAGAGACGGTCGACGCAGCGATCGATACGGTTCGAGCCCTGGCGACGGAGAAGGATACGGAAGTGATTCCTGTTGTGGCATCGACCTTCGTTCTCATTGGTGATCGGGGGCTGGTTC
>DPVD01000130.1:0-8733 GCA_003526745.1 Candidatus Latescibacterota bacterium
CCCTCCCGGTCTTCGAAAACGGGAATGGTAATGCCGTCCTCGTTGTTGAGCCGCGCTTGAAGCTCTCGGTTGCCAACACCTTCGAAACCGCAGGTCGTGATCGAGCCATACATACCTTCCGCAGAGGGAGAGACAACATCGGCCCACGGGATATTCGCAATCTGTGCCCTCAGATAGCCCGAAAGCTCGCGTCCTCTCTCAGCAATAGACTCTTGCCCGATCCGCTCCTGAAAGTCAATCGCTTCACGCACTGCCGCCTGCGCTGACAGGTCCATCGTACCCCAGGTCTCGATGCCGCGCATGAACGGGGCCCCGTTGATTTCCGGACGGTCCGGTCCTACGGTGTATCCATTACTGCTATAGCCCCAGCTCACGACAAGGTGAGAAAGCTTTGCCTGCACCGTCGGATCGGCATATAGAAATCCGACGCCCTTGGGGGAGCAAAGCCATTTGTGACAATTTCCACCATAGAAGTCAGCTCCTGAATCTGTAATATCTAGAGGTATCATGCCTGGGCCGTGAGCACCATCGAACGCCACTAGAGCACCGTGTTCGTGGGCAAGCTCAGTGATGGCCTTGATTGGCGTGATGATCCCGGTACGTGTAGTTATATGGCTGCAAACCACGAGTCTTGTAAAATCACTAAAACACGCTCTCATCGAATCGACTATGTCAAAGGGCCCTGTCGGCGTCATCGGGACTTCGGCTGTTACGATTTCGACACCCCAGCGACGGGACGCATTGTGAAGGCAGTTCAGGATGGCGCCATACTCCTGATCCGTTGTAAGAATTTGATCGCCGGGGTCCCAGTCAAAGCCGTTGACGACGACGTTGATGGCTGCAGTCACATTCGGGAGAAACGACATATCCTCAGCTTGTATATTCAGGAATGACGAAAGTCGGTCTCTTGCCTGATTTACCTTATTGATCAGTAGCTTGCGACTGAGCGTTGGATTGAGCTCCAGTTCACGCAGGTTTGCGATGTATGCGTCGAAAACGGGGCGAGGCATCATCCCCCACGATCCCGTGTTCAGGTATATGTGGTCCGGATCGGTCAGAAACTGCGACCGAAGCTCCGACCAATCCTGATCGATCTTAGCCAATCCAATCCTCCAGTTTGAGTGATGGACCTACTGTAACACCTACCGAGTGCGCTTTCAAGACAAACAATATGAATGAAACCTATCCCTTACCTGCCGCAGTCGTTTTCGATCTCGACGGAACAATCTACCTCGGTGACTCCTTGATCCCTGGAGCGGAAAGAGCCGTTGCCCGACTGAGAGAAGAACACATCAAGACCGTCTTCCTGACCAATAAGCCGATCAAGTCTCCCCAATCCTACGCCGAGAAATTGAGTAACCTCGGAATCCCGTCGCTACCCGACGATGTCGTGACTTCCGTTACACTGACACGCGACTACCTGCGTGAAAATTTTGCTCGAAGTCGTCTGTTCGTGATAGGCGAGGCCTACCTTACTGACACGTTAGTCGAATCAGGACATCAGCTTTCCGACAATCCTGACGAGACTGATGTAGTCGTTGTCTCCATGGACAGATCGGTTGATTACTCAAAGCTCAAACACGCATACGATGCCGTTCAGTTGGGAGCCAGCATCGTTGCTACAAACCCTGATCTTGTCTGCCCTGATCCGGAGGGAGATATTATCGACGCAGGCGCTTCGATTGCAGCACTCGAGGCGCTTCTTCATAGGAGGATCGAAGTGATCCTTGGCAAACCGACAAGCAGCTGTGCGTTTGAGGCCCTAAGGAGATTGGGCTGTCGTCCTGAGGAGACGATGATGGTCGGAGATCGCCTCGAGACAGATATCAGAATGGCCGTTGAAACAGGGATGCGGTCCTGCCTCGTGTTCTCCGGAGTAACAGGCCAATCCGATCTCCATAGGTTCGAATTCGGCCCCGATCTGTTGGCGGATTCGGTGGCTGATCTTCCACGGCTGTTGGGGATCGAGTGACCAATCTCGTCCACATTCTGATGGCAACGGCTCGTGCTGTTCCGGATGCGCCCGCCCTTCTAGACGATAGGGGGATAATCGACTACGAGACGCTGGCCGAACGTGTCCTCAGGGTGGCCGGGGCCCTAAAGGATTTAGGCGTTAAGACTGGCGACCGAGTCCTGTATCAATTACCAAACAGCCCGATGGTATCGGCTTTCTATTTCAGCGTTCTCGCTGCCGGTGGAGTGGCCGTTCCGGTTAATCCGCTGCTAACGCGAGATGAAGTCGATACTTTGCGTTACCAAACGGCCGCAAAGCTGTTCGTGTCGAGTAACCATCCCGAAGCTGACCTTGCTGTCGAACATAACTGGAACGTCGCCGATCTGCCTTCCTCAGATCCAATCACACCGGTCGACATCAGCCCGCGGAGTCCAGCGACGATCTTTTTTACTTCGGGTACGACAGGCCAACCGAAGGGAATCGTCCTGAGCCACGAAAACATTCGCTCAAACGCGGAATGGGTCGGGCGGGAAAGCCTTGACGGCGAGGTATGGGGTCCTGGCACCATCGTAACTGCTGTCCTCCCATTGTCTCACAGCTTTGGCTTGACCTGCACACAGAACGCGCCCCTGCTGGCGGGAGGGGCCGTCACTTACCGAGAGCGATTCGAAGCTGCTGACTTGATCGATCATCTCGTGCGCCACCGTGTCACGACGACCGCACTCGTCCCGAGCGCTGCCCGTTTACTCTTGGAAGTTCCCGGTGCCCCTCTTGGAGATCTTTGTCTCAGGCACGTTCTGATCGGTGGGGCACCCATCCCGGAAGACCTCGTCGCCGACATCGAATCAACCCTCAATGCGACGGTCTTAGAGGGATATGGTCTCACGGAAGCATCTCCTGTCTGCGCATTCCGGACACCCCAGACAGCTAGAAAACCAGGCAGTGTGGGGCGCCCAGCGGGTTACGCGGAGTTGGCTTTACGGACAGACTCGAACGCACTCTACCAAGTGGGTGAAGGAGAGCTAATGATCCGTGGCCCTGGTGTGTTCGAGAATTATCTAGGTTCTACTGATTCTCCGCTCGCGTCGGGATGGCTACCAACCGGAGACATAGCGAGAATCGACCGCGATGGATGCGTTTTCATCATTGATCGCAAGAAGGACCTTATCATCAGGAACGGTTACAATATCTCGCCCATTGAAGTCGAGACCGTTGTCTCCGAGCACCCGGATGTTCTAGATGCGGGCGTTGTTGGAGTTGCTGATGATGTGGTGGGGGAGGAGGTCGTTGCCTACACCGTGACAACCGGCCAATGGGTTACGGAATCGGACATTCTGGCTCATTGCAGGGAGCGACTCGCGAGATACAAGATCCCAGGATCAATCAGGTTCGTCTCGTCTGTCCCGAGGGGATCAAAGGGGCAAGTGCTTCGCGGTCAACTTAGGCTCGAATCTTGACATAAGGTATTGCGACATAATATATTACTGGTTGTAACTAGCCGATCCCTCGACTACTGAACGGACGGAGAATGGCAGCCCACACGGAGGCAGGCTTGAAAATAGAAGAGAACATCCAAGAAAACGTCGCAGTATTAAGTATCTCCGGGGCACTTATGAGCGGACCTGAGGTTGGCGAGTTCCACGACCACATCAAGCGCCTCGTCAAGGACGGAATCGTTAACGTCGTTGCAGACTTTTCCAAAGTGAAGTGGTTTGGCAGCTCGATGCTGGGTGTGATGACTGCGAGTCTGACGACACTTCGGAACGAAGGAGGCGACCTGCGCCTCACGGGGATCACAAAGAAGATCGAGAGTATCCTCATGGTAACGCAGTTGGCGTCGATATTCCGGACGATAGACAACGTCAATCGTGCCGTAAGCAGCTTCAAGACCCAGCCCCCCGATCCCAAGCAGGCGGACTAACCCGAGCCACCGGCTGATTTCGCTTGCCACCTCTTCGGGCACCCGAGAGGTGGCTTTTTTTGATCCCATTAACGGCCTAACTTCCATCCGTGCAGCGAACGAACTCACAGATCCTCGACTACTGGTCGCTACAGCCTGCACCCCTTCTTGGGGCATTGCACGCCTTCCATGATCGCGACGGAATCCTGTCCGAAGAGGCCATTTCCGCCGTCTCAGCTAGGCTTCGCATACCCTTGGCCGACCTGTATGGGACCGTAACCTTCTACCACCATCTCTCTCGCGGCGAGACCACCAAGCATACTCCACGCGTCTGTTTCGGTCCTGTCTGCCGTCAGCGAGGTTCCGAGACCTTGCTGATGGAACTTGCATCCGAAGGTGCAATCCCCATGGCCTGTCCTGGCCGATGTGACGATCCCGTTCCTGTGATGAAAGGCGACACAGTCGAAATCCTGTCGCCGGATGGATCACACAGCGAAGTATCTAATCTGCCATCCCCCAATCCGGCAGGCAGTCCTGAATGCGTTTTTGCCGAGATTCGATCGCCCGGACGGCAAACCTTACCCGGCTACGAGGCATCCGGAGGCTACGAAGGTCTGGCGAAGGCTGTCCATCTAGGACCAGAGGGTATAATCGAAGAGCTCAAAACCGCTCGGCTGACCGGAAAGGGTGGCGCGGGCTTCCCCACGGGCGTCAAGTGGCAAGCCGTTCGAAACGAGACACGGGGGCCGAAATCGGTGGTATGCAATGCGGACGAGGGAGAACCTGGCTGCTTTCAAGATCGGGTCATCCTCGATCACGACCCGCACGCGCTAATAGAAGGGATGGTGATCGCAGGGATCGCGACGGGTGCCGAGCGCGGTTTCATTTATTTGAGGTACGAGTATCCGAACGCTCAGCTCGTACTGGGCAAGGCCATCTCCGAAGCTGGCGAAGCCGGGATACTTGGGAACAATATCCTGGGATCAGGTCATCGCTTCGAGATTCACGTCCGCCGTGGAGCCGGGGCATATATTTGTGGCGAGGAAACCAGCCTCCTGAACAGCCTTGAAGGCAAGCATCCCTATCCAAGGAACAGACCACCCTTCCCGGTCACGCACGGGTTCGAAGGCCTGCCAACGGCGGTGAACAACGTAGAAACACTGGCCGTGGTCCCGCAAATACTGCGGAAGGGCGGTGACTGGCACGTTTCGTTAGGGATGGGTGATCACGCGGGAACGAAAGTGATCAGTGTATCCGGAGATGTCAGAAGGCCGGGCAACTACGAGATCCCGGTAGGTCTAGAGCTTTGTACGCTCTTGGAAGAATGGGCGGGTGGCGCCAGTCAAGGTCGGTCGATCCAAGCCGTTACGATGGCAGGCGTTTCAGGAGGTTACCTCGCCGGCGCCGATCTGAACGTTCCGCTGGACGAGGCGAGCGTAAGAGAGAAGGGAGCCTTGCTCGGAGCAGCGGGAATTATGGTCTTCGACGACAGCCGCGACATCGTAGAAGTTACCGAGAGCGTCATGCGCTTCTTTGCTGAGGAGTCCTGCGGTAAGTGCTTCCCCTGCCGAATCGGCACGAAGCGCCTGCACGAACGACTGTGTGGCGAGCACGGCCCCGGGGCACTCGACGAATGGCGGAAGGAAGTCGAAGACATGGCCTTAACTATGCGAGCGACTAGCGCGTGCGGTCTCGGCCAGGCCGCACCCCTGATCATCGAGAGTCTCGACAGGTATTTCCCTAACGAGGTCGAGCAACACGTCGAGAAAGGCTGACGAAACGACATGGCAAATAAACTTACCATCAACATAGATGGCGTCGACGTTCCCTTTACCGCCGGAGAGACGATCTACGAAATCTCATCCAGGATCGAGAAAGAGGTACCAACGCTTTGCTATGACCCGAGACTCGAACCGTTCGGCAGCTGCAGGCTCTGCGTCGTCGAGTTGGAAGGAGCCCGCACGCCTGTTGCGTCCTGCACGACAAAGGCCGATTCCGGGATGGTAATTCGAACCCATACTGTCGAGCTCGAACGTCATCGCAAAACTCTACTCGAAATGGTCGCCTCGGAGAACAGGGAAATCAACGTTGACCCCCTTCGCGGATACGCTTCTCAGGAGCTGTCAGAACTCGTAAACAGCTACGGGGCACGGACCGATCGTTTCAAAGGCGAGCAATCCGGGTGCAGCTATGCCGACGACGATAATCCATTCATCCTGCGCGACTACGACCTCTGCATTTCGTGCAACCGTTGCGTCAGGGTCTGCGCTGAGCGCGAAGGTGACTATGCGATCAGCGCAAAGGGGAGGGGATTCGGCTCTCAGATCACGACCGAGTTCAACGGGCTTCTCAAGGACTCGTCCTGCACATTCTGCGGCCAGTGCGTTCAAACCTGCCCGACCGGAGCTCTTGCAGACAAAAAGGCGCTACGCGCGGCGGACGATTCAGAGCCGATTGAGAAGACCCGCTCCGTCTGTCCCTACTGTGGGGTTGGCTGCTCAGTCGATCTGATGACTAAAGGGGACAGGCTTGTCGGTATCCAGCCCGCCATGGACGGTCCTGCGAACCAGGGCGCGCTGTGCGTGAAAGGTCAGTTCGCATTCGATTTTGTACAGCACAGGGATCGTCTAAAGACGCCACTGATCCGTGGCACAGACGGCGAACTGCACGAAACCGATTGGGATACCGCCCTCGACAAGGCCGCAGAGGGCTTCCGTTCCGTCACCGACGAACACGGCCGGCACGCGATCTATGCAGTTGCTTCAGGTCGCACGCCTAGCGAGGCGAACTATACGATTCAGAAATTCATACGGGCCGGCTTCGGCACTAACTATATAGATAACTGTAGCCGTGCCTGACACGCTCCCACGGTTGCCGGTCTGGCAGCCACGATCGGAAGAGGAGCAATGTCGAACCCCTTGGCGGACATGGACAAGCCCGATGTGATCTTTTGCATTGGCACGAACATGACCGAATGTCATCCCGTCGCTGCTACCCGAATCAAGCGTGCGATCAGCAATGGTGCGAAGCTGATCGTTGCGGACCCGCGGAAGATACCACTTGCAGAGATGGCAGACCTCTACCTGCCCCTCCGCGTCGGATCTGATACAGCACTACTGCTGGGTATCGCCCACGTAATCGCTCGGGAAGGCCTGATCGACAGGGACTTTATCGTAGGCCGAACACGAGACTCCGACAACTTCCTCGAACACATCACGCAGTTCACGCCGGAGTGGGCAGAGCAGATCTCGGGCGTTCCCGCCGCCGACATCGAGAAGGCAGCCCTGCTGTATGGGGACGCTGACAGGGGCGCAATTTATTATACCCTAGGTATCACCGAACACATCTGCGGTGTCGACAACGTTCAAAGCCTGTGTAACCTGGTTCTGATGACTGGAAATATCGGTCGCGAAGGAACGGGCGTGAACCCGATGCGTGGCCAGAACAACATACAGGGTGCCGGAGATAGCGGCGCCATTCCCTCAAACTATCCCGGTTTTCAGACTGTTGAATCGGTAGAAAACCAGGCCAAGTTTCGCGAAATTTATGGCCGTGAAGTCGACATAGAAAAGGGAATCACAAAGGTTCGAGCTCTTGAGGCTTGTGGCCAATCCATACACGCTATGCTGATTGATGGGGAAAACACCGTCGTGTCCGATCCCGACCGTCAGCACTGTGAGGAGGCACTCAAAAACCTCGAGCATCTGGTCGTTATAGACATCTTCTTGACAGAGACGGCTCAGCTTGCGGACGTCGTCCTTCCGGCCACAGCCTGGGCTGAGACCGATGGCGTGTTTACAAATACGGAGCGTCGGGTTCAGCGTGTCAGAGCAGCTGTTTCCCCAGCTGGGGAGGCCCGCCCTGACTGGCAGATCGTGTGCGAGATCGCAAAACGCCTCGGGTTCGAAGGTTTCGATTTCACAGAACCCAAAGAAATCTTCAACGAGCTTTGCAATGTCTCGCCCATCTACAACGGCCTCGATTGGGACCGTATAGAGAAGGGAGAGTATCAGTGGCCCGTTCCTCAGGCGGGGCACCCAGGCACGCCGATCCTGCACGAGGACGAATTCCCCAACGGCCGCGGAGTCTTCAAGGTGATCAACTATCGCGATCCCGCAGAGACCATCAGTGAAAACTATCCCGTGTGGCTGACAACCGGACGTCGTCTTGCCTCTTACCATACGAGGACACAGACAGGGCGGGCCACTGGGATCGAGTATCTCTTGGCTGAAGAGTCTCTCGAGGTCCACCCGGATGACGTCGAAGCCTGGGGACTGGAAAACGGCGGCATCTGCAAGATGTCAAGCCCGAGGGGGACCGTCGATGTCCGCGTCCGGGCAACCGACCGATCTCCACGTGGGACCGTATTCGCCAGCTTCAGCTTCAACGACGTACCGGTCAACATACTGACCGGATCAGGTTATGATCCCGTCACCGAAACAGCCGAACTTAAGGTCTGCCCGGTCCGGGTCGAACCGATCTCTAACTAACATGCCCGAACAGACCTCCAGCAGGAAGGTCGCCCGCTACGCTTCCGGAGACAGAGTGGAGACCTCCGACCTGCTTGCAGTGGAAGAACCACTCGAGATCCGAATCGCAGGCGAGCCAATAGCCGTAACCATGCGCACGCCGGGCAGTGACCACTGGTTGACCGCCGGCTTCCTCCTGTCAGAAGGAATCATCGGGGATCTGGGTGACGTTTCCCGCATCTATCACTGCGGAAGACCAGGGACAGATGAATTCGGCAATACGGTCGACGTCACACCCGCTCCCGGCCACTCTTTCAATACGGATAGCATTACCTCGTCCAAAAGAGGAACCCTGACGACATCATCGTGCGGTGTATGCGGGAGGCAGAATATCGACGACCTGCTTGATC
>DPVD01000215.1:0-247 GCA_003526745.1 Candidatus Latescibacterota bacterium
CGGACATCTGCCTCTCAAGTTCTGCAATAAGCTCGGTCGGATCCTTTTCCACGTCATACAGGGGTTCGGGTTCTGTCGCCCGATCCTCTTCCATCCTCGCGTCCTCGGTCACTCGGGTCACCTGGAGAATCTCTTCTGCGGACTTGAACACCGTCTCCGGTATTATCCCATGTGCTTCATTGTGCGCTGTCTGCAACTCGCGACGCCTGTTCGTCTCGTTAATCGCCCGTTGCATCGAGTCAGTTAT
>DPVD01000215.1:555-678 GCA_003526745.1 Candidatus Latescibacterota bacterium
TTGTCGCCATACATGACAACCGTTCCATCAGCGTTCCGGGCGGCCCGACCGGCCGTCTGAATCAGCGAGCGTTCGGATCGAAGAAACCCCTCCTTGTCCGCATCCAGAATCGCGACCAGCGAC
>DPVD01000215.1:969-1173 GCA_003526745.1 Candidatus Latescibacterota bacterium
CAGAATCGCGACCAGCGACACCTCCGGCATGTCTAATCCTTCCCGGAGCAAGTTGACCCCGACAAGCACGTCGAACTTGCCCAGACGCAGATCCCGAATCAGCTCAACACGATCGAGGGAATCGATTTCAGAGTGCAGGTATCGCGCCCGAATCCCAATATCTCGCATGTAGTCCGCGAGATCCTCTGCCATTCGTTTGGTCAA
>DPVD01000215.1:1497-1658 GCA_003526745.1 Candidatus Latescibacterota bacterium
GTAGTCACGAGGACGCGGTCGTTGTTCTCGATCCGGACACGTGCTTCCTCGACCAAATCGTCGACCTGTCCCCGGACCGGGCGCACCTCGACCACAGGATCCAGAAGACCCGTTGGCCGAATGACCTGCTCGACTACCACACCCTCAGACTTCTCGAGTTC
>DPVD01000215.1:1971-6208 GCA_003526745.1 Candidatus Latescibacterota bacterium
TAATCGGCAGGCGTAGCGGACATGAAGATTACCTGGCTTATCTTACCTTCAAACTCCTCGTGATAAAGCGGACGGTTGTCCATCGCGGCTGGCAGCCTAAACCCGTGCTCGACAAGCGTCTCCTTGCGCGTTCGGTCGCCCTTCCACATGCCTCGGATCTGCGGCATCGTAACGTGGGATTCGTCGATCACCATCAGGTAATCGTCGCCTAAAAAATCCAGAAGCACGTAGGGTGGCTGTCCCGGCTGTCGCCCATCGATNNGGCCATCCGCTTGGTCAGGGTGGTCACCAACACCCGCTCCCCGCATTTGACGCGCTCGCGAATCTGGTGCAGGAGGTCGTCGACCTGCCCTTTGACCGGTCTGACGTCGACCTCTGGGTCGACGAGGCCTGTCGGTCGGATGATCTGCTCGACCACGACGCCCTGGCTCCGATCGAGCTCGTAGGGACCTGGCGTGGCCGAGACACAGACCACCTGCCCCACCCGACTCTCCCATTCGGCGAAATTCAGCGGACGGTTGTCGAGCGCCGACGGCAGGCGGAACCCGAACTCGACGAGCACTTCCTTCCGAGACCGGTCGCCGTGATACATGCCACGAACCTGCGGCACAGTCTGGTGGCTCTCGTCAACGATGGTCAGCGCGTCGGGCGGCAAGTAGTCCAGAAGCGTGGGCGGCGGTTCACCCTCGGCTCGCCCAGACAAGTGGCGCGCGTAGTTCTCGACGCCGTGACAGTAGCCGATCTCGCGCATCATCTCGATGTCGTATCGTGTCCGGGTCTCAAGACGTTGCGCTTCCAGCAACTTCCCTTCGTCCCGAAACTCTGCCAGCCGCTTCGCCAGATCCACTTCCATGTCCATGATCGCACGTTCGATCCGGTCACCTGAAGTCACGAAGTGCTTGGCCGGGAAGATCGACATCTCTTCAGTCTCTTCGACGATCTCTCCAGTAAGAATGTTGATCATCGAGACCGTCTCGACCTCGTCACCCCAGAGCTCGACGCGAACGGCGAGCTCCTGTTCCATCGGCCGAATCTCGACTACATCACCGCGAACACGAAAGGTTCCGGCTTCGAAAGACAGGTCGTTCCGCGTGAAGTGAATGTCGACGAGCTTACGGAGCATCTCGTCGCGATCGATCATTTCACCCTTCTTCAGCCTCACGTGAAGACGATCGTACTCGTCCGGATTCCCGATGCCGTAGATGCAGGACACACTAGCGACGATGATCACATCTTGTCTGGACTGGAGCGCACTCGTCGCCCTCAGCCTGAGACGCGTGATCTCGTCGTTGATATCAACTTCTTTATCGATATACGTATCCGTAACAGGCTTGTAGGCCTCCGGCTGGTAGTAGTCGTAGTAGGAGATGAAGTACTCGACCGCATTATCCGGGAAGAAGGCCTTGAACTCGCCATACAACTGAGCGGCCAAGGTCTTGTTGTGGGAGATCACGATCGTCGGCTTCTGGATCGCCTCGATCACCTTCGAAATAGTGAAGGTCTTCCCCGTTCCCGTCGCCCCCATCAACGTTTGAAACCGGTCCCCTCTCTCGATACCTTGGGCCAGTTCCTCGATCGCTTTAGGCTGGTCACCCGATGGCTCGAAAGGGGCTTCGACCTGCAAATCTGGCATTAAAACACCTTTCCTTAGTGTGCTACCAACGAATGTAGCCGTTCGATTAAAGGGCAGCAAGGCTGGCCGCAGAATTCTCAGCGAAGACTTCCGCATTTCCGAAGAATGCTTTGCCCGGATCGGCGAGCGCATCGCCGGCGTGGGTCTACCAACCGTGATCGTCCAAGAGAGAGGGAGGCCATAACATAGCCCATCTAAGCGTCTGTGCACGTAACCCTATGGCTAGACTCGAAGCCACCTAACACCTAGCCAAGTCTCATGTTTTCGAAATAGTCCCTCGCTTGTCACGAAAGACCTCGTTACGCATCTTACGGCGTCACTATCCTCGGTCTGCCCCCATCCTCCCCCCAGACACGTCATCTAGAGTAGCGGAGAAATCGCTTATGGGATACACCACCGATGTTCACCAGTTTACCGTGGCCTGCAAGGAAGGCCTGCCCGATCGTCCCACGCGCATCTCGAATGAGCGTATCGCCTTCATTCGTCAGATGGTGAATGACGAAATGGACGAGTTGGAATCTTCCGGAACGATCGCCGAGCAGGCGGATGCGCTTGTCGACGCGATCTACTACATCTGCGATTTTGCCGCCACACACGGGATCAACCTCGACCCTTTATTCGAGATCGTGCACGGCGCTAACATGCAGAAAATCATCGACGGCAAGGTGATCCGGCGCGAAGACGGCAAGATCCTCAAGCCGGAGGGTTGGGAAGATCCTGCGCCAAAGCTCGAGGCAGAGATCGAGAGACAGCTCGAAGTAGGCGCGTTCAGAAAAGGTTAGGTATAGCCCTGCGAGCCAGCAGGTCCAGAAATGCTCCAGCAGCACCTGCGCGTTGCATCAGGCAGGCCCCCCATTGATGGTCCTGCCCCTACTGCTTATAATCACTTCGAATAGAGCGTGAGCGTTCATCCATCCAGAAGAGTGATCTATGCCACAACCGAACCCCGAGTTGATCGATGCCCTGAGAAAGACCGCTGATCGCCTTGCAGGCGGCGCCCGATACGAGTGGGGGCACATGGGACGCTGCAACTGTGGCCATCTTGTACAGACGCTCACAAAATTAACGGACATCGACATCGCCCGATCGGTCGACTACCAGCTGGATGAATGGTCAGAATACGCCGAGGACTACTGTGAGGGGTCGGGCACCAAGGTCCAGGATCTGTTCGACACCCTGAAGGACTTCGGGTTGTCCCCGGATGACGTGCGTCATCTTGAGCATCTTTCCGACCGACGTGTCCTCAGCCGAATCGACGGCCGAAGATTTCTCAGGAAGAACGACCTAGCGGATGTCACACTTTACCTTAAGACGATGGCGAACATCCTCGAAGAAAACTGACCGCCGATTCTCCGATCAAACAAACGAAGGCCAGCCAAATCGCTCAGGCTGGCCTTCTCCATCTGCGCTTGCAAACAGGTTAAACCGTATAGTCGGTCCAGGTCCCCGTGCACCCGTGTCCTCGACGCACGTGCAGGACCCGGTTCGTCGCATCCGCGATATATCCTGACAATGAGATCATGTCCGAAGCGCCGTGTCGGCAGATAGCAGCCGGGTCGCCTTCGTGATCAGCTAGGGCTGCTTTCATCGTTTCGACGGTGATTTCGCCATAGTGCTCGGCCACGAGAACACGCATCCGCTCCGCTCTCGAGCAGGAGTCAGCGAGCGAGTTCGTCTCGAACGGCTCGAAGTCCTCACTTTCGTAGTGGTTGGCGTGGACGATCGAATCGGGATCCCCACCGCGATACTCTCGGAACCCTTCCGGCCGAATCTCGTAGTCAGCGATGTCACCTGCGCCCGTGCAAACGACCATATTCCCGGCGGAACACACACGATGCTTGGAAAGCAAACCAGTTACGCCTTTGAGGTCTGCCTGCTCTAGCGCCGCCCTCTTGAGCGGGTAGTGAGGAAGCCCCATCTCCCAAGGACAGTCGTAAAGCGCATTCGCAAAGTGTGCGACGCCGTGTTGGTTCATCCCTGAATACCCGAGCTGCCCGGCGAACGTGAACATCAGGAATCGCGGTCGCCCGTCTGACGGCTTACCCTTCAATAGAACAGCGAAATCACCGTATTCGGGTGCAAGGTCCTGGTTCTGCCCGGCAAGCGTTACCCCGCCGCGTGTCGCACCTCGCGTCAGTGCGAATGCGGTGCAGGCCTCGTCGCTCACACGGGCGGCCTCTCCTCGTGCCTGGCAGAGCACGGCCTCATCGAAGCTGATCTTCGCCCCCTCAGACAACCCCCTGATCTCTTCGATATATGCAGAACTCAACCGCTCCATTAGCGGCAGAAAGGCCATCGCGTTCCGGCACAGCTCGTCGCGGCTTCTACCTGTCATCCGTTCAATCCAGAACAGATACCTCTCTACAAGCTCCGATGCCTGCACCCCGTGCTCATACCCCATGTCGTAGGCCGAACCGGCGACCTCTACAAGAGGCCATTCTGATCGAACCGCGTCGACCATTGGTCTACCTGATTTCCACTCGCTGCTTCTCAAAGTAGGCCCGATCCCACTCCGCCCCCCATCCGGGAAGCCCCGACGGTGTGATCTTCCCATTGGCCGGAACCGGCGGATTCACAAGCCCGATCTCCTTCCCTGCCTCGTCT
>DPVD01000070.1:0-7854 GCA_003526745.1 Candidatus Latescibacterota bacterium
ATCTGAGTGACCAGCTGTTGCTGACGTTGACCGAGCCCTTCCATCCGCTCCTTCAGACGTTCCTCGGTACGCTGTGCGTCGGTGCCGTCTCGCTTGACTCGTTCCATCTCCTCTTTCAGAGCTTCTAAGGTGTCGAGGTGCTGCCGGGCATCTTTGAAGACCCGTTCGAGTTCCGTTCTGCGATCCAGAAGACCCCGAAGCTCGCGACGCTTTGCCTGACAGGTCTCGATCTCGACCTGGAGGCTGCTGCGATGACGGTTGAAGTCCTCCGCGAGACTACGATGCTCCTGTTCGAGTCGTGTCTGCTCTTCACCGAGCTCGCGAAGCGTCCGATCCCGTTCCCTCAACTCCGCTAGTTCGCGGATACGCGCATCGATCTCCGGCTTCCGGGTGAGCGCGTTTTCGGCGGCGGCGATCCGTTTGGTGAGGTCCAAGACGACACCTGACCAGTGGGTCTTTCGGGATTCGACTTTGACCCGGGCCGCTTCAATTTCGGTCTCACATCTGGATCGCTCGAGCTCCAGTGCCTGTAAGTCGGTCTGCTTGTGCCGCCAGGCGTTCTCCTGATCACGGAGACGGTTCAACTCCTCGACCTCTGCTTCGATCTGGTCTTTCGAGAGGAGGCGCTCTTCACAGCGCGTTACTGTTGATACTGCTATCTCCAGCTCGACAGTCAGCTCATCTTTCTTGAGCAATGTCCCCTCACGTTCGGCCTTGAGTGTGGACCTCTGCGACAGCTTTGCCTTGACCCGGGCCATCTTCTGCGTGCTCTTCTCAAGCTCTTTCTCCGAATCGGAGATCGATGACTCTGCGGAGACCATTGCATCACGGGCCTCGGACAGACGACGCTGGAGATCGGGTCGTTCATCCGCTGCCTCATCGATCCGTGAAAGCTTCTCTCTTTCTTTGAGTGCTTCGTCTTCCGCCTTTCTCGCGTGCTCACGTGCACGAGTTGCGAGCGCGTCGTAGCGTGAGAGTTCGAGGATCTCGGCAAGGATGGCTTTCCTCTCGGAGGGAGAGCGACGCGTGAACTCATCGACGCGTCCCTGCAGGATAAACGCCGAGTTGACGAAGGTCTCGTAGCTAATGCGGACGAGCTTATCGATTCGGGCCTGTGTCTTCCGGATTGATCCCGCCTCGGACAGGGTGCGGTATCCGTCGCCGTCGAAAACTTGGAGTTCCAGAGAACCGGCACCCGACCGCGCGGTCTTCCGAAAGGAGCGACTGATGCGGAAACGGCGGCCATCAAGGTCGAAGACGAAGGTGACATTTAGGTCGGTGGCACCTATTCTGAGGAGACCCTCGTCAGGCTTTCTGTCCGATTTAGCTTTGCGCGCTTCGCCCCAAAGAGCCCAGGTGATGGCGTCGAACAGGGCGGACTTACCGTGGCCGTTACGTCCCGTGATACAGGCGATCTGGAAGTCGGAGAAGTCGAGTGTGGGGGCGTCTTCCCCGTAGCTGAGAAAGTTCCGGAGTGTGATCGAGACAGGGATCATTCAGTCAGCTCCTCTGCCTCGAGCGCAAGCGCCCGGGAAACCATATCCTCCTTTAGGGAGGCGAGTCGGGATGTGTTGTCGATATAGGCCTCAAGCGCTTTTTTGAGACCCATTTCCTGTGTGACCGTCGATCTTCGCTGTCGGATGGTGCGCTCAGTGTCGGGGTAGATCCCCGCGACGAGCGCAGTATCCTCCGTCGCACGACGAATCTTAGGGAAGTCGAGAGTGATCGGGTCGGTCGAGCGGTAGATCACCCGGATAATCTTGTCTTTGAGATCGTGGTCGGCGAGTGCGTTGACGATTGTTCGCGTTGGGTCCGTGCTATTGTCGATGTCTACGCGGATGGTACTGAAGTGACGTGACGGTGTGGGCACGAATTCATAGGTCGTATGCTTCTTGCCGTCCGTTTCATCTTGCTCGATCGACACGATGCAGAACCCCTTGGTCTCTTTCTCCTCGCCAAAGTCGAGCCGATCGATACTGCCCGAGTAGACGACTGGAGGGGAGGCATCCGGGTTCATGTTCTGATGTCGGTGGATGTGACCGAGTGCCACGTAGTCGAAGGCAGACTGGGCGAGTGTGGACGTGAGGAACACGGGATCCCGACCGATGACGGCCGTCTGTTCCGACCCGGAGAGGACTGCGTCGGCGACGGCGACGTGTGCGGCAAGAATGGCGGGATGTGTCGGATCGATCTGAGCGGCGAGTCCATCGATGATCCGGCTGCCGAGTTGCTGAAGATGCTGCAGGATTTCCGGCTCCTTCAGATCCTTGTAGTCTTCTGTGGCGAGAAGATGACTTCGGTGGAGCCAGGGCAGGCAGGCGATTTGGATGAGGCCGGACGCGGTCTGGATGTCGATCACACAGTCGGAGTCCGCAACGTGTACACCCTCCAATTCGAGAGTCCTGAAGATGTCGACCGAATTGGCTTTGCCGAAGGCGACCGGTACGTCGTGGTTCCCGACGACGATGACGAGAGGGATCCCTGTGGACGATAGGCGTTGGACACAGCGCGCAAGCGCACGCTGATGAGTGGCTGAAGGGTCACACGTCTTGTATGCGTCCCCGGCCAGTACGACGAAGTCGAGCGAGCGATCGATCGCGATGTCGAAGGCGTAGTCTAGACAGCGTGTGAAGTCCTGAACTCGAGTGTTCAGGCCCGTAGCCGGATCGAGCCGGCCATGCGTCTCTACCCCGACATGTGTGTCGGCAATATGAAGGAAAGAAACCGCCATGCGTCCTGTCTGGCGGGGAGAATGGGTCTACAGGGAAAGAATTCCGTAGGTTTCCCTCGGAATTTAGACACGTGCAGAATGGCCAGCAAGGCCATTCTGCACGTGCCGAGCCCCATCTGCAGGTGGACTCGAAGAGGATTTGTTGAGATTTGACCAATTGGATGGAAAGCAGGATTGTGGATCTCTTTTACGCAGCGCACCGGGCGTGACCGGGTTCTTTGTTATGCGAAGAGTGTGTCGAAGAGGCGAGAGACTATTCGAGGTCTTTCTCTTCGGGAACTTCGTCGAAGCTAAGCGTCTGGATCCTGCCGCGACGAATCGAGAGGAGATACATCCAGGCGTTCTCACGGTCGCCAGGGCGGAAGGTGATCCGTCCGGTCGCGCCAGGGATGTCGGTCAGAGTCTGGAGCTTCTCCTGAAGCGTCGGTCGCTCGGTCCCACCCGCGGCGATCGCTTCAAGGACGGCGAGCATCGCGTCGTGACCGAGTGCTGATGCGGTGTCCTGATCGCGACCGAAGCGGCCCCGATACAGGTTCACGAAGTCCTGAACTGATTCGAGATCGCTCATCTCATTATACTTGGCGACGAAGATGGCGTTGTTCACGTAGCTGCCACCATCCTGCACGACTTCAGGGTAGTTCCAGCCGTCGCTTCCCAGGAGCTGTGCATTGATCTGGGATGAGGCGACCTGCGGTGTGATCAGCAGGACGTCCTCGTATGTCGATGCGCCGACGAGAAGACCGTCCACCGTTTCGACCGGCTCCTGCTGGACTGTGTCCGGGTCGACGGGAACGGGCGGTGGCGGCTCTACGTGGATGCCATTACGAATAAGGGAGTCGACCTCGGTCTCGAGGATGTTTGGCATGTGGAGGGCGAGACCGGCATCCCGGATCCGGTTGAACTGGCCTCGATAATCGGTCGCACCCGGCTCGTACCATTCCTGTACGACAACCTCTCCGCCAAGCTCTTCCGCCCGAGCCGTGAACTCTTTTGCTAGGCGGTCGCCATACTTGTCTCGGGACGAGACACTCGCCAAGGTGCGCAGACCGAGTTCGCGCACTGCATAGTCGGCAATGCGTCGGCCCTGGGCGCCGGGTGTCGCGTTCATCTGGAACACATAGGGGAGCGAGGCGATCTCATCTTCCGAGGCCGTCGGCGCGATCAAGGGAATCTTCTGCGGGCTCAAATGTGCGGCCAGGGGAAGCGTCTCTTCACTCCGGAGCGCGCCGATGATCGCCAAGACGTCGTAGTTCTCAATGATGCGCTCAGCTGCCTTGACTGCGCGGATCGGGCTTCCTTCGGAATCCTGGAAGATCAGCCCGATGGTTTCTCCTTTCGGGAGGGTAAAACGTTCTCTGGCCAGCAGAATTCCGTCGCGCAGGGAACGACCGGCCGGCGTTTCGAGCGGCGCGACGATTCCGATCCGGTAAGTGGCCTTGGATGGGTCTTCCTCTACCTCCTCGGGCTCGGCGATTTTGTCGACAAGCGTCGGCTCGGGCGCCTTGGTCCGTGAGAGCAGCTGGCGGCGAACAAGCGGCTCAAGATAGCCGTTTGGGAAACGCTCCAAGAACCTGGCTAGGGGTTTTTCCTAGTCTGCCGGACGACAGAGTTTTTCGGGCCAACGAGCCTTCCCGAAGGTGAGCGCCTCGTCGATGATCTGTCTGCCGAAGTCGCCCCGTAGCCGATCGATGTCACGGTCGGTAAGGCGTCCCGCACCCGACATCTGACCGAGCCGATCAGCGGCCCTCGCCTTGAGACGGATGCTCGCTTTGGCGGTCAACACGCGCGCATACTGCGTCGCCGCACTGTAGACCTGACCCTGATGGAAGTAGCAATCGCCGATCAGGAGATCTGCCTCTGGCAGGTAGCGGCTGTATGGGAAAGTTTCGTAGAGTTCGATTGCCGCCGCGAGAGCCAGATTGTATTCTCTGAGCTTATAGTAGCTCTTGCCGAGCATCAGGCGGGCGGCGGACGTTCTTTGGTTGGGTGGAAGCTCCTCGACTAGCTCCGTAAAGCCTGCACGGGCGGCGATGAAGTTGGCCTGTATGTATCTGGCGAGCGAGCGTTGGAAGAGCGATTCGGCGGGTTGGCTGAAGGTGACCGGGGTCTCTTGGCCGAAACCAGTGCTTGAGAGAACGACGATCGAAACAAGCTGAAAGAGGGATCTAATACGGAGTCGCATGGGCCCACGAAGGGGTGAGTCGAAGCACCTGACTGACGGGGTGCCGGGTGTTGTCCAGAGAGGCTACAAAGGCTTTGCGAATATACGGTTACGACGAATGAGGGTCAAGGTAGCCACACTGTACTGGGCAAGGGAGATCCCGACTCATGGCTGACATAAAGACGTTGGATGTTCGTCGTGTTCATGGGATCGGCGACAAGCGGTCCGAAGTATTGAAGCAGGTTGGCATCCATACCGTCGCGGACCTCTTGGGCTTTCTTCCGCATCGGTACCTGGATCGGTCTACGGAAACTCCTATCGCCGATCTGCCAATGGACCGTGAGATCACGGCTGTCGGCGAGGTGATCAGCGCTCGGTTTATCCCCGGACGTCGGCCGAGGTTTGTGGCCACGGTCAAGGACGAGACGGACAGGCTCGACTGCGTCTGGTTTGCGGGATATCAATATGTGAAGGACACGTTTCAGATCGGCGACTGGGTTTCAATCGGTGGTAAGGTGACGGCGTTTCGGAGCCAGCTTCAGATCGTCCATCCCGAGGTCGAAGTGCTTTCCGGACCGGACGAGGAGGTGGATTCCCGGATCCATACGGGCGGGATTGTGCCGCTCTACAGGACGACGGCCAAGATGAAGTTCTCCTATCTGACCGCCAGGACACTTCGTCGCCTGATCAAGCGAGCGCTCGACGAACTCGAGATCGATGATCCACTGGTCCCGGACCTGCGGAGCGATCTGGTCGGACTCGCCGAGGCTTATGCCTGTGTGCATTTCCCTGACTCGCTAGACGATGTCGAATCGGGCCGGCGTCGACTCGCGTATAACGAACTACTGACGATTCGGGTTTGGGGGCTGAGCCAGCGCCCAAGGGGTTCGGCGCTTTGTCTTGACGATGGCGGCGGTCTGGGAGAGGAACTGAGAGCGGCGCTTCCGTTCGATCTGACTGGGGCACAGGAGCGAACGCTTGGCGAAATTCTGAATGAGATGGGGGAGGGCCAGGTACTCCACCGGCTGCTGCAGGGGGATGTCGGGTCTGGCAAGACGCTGGTCGCTCTGATGGCAGCCCTTTCGGTCGTGGATGCGGGTGGGCAGGTGGCAGTGATGGTCCCGACGGAAGTGCTTGCCGAGCAGCACGCAGCGACAGTGCAGCGATGGGTCGAACCCTTGGGGATCAGGTCAGGGCTGCTTACGGGAAGGCTAAGGAAAGCAGACAGGCAGGCTGCGGCCGCACTCGTTGCGTCGGGACAGACGCACATCGTGATCGGCACGCACGCATTGCTCGAAGAGGATGTCGTGTTCAAGCAGCTGGGCCTTGTGGTCGTCGACGAGCAGCATCGGTTCGGTGTTGCGCAACGTCTGAAGCTCAGGGAAAAGGGGGAGCACGCCCATCTGCTCGTGATGACAGCGACCCCGATCCCCAGGTCCCTCGCGTTGACACTGTATGGTCATCTCGAAGTCTCGACGATCGACGAGATGCCCGTGGGCAGGCAGCCGATCAAGACCGGACTGCGCTTCGGGAAGGATCGGGACAAGGCGTTCGGGTTCATCCGTGAGGAGGTCGCCAAGGGTCGTCAGGCGTATGTGGTCTACCCGACAGTCGATGGCGGTAAGACAAAGCAGGTCCGGTCGGCCAAAACGGCGTTCGAAGTACTGCAGACAGGACCCCTCTCAGACACCCGTCTCGGATTGATCTTTGGGACGATGAAAGCTCAGGACAAGTCGGCGGTGATGGAGGCGTTCCGCAGGGGCGAGATTGACGTGCTCGTGTCGACGACGGTGATCGAAGTCGGTGTGGATGTGCCGAACGCGACGGTGATGATGATCGAGCACGCCGAGCGGTTCGGGCTCTCGCAGCTGCATCAGCTTCGCGGTCGGGTAGGACGTGGGAGCGAAGCGTCCTACTGTGTTCTCGTGGCCGATCCAGAGAACGAGTTGACCGAAGATGCCGAGGCCAGGCTTCGTGCAATGTGCGAGACGACCGATGGGTTCCGAATCTCGGAGCTCGATTTGGAGATCCGTGGTGCAGGACAGATGTTCGGAATGAGGCAGACGGGTCTTCCTGAGTTTCGATATGCAGATCTGACGAGAGATCGGGATCTGATCGAAAAGGCGAGAGAAGCGGGGGATCGGATCGTGGAGAAGGACGGGGATCTGGCGGAGCACAGGTGGCTTCGCGATCAGATTGCCGGGCTGGAAGATTCGGGGTTTTTGATCGCGGAGGCGGGGTAAGCAGACCCTTGGCGAATTAGGAGGTGTGATCACCTGGACCGTATTATGCAGCCTTCGGCTGCACGAGGTTCAAGACCAATGTTCTTGATTGCGATCCAGCCGGGGAGAAGACCGGAACCTACGGCCAAGATTGGACGCCATATGGATACCAAGGCAGTCGGAGGCTGCCGTTTTTGCGCGTGCGGCCTGAGGGGCGGCGCGTTGACACAACATAGGCATTGTGGTACATTCCCAGATCGATGTATCACACGTATCTGGAGGGGTTTTGTGGGGGGTGAAGGAGGGCGCAGAATCGCCCTTCTCGGGACCATCAACAGGGATACGATTCGTACTCCCGATGGGGTCGAGACCGAGAGCTATGGCGGCATTCTCTACAGCTTGCTGCCCCTGTCCGCGATCGTAAAGGACACCGCGCGAATCCTGCCCGTCGTCAACGTCGGCGAGGACATGCGGGAGATCGTGATCGATTATCTGGGTCCCTGTGCGAACATCGATTTCGAAGGGGTTGCGTTCGTTCCGGACAAGAACACGCACTGCTTCATGGTCTACGATAAGGACTACAACAAGCAAGAGACACTGCTTGGCGGGGTCCCGAAGCTGACCTTCAATAGGATTGAGCCCTTCCTCTCCTGCGACGCGATCGCCGTTAATTTTATCACGGGAATCGAACTTGAGCTTGAGACGCTTCAGTCGGTTCGCGAGGCGACTGAAGCGCCGAT
>DPVD01000363.1:0-261 GCA_003526745.1 Candidatus Latescibacterota bacterium
GGGTCCGCAGATAATCGTCGACGACGGTGGCGACGCGACACTCCTGATTCACCGGGGGGTTGCGGCCGAGGACGACGCTTCGATCCTAAACGAGCCAACGAAAAATCGCGAGCTCGTGATCATCAACGCTCTCCTGAAACGGCAGCTCGAAAAGGATAACCAGTTCTGGCACAATGTAGTGAAGGAGTTACGGGGTGTGTCCGAAGAGACGACGACCGGTGTTCACCGGCTTTACCACATGAAGGAACGGGGTGAACTGCT
>DPVD01000363.1:586-6461 GCA_003526745.1 Candidatus Latescibacterota bacterium
GCGATCAATGTGAACGATTCGGTGACCAAGTCGAAGTTTGACAACCTGTATGGATGCCGAGAGAGCCTTGCCGATGGGATCAAGCGTGCGACTGACGTGATGGTCGCAGGGAAGGTCGTGTGTGTCTGCGGCTACGGTGACGTAGGCAAAGGTTGCGCGCAGTCGATGAGCGGCTTCGGGGCGCGCGTGATCGTGACCGAGGTCGACCCGATCTGTGCACTGCAAGCGGCAATGGAAGGCTATGAGGTCAAGCCGGTTGAGGACTGTCTGGATGAAGCGAACATCTATGTGACGACGACCGGAAACAAGGACATCATCCGAGTCGAGCATATGGAGAAGATGCTCGACCAGTCGATCGTGTGTAACATTGGGCATTTCGACAACGAGATCCAGATAGCCGCCCTGGAAGATTTTCCGGGGATCGGGAAGGAAGAGATCAAGCCGCAGGTCGACAAGTATACGTTCCCTGATGGGCGAGCGATTTTCATCCTCGCTGAAGGCCGTCTGGTCAACTTGGGCTGCGCGACAGGGCACCCATCGTTCGTGATGTCCAATTCTTTCACCAATCAGGTTCTCGCACAAATCGATCTTTGGAAATACGATCGGGAGGTCGACGTGTATCGACTACCTAAGCATTTGGATGAAGAGGTTGCTAGGCTCCACCTCAAGAAGCTCGGTGTGAAGCTTACGACGCTGTCGGAGGACCAGGCAGAGTATATCGGGGTGAAGTTAGGGGGGCCGTACAAGCCTGATCACTACAAGTACTAAGTCGGGGCCGGGGTGTAGGAGACATCAAAATTTTTCGAGCGGGCTGGTGAATGTAGCTGGTCCGCTCGAACTTTATCCAGAGTAGAGCATGGAGAAGATAAAAACAGGGATCATTGGGTTCGGGCGTGTGGCCGGGAACCATCTGAGGAACATGCGGGAGTGCGGTCTGTATGACGTCACGCATGTCTGTGACATAACAGAATCGAGAAGGGAAGCCGCTGTGGCAGAAGGGATGGTCGCTACGGACGATTTGGATGCTTTCCTCGAGACGGATATCGATTTGGTTCTGATCACGACCCATTCGTCAGCGCATTATGCCGACGCTATGAAGGTGGCCATGGCGAAAAAGCATATGATCGTCGAGAAACCGATGGCGTTGACAGGTTCCGAAGCTGAGGAGATGGTCGATGCGGCGCGGGACAACGTGGTTGCGTTGTGTGTTAACCACAACCGACACTACGACGTTGACTACTGTCGAATCAAGGCGGCGATTCAGGATGGGCTGATCGGCCGGATTGTGTCTATCGAGAACAGGACGCTTGGAGCACAACCCGCTGTCGGATACGGCACGGAGGATTACAACCAGACCTGGAGGATAACAGCTGCCGAAGGCGGTGGGACACTCCTAGACTTCGGACCACACTGGGTGGAGCAGGTGATCGATCTGATGGCGGGGGAGAAGATCGTGCAGATTTTTGCCGACGTGCGGCACGTCAAGTGGGGTGACGCAGACGACTTGTTCGACATCACGATGGTTTTCCAGGATGGCACCAGAGCGCGGGCGGCCAAAGCTGACCTGTCATACTACAACCTGCCACACAAATGGCTCGTGCTCGGTACGGAAGCGACATTGGTGGGAGCGCGCGGTGGAGATGGTGATGTGATTGTCTATGGCGAGGACTACGAGTTGAAGCTGACGAGGGCGGTGGAGCGACAAAACCTGCACGTCAATATTGCGGAGCACATCCGGAACGGGGTCGACCTGATAATATCGCCCGAGCATGCTCTTCGGGTGATGCGTGTTCTCGAGGCAGCAAGACGGTCCGGCTCTTCAGGCAAGAGTCTGGATGTCGAGATCTAGTCCGCCGACTGAATCCTTATGCAACACGGGGCACTCGAGTGCCTGCGGTCCGCCTTCTTTGCGGCGGAAACTGTATCGAAGGACAGTCGTAGACTAGTAGGATGCTATCCACTTGG
This sequence comes from Candidatus Latescibacterota bacterium, assembly GCA_003526745.1. Taxonomy (GTDB): domain Bacteria; phylum Latescibacterota; class UBA2968; order UBA2968; family UBA2968; genus UBA2968. Next base: position 2,552 of record DPVD01000363.1, read on the forward strand.
TGCTAAGCTATACCAGCTTCTAGAACTCTCTGCGAAATCGCACCGAGAGCGTCCAGTTGTCGATGTCGCTGTCGAGCCTACGGGATACGTTCAGCCGGATCAACTGGCGATACAGCGATACCGCTGATCCGATATTCAGCTTGATGTCGCTAGCGCCAAGAACGTCGAACCCGTCGAGAAGGTTCGCGTCTTTCGTTACGAGGTTGACCCATCCGGCGTCTGCGAACACGATCAACTCTACAAATTGACCGAGTTTGCTGGAGAGCCTGCCAAACACGTCACCGCGGAACAGGTAGTCGATGTTGAAGAGCATCAGCCGGTTCCCGCTGTATTCATTGATTCGGTACCCCCGCAACGTGCCGATCCCACCAGTGTCGAAAAGATGCTGCTCATCGACGCTCTTACGTGATGCCATCAGTCCACGGATCACGAAGGCTTGCCGCCCGAAAAGCGTCTTCTGGTACCGTTTACACGAGATGGAGAAACCGTTGTAGGGGAACTCTCTGAACCCTCGTTCATACAGCAGGCTAGCAAACCATGCGTTCCGGAAAACGGGGCTCTTTCTCTTGTTGTTGTAGAGGAGACCGACTTTGATGACAGAGGCGTCGCCCTCTCGAACGGCCGGGTTGGGTCGGAACGCGTCGCTGTTCCTGAAGACGGTCCAGTTCACATTAACCGGCATGTTCCAATACTGGAATGCTGACAGTGCACCTATAAGGCTAAAGTAGCGTTTCGCCTTATAGGTAAAGTCGATCTCAAAGCCGTTCTTCGCCCGGAAATAGTCGAGGTAATCACCTTTGAACAGGAACGCAAAGACCGTATTCTCTGCGCGTTGGACAATCCCGTCGTTCGGCGAGACCGTGCGGTCGAAAATCGAACCCTTCACACGCCACTTCGATTTGTCGATCCCGAGACCGGCGTCCCAGCGGAATCCCTCGTTGTGGATCCCGTAGCCCCCCTTGAAGTGGACCGTTACGTCTTGTACCGATGTTGGGGTGGCCTGCACGCTGTAGCCCAAAAACAGACCTTCAGCCCGGTTGTATCGAAGGATAGTCTCTCGGTTTAGGTCCAGATTTCTTACCTGCGCTGATACCGGGGTCAGGCACGCCAGACAGCCTGCCAAGATGCTTATCTGTCGGATTCGGTTCGTCAGCGTTCGAGCTCGTAGTATTTGATCTTTTTGTGGAGGTTTGTACGCTCGATTCCCAGCGTTTTGGCGGTCTGTGTGACGTTCCCGCTGCACGCATTGAGCGCCTGAACAATGTAACCCTGCTCCGCTTGTTCGCGGACTTCGCGAAGAGTCATCCCAGACGAAATTTTAGGCAAATCACCCGGCCCAGACGAGTCTGATTTGGGTGCGAGATCGAGGCCATGCAACGAGGGGAGGTCCCCCAGTTCGATCGTCGGTCCTTGAACCATAATCGACATCCGTTCGACCATATTCTTTAGTTCCCGGATGTTCCCCGGCCACGAATAGTTCCTGAGCATGGCCATCGCTTCAGGAGCCACATTTTTGGGTCTGAAGTCGTTCGATTCGGCGTAGGTTTTTAGGAAATGAGTCACGAGGAGTGTGATGTCTTCGCTCCGGTCGCGTAGCGGGGGGGCCGTGACCGGGATGACATTCAGACGAAAGAACAGATCTTCTCGGAACTCTCCCTTCGACACCTTCGACTCAAGCGCCGTGTTGGTCGCTGCGAGGACGCGGACATCGACGCGGATTGTTTCCGAACCGCCGACGCGCTCGAACTCGCCCTGCTCGAGCGCTCTGAGCACCTTGGCTTGAACGCTCAGTGTCATGTCTCCGATTTCGTCGAGGAAGAGCGTCCCGCCGTCGGCTTGGAGGAACTTGCCGTCTCGTGTCTTGACGGCACCCGTAAAGGCGCCCTTGTCGCTCCCGAAGAGTTCGCTTTCGATCAGCTCTTCCGGTATGGCGGCGCAGTTTACCTTGATGAACGGTCCCCGGGATCGCTTGCTGTTTTTGTGGATGGCGCGCGCGATAAGTTCCTTGCCTGTCCCGCTCTCGCCAAGGATTAGGACACGTCCGTTGGACGGCGCCACCCGATCGATCTGCTGATGGATGCACTTGAGCGCGTCGCTCTCGCCGACCATCTCGTAGGACCCCTCAATCCGACGCTTCAGTGTTCGGTTCTCTTGGGTCAGCCCGACTGATTCGATCGCGTGTGTCAAGGCGAGCAGCACTTTCTCCCGAGAAAGGGGCTTCTCGAGGAAGTCGTAGGCCCCGAAACGTGTGGCGCGTACGGCGTCCTGAACAGTTCCATGCCCCGATATGACGATCACGGCGAGGTCGGGGCGCTGCTCCTTCATCTGCTTGAGTGTGTCGATACCGTTGATACCGGGCATGAAGATGTCGAGCAGTGCCGCCTGAAAATCGTTGTCCTGCAACGCGTCCAGTGCTTCTTCTCCCGACGCCGCGCACGTCACTTTGTAACCCTCGCTTTCGAGGATCATCTCCAGTGAGCGTCGGATGTTGCGTTCGTCGTCGATGATTAGGACTGAGTTCGATCTCACGATTGTTCCTCCTGTTCTTCACTAAAGCCTTCCGGTGTCGGAAGCTCGATGTCGAATCGAGCTCCACCGGAGGGGCTGTCGCTCACGGTGATTTTGCCACCGTGTTCCTCGACAATGCTGCGCACCATCGCGAGTCCCAGCCCCGTACCTTCCTGTTTGTTCGAGATGTAGGGTTCGAATATCCGTTCCCGATCCGCCCGATCCACTCCCGGCCCCTCGTCAAGGATCGACAGGCGAACGAGTCTTCCCTCAAGCTGTGTTTCGATCAGGATCCTGCTGTCCTCGCCGCCTGCATCGAAGGCGTTTTCTGCGAGGTTGATCAAAACACGCCGCATGCCCTCATGGTCCAGTTTGAGGTTGGGTAGACTTTCCTGAAGGTTCAAATCGAGTTTGCGCTCTGAATACAGCTTGGCTGTGTCGAAAACGATAGTGTTGAGGTTGTATGGTGTCAGTGCGAGCTGCGGCATTCGCGCAAATTCGGCGAACTCCTGAACGAGTCCGCGTAGACTCTCGACTTCCTCAGTCACGATTTCGCTGCAGTCGCTCAGCAGCTTCTGGTATCTCTCGTCCTCACCGTCGTATTTGTCACGCATCTGTTGCACGGTCAGCTGGATTGGTGTGAGGGGGTTCTTGATCTCGTGAGCAAGGCGCCGCGCGATTTCTCGCCACGCGGCAACCTTCTCGGCTTCGATGCGTCTTCGCCGGTTTTCCTCGAGATCGTTCGCCATACGGTTGAAGGAATCGATCAGCATTCCGATTTCGTCGCCTGGGCCTGGTGGGATACGGTAGTTCAGGTTGTCGCGGGCGAGCTCGCGTGTTCCCCGTATCAGCGAGCTCAGTGGTCCGGTGATTCCTAGCCCGATCCGAAGCCCGATCAGTCCGGCAAGAAGAACCATAACGATCACGATCAGGATATAGTTGAGTATCAGGCCTTCCTGGAGGTCGGCTACGAACATCTTGATGTGCTCGTAGGTCTGTAGCGCGTCTTCGATGCTGAGGAGTTCGGACAACTCGTCGGCGATCACGATTTGCGCTGCACGACCTTGCGCGTCACGGGATGGGATCCGCAGCTCAAGGTGTGTCTTGTCTCCAGATAACCCAGAGATGATGGGCTTGGCCAGCACTTCGTCAATTCGGATGGGTTCTGTGCGAACGGTCAGATCGTCGAGGTTGTCGTCCAGAAGCTGTCGGATTGCCTCTGGATCTCCCTGGTGGACGCGTTCACGAAGGTCGGCGTCCTGTTTCAGGACATCCTCCAGATCGGTGAGCCTGTTTTTTCGAGCTTCGTAGTCCTTTTTCGCAAGGTTGAGCGCGTTCTGAAGAGCGCCGAGCATCTCGGGGCTTGTGCTGACCTGTGGGGTCTGTTGCAAGAAGTTCGCCG
>DPVD01000461.1:0-14434 GCA_003526745.1 Candidatus Latescibacterota bacterium
CTGACCTCGGTGAAGAGACGGCTGGATCCGCCGCCGGACAAGATGGCAACGGCGACCTGGGCGACGTAGTATAGTTCGTGTGTTCTGGGGACGGATCCGAAGACCATGCCGATGTGTTCCTGTGCGGAGTTCTTGTCGTGGTGAACGGATCGGTCTGCGATCGTCAGGATTTGCCCGTCCTCGGAAGCTGCGGGAGCTGCCTGCCACTTGCCGAAGGTCTCGGTTATCCCATCGACGATCTGATCCTGTTTAAGTCCACCGGCTACCGAGACGATGAGCTGGCTGGGGTTAAAGTGATCCGTCCAGAAGGAGCGAACATCCGACGGGTTGATCTGGGCAAGCGTCTCCGGCTCGCCTAGAGGAAGACGCCCCATGGGATCTCCGAGTGCTGCCTTGATCATCAGATACACGGATTGCTGAGTCGGGTTGTCCTCGAGCCGCTTCAACTCTTCCAGCGTGAGTTGCTTGGAGACGTCGATTTCCTCGTCCGGAAAGGAAGCGGTGCTCAGGATGGCGTTGTGGAGCGCGAGGGTATCCTCGTAGTAGCGGGGTCGGATCTGAGCTTGAAACTGCGTGTACTCGACTGTCGTGAACGATCCTCGTCTTACACCGAGCGTATCGAAGGCATCGAAGATCGCCCTCGCATCCATTGACGGCGTACCCTTGAAGACCACATCCTCCGCGATCCGAGCTATCCCCAATTGATTCATCGGGTCATCCTTTGCCCCGAACGTAAACCGAAGCGTGATCACGGCAGACTGCGCACCGGCCATCGGCTCGGTAACGATACGTACACCATTGTCGAGTGTTACGAGTTCAGGTTTAAGTGCTGACATACTGAAAACCCTCGGAACCACTGTGACACCAAGACAAAGACGGCTACAGGACAACTAGGTTGATACCGTCCTCGATCAGCGGTACGTTGAACTTGACGAGAAGCTCGAAGCGCGGGCCGGACAGTTTGAGATAGGACAAGAATCCGAATAACTACCCGCACCACTTGAGAATATGTCGAGTTGGCAGACCCCTTGTCAAGACGGGTACATTTTTGAGCCTGGTGACCTTGACGTGCCGACATTCCGGCCGGTAGTTAGCCCACACCTTAAACAGAACAGGATGGGCATGAATGTCGATGTCAAAGACCTCAGGGGTCTGTGTGAGCAGGTGTTCGGTGGCCACGGGCTGAGTGAAGAGGACTCCCACATCGTGTCGGATGTGCTGATCGAGGCAGAGCTCCGGGGACGCCCGACCCACGGGGTTATTCGGGTCCCCGGGATCGTGAAGAGGATCGACGAGCATCCCCGAACCGCGATGCGTCTGGATCGGGACGGGGCGGCATATGCCCTGATCGACGGACAGGGGAACCTAGGCTATCTGGTCGCGCATCGCTGCGCTAGGACTGTTATCGCGCGGACGGACCGATCAGGTCTGGGCGTCGTGGGCGCATACAACACCGGTCACTGCGGGATGTTGGGCTACTACACGTCGATGCTAGCAGACGCTGGGTTCGTTGCGATGGCCATGTGCGACACGAGTCCGAGGATCGCGCCGTGGGGTGGGAAGGAGGCCGTCTTGGGAACCAACCCCATCTCGGCGGCCTTTCCTATGAAGGGCGGCCAGGTTCTCGTCGATTTCTCTTCGGCGGCGATCACGAACGGTGAACTTCTCGTGGCGATTAAAGATGGAACGGAGATTCCTGAGGGGGTCGCACTCAGCGCTGAGGGTGAGGTGACCACGGACCCGGAGTCCGCTCTGGGAGGCGCCTCTTTGCCGTTCGGCGGGCACAAGGGGTATGCTCTGGCGATGATGATTCAGGTTATGTCAGGCGCGCTTGTTAAGGGCGACCCAGTCCCTGCACCTGGGAAGAATTACGGCTTCCTCCTGATGGGGATCGATCCCGAGATCTTTGGTGCGAAGGACGACTTCCTAGGTGGGGTTCACAGCCTCGTCGAACAGGTGAAGAATACTTCGCGCCCCGATAGCGTGTCGGAGATTTTGGTGCCAGGAGAGCGTGCTTTTAGGGAGCGCGAGATGCGATTGTCAGAGGGGATTCACGTGGCCGACGATCTGCTTAGAGAGATCAAACGGGCTTGAGGTGAGGTACAAGGAGAAGGGATGAGATACGATCGACTAGTCCTGTTCGACATTGATGGCACACTGATGAATACGGATGGTGCCGGGAACAATGCCTTCGTCAAGGCACTGAAGAGAGTGTTCGCTCGACCCTTTTCGATCAAAGGGTATTCGGCCAGTGGTAAGACGGACACACAGATCGCCCTTGAGGTGGCGGAGATGTTTGGTGTAGAGCGCGCCGTAACTGAGAAACACCTCGAGACGATACGCGAGATCTATTTAAAGGGGTTGGAGACAGAGCTCGCAGGGACCGAGCCCACCGTGCTGCCGGGTGCAAGAGCTCTTGTTGCAGCAGTTGCCGGGGAATCGTCGTGTGTGACGGGTCTCCTGACGGGCAACTTCGAACGAGCAGCTTGGATGAAGTTGCAGCGGATTGATCTGGACGACCTATTCACGATGGGTGCTTTCGGAGAGGCCGCCCCTTCGCGCGACCTCCTGCCGCAGCGCGCCGTAGATCGTGCGCTCGAGTTGACGGGCCAAACTTTCAGTGGCAAGGAGATCGTGATCCTAGGGGACACACCGAACGATGTCGCCTGTGGAAGACACCTGAACGTGAAGTCGATTGCAGTCGCTACTGGGAGATATGACGTCGCTCAGTTGAGCGCTGCGAATCCCGACCACCTGTTCGAGGACTTTCGAGATACGGGAAAGGTTCTACAGGATATCCTTGACTAGGCGAACCTCCACAATAGCGGGGTGATCCGTGGAGCAGTCCGCATCATGGGTCGATTCGCGGCTTCTCGTTCTGTGGATCGCGCTGGCGATGCTCACGTGGGGCTGCGGGAACGCTACGACGGACCCTGATCGATACACGGCTGTCGGCCAGTCGCTGCAGGAAAAGTCGCAGACGGTCGTTATTGGCATCAACCGTCTGTTTCCAGGGCAGTTTCAGTTTCGTCACGTGACCATTGAGGACCGCCCGGATCGATACAACCACAGGCTTATGGGTGATTTCACCGTGAGCGACGGGTATACTATCGAGGCATTCCTGATGCTTCGGTCGGATGTCGCAGGGATCGTGGCGGGTGAAGAGATAGAGAGGATCTGGAGGACCGGTATCCGGCAGTCCGCGGCGTGGGAGGTTGGGATACCTATAGCAGGCAAGTTCACCTTCGTGTTAGACAACCGGGTTGGTGAAAAGGAGTGGAAGTCGGTGACGTCGAACGTCGTCCTGACCTGGGATCAGTTCTAGAAAAACCGGTGGGTGTCGCAAGGGGCCACTTGAAGGGGTTTCATCTTGACCCCTCATACCCAAATCGCTAGTTTACGATCTCCATAGAGGGCAGAGGCGCGCGTCTAATCAGTAGCCGAATATAGAAGGTAGATTCGTATCCGGCGAAAGGGATCGCCCGCCGAAGTCAGAGCATCATCTGCCGCGTGTTCTGGGTGGTCCTGCGGATGAGATCCGTTCGACTGTCACGATTGACGTACGATCGTGGAGTGTTCCCTTGTGGTGTGGCGCCGTCAGGCGCCGACTGAGGTTGCAGAGTACCCAGCCGGTCGTGCCTCTACTCCAGTGGGCCGGCTGTTTCTTTTTGTGGAAGCGAAGCTGCTTTCCGTCAGGAGGTCGACATGTTTAAAGGATGCTACACGGCGCTGATCACCCCGTTTACAGAGGATCAGAAGATTGATCAGGCGGGGCTGGAGAAGCTGGTCGAATTTCAGGTCGACCAGGGAGTCAGCGGTGTGCTGGCCGTGGGAACGACCGGTGAGAGCCCGACCTTGACGTGGAAAGAGCACGACAGCGTCACCGAAACCGTATGTGAAGTCGTAAAGGGCAAGGGCCAGACGATCGCAGGGACCGGAAGCAATTCGACAGCGGAAACCCTGCGCGCCACGGAGCACGCCGCACACGCTGGTGTCGACGCGGCTTTGCTGGTGGACCCTTACTACAACGGGCCGAGTTCGCTCGAGATCCGGAAAGAGTATGTGGAGCCAGTTGCCAAAGCTTTTCCGGGTATCCAGATGATTCCGTACGTGATCCCCGGCCGGAGCGGGACGCAGCTGCTCCCGGAGGATCTGGGGATCTTGAGCGCCGAGTATCCGAACGTTCGAACGGTGAAGGAAGCGACCGGCGACCTCGAGAACATGGCCCGTACGCGGACGTGCTGCGGTGACGCCTTTACGATCATGTCCGGAGATGATGACAAGACTTACGATATGATGACCGACGACCGGATCCGTTCGGCCGGTGTGATATCGGTGATGTCGAACGTGGCTCCCGGATCGGTGCAGAAGATGACCGAAGCCTTACTCGACGGCGATACGGCCGAGGCCAATCGGCTTCGGAATGCGATGGCGCCCCTCCTCGGAATGGTGGGTGTGGCGTCGGAGGAGGAGACATCTCACGGTCCAACGACTGTGAAGGCCCGGAATCCGCTGCCCCTCAAGACACTGATGAATATTCTCGGGATGCCTTCGGGGCCCTGTCGCCAGCCGCTCGGAAAGATGAATCAGGCTGGCCTCGACATTGTGCTCAAGAATGCACGCAATGTACACCAGGCAGACCCCGAGGTTTTCGGTCCGATTGGGAGCTTTTTCGGTGTCGACATCGAAGCCCGACTCGCCGATGCGTCCTCCACCGCCAGTCTCGCTTACTGAGGATCTTCTATGACACGCGTGGCAATCGTTGGGATTGGAGGGCGGATGTGCGGTAGAATCGCGCACATGGTCCACGAGGCCGAAGACCAAGATCTGATCGGGGGCGTCGAGTTCGCGGGGTCCGAGGCGATCGGCAAGGACTTGGGAGAGTTGATCGGCACTGGCAAGACCGGCCACCACGTGGTTGATAGCCTCGAGACGATCATTGGTGCCACCGACTTGGTGGTCGCGTTCACGGCGCCACCCCAGGGGACGATCACGGCAGTCGAGATTGCGGGGGCTGCGGGCAAGCCGATGATCATCGGGACGACGGGCTTGAGCGCGGAGCAGACCGAGGCGATGGCTTCCACACTGCGGAACGTGGCGTGCGTCTTTGCACCAAACTTCAGCGTGGGTGTGACAGTTTTGACAAAGCTGGTTGAAGATGCAGCTCAGATCTTGGGGCACGAATACGACGTAGAGGTGGTTGAGGCGCACCATCGTTTCAAGACTGATGCGCCGAGCGGTACTGCCCTCGCGCTTGCCGAGTCCGCGGCTAAGGGGCTGGAACGGGATCTCCACAAGGTTGGTGTTTATGGCCGTCACGGCGATACGGGAGCCCGAACCCAAGAAGAGATAGGCGTTCACGCGCTCCGTGCCGGAGATATCGTGGGTGAGCACACCGTCACGTTCGGCGGGATCGGGGAGACCGTTCAGATCGTCCACAGAGCACAAAGCCGGGACACATTCGCCGTCGGTGTCGTCAGAGCGATTCGATATGCGGTCGCCGCTGGTCCCGGTATGTATTCGATGCGGGATGTTCTCGGGATCGGTTGATTGCGACGTCTCCCAGGCCTTTGGTATATTTAGATTTGAAAGCCAGGTGGCTGGACTGCCTGGTTTTTTGGTGCAAAATCGAACACAACATCAGCAGGCGACGCGACGTGTTGGCGTCGACATTGAACGGAGGAACGGATGGCGATCGAAACGGGTGAAATTTCTGAGGCGCTTGCGGAGGGGCACAGCTTGGCTGTTGCTGACCGGGTTCTGATTGACCCGGAACCAGGGAGTCTGGCTGGTCGGGTCGACGATCTTATCGTCGCGGTGACGAGTGACGGGAACGCAGAGGAAGTTTGCCGCACGTTGATCCGTCTGGGCATGAACTTCGCCGGTCGAGATGCCGAGATCGTTGGTTACGGTGCAGATGAAACCGAAGCCGCCTTGGGCAAGGTGCTTACAGCTGCAGCGGCTACCGATGTCGGTAAGATGAAGGGCGTGGTTGACGAATTTCTCGCTGACATGAAGTCCGTCAACGCACAGGACAGCCTCTCGGGATTGCTCGCCGAGCGAATCGAAGTAGGGCTCGACGCCAGCGATCCGGGTGGATCTTTCCTGAAAGAGTTGAAGTCCGAAATGCGGAGCGGCGTCTACTGGGAGATGATTGGAAACGGCTATTGCAAATTTGGGAACGACTTCGCACGCGGTCTCGAGTATCTCCGTCACTACGGCTTCTGCCAGGTTTCAACGAATCCCGTACTTGCAGCGAAGGCCTTCGACGAGGATCCTGGTCTGGCCGACACCTTGAAAGAAGAAATCGCCGAGCACAGCGAGTGGAAGGCAAATCCGGAAGATCACGCTGACGAGATCGCCATGGCTGCGACTTTGATCGCGCTGTGGCCGAACCTCTCGGTTTTTCGCCCGCTAGCAGTGCACACGCAGCTCAAAGACTACATGGTTAGCTTCCAGCTCAACCCGAATATCGCGGATCGGGCGGGCGAAAGTATCGAGGACGCACGGAATGCGTTCAGGGTTGCCGGCGAGTTTATCGAGAAGTATGACAAGGCGCTCGGTTTGGGTGAGCGGTCCGGTGCACTCGCACCGAACTTGGTGTTCAAGGTAGCGGCAAGTCACGACGCAGCTCGCGAGATCACCACAGTCCTCAACACAGACGGTATTGGTAGCAATAATACGGTCGTCTACACGGTCGCTCAGGAAGTGCAGCTGATCATCGACGCCTTCGAGGGGAAAGCCGCTGCCGCCAAGTCTGGCAAGGATGTGGTGCGAACGTATGAGACGAACATGGGCGGTCGCTTTGCCAGCCACCTCCGTGAGGTAGAGGCGGAACGGATCTTTGTTGCGGCAGGAGAGTCGAAGGGTGGCGAGTTGCTGACTGCTCTGGCGGCAGAGAACGGCGCGAGCGACCCGGGCGGTTCGGTGGCTGAACGTGCACGCGCCATCTGTGCTTTCAAGCTGCTTCCCTCGCTTGAGAATGAGCACGTGATCGCTGCTGCCGAGGTATCGGGGCAGTCTGCCGAGTCCATCACCGTGATGGAAGCAGATATCAAGCGCTCGGGAACGCTCGTAGCGCGTCGCGTATACTGGGTGTTCTTCGCTCCGGAGAACCGAGGCAAGTGGTCAGCGTGGCTGCGGAAGGCACACGGGGTGACGGAAGAGCAGGCCACGTGGATCGTCGAGTCGATGGACGTTCTGCCGGCTTCGAAGCGAATCCCTGCAGACACGTTCGATGCCCTCGGCAAGATCAACTTCACGCATACCGAATTCCCCAACCACCAGCGTGCGTGTCAGATCACGTCAGAGGAAGACGGATTCAACTTGGAAGATTATCGTGAATCGATCCTGGATACGTTCGATCCGGGTGTGTCGCAGCGCTTATACGAACTCTCTGACTATCAGCGCGGATACGACCTGACGCCCGAGGTGAAGTCGTTCCTGCAGGATGAAGTTGGGATCGACGTGGGCGGCTGGCAGACACGGGGTATGCAACCGAGCGAATGGCCCGGCTTCGGGTCGGTACAGAAGACAGGCGGCGAGTTCCGCGACGCTTACGACGAATTCGCCAGCAAGTGTATCGGCTGGGCAAAGGAAGTCGGATAAGGCGGAAGACAAAGGCGTGAGGGTGCGAAGAGAATCATTGGGAGCGGGCGTGGGTGACTACGCCCGCTTCTTTTTTGTACACCAATCCGGGCTGGGTATAAGGCCTTGAGGGGTTCCAGAAAACAGCTTGGGGTAAGCAGGAGACGCCATCCTGCTTACCAGCGATAGACGAAATCAGGCGCTGTTGGATGGATGTGGGCTGCCCAATCCAAGCTTTCACCGTCAACCATTACGCCACCGACATTCGAGATTTTGAGTTCCTGAGGGGATCGGGGTTATTCAGAGAAACGGGGAAGCGGCTACCAAACGTAATACCTCGTGGCTACATTTTACGGCAACTTTACCGGGAGTTTTTCGTTGTCCATCGCACGCAAGATCCTGCATCTCGATCTGGATGCTTTTTTCTGTGCCGTCGAGGTCCTTCGCGATTCAAGTCTTGAGGGCAAGCCCTTCGCCGTTGGGGGGAGCCCCGAAGGACGTGCCGTGGTGTCTTCGTGCTCGTATGCGGCTAGGAAGTTTGGTGTCAGATCCGCGATGCCGATGGCCCAGGCTGTTAGACGGTGTCCGAACCTGATCCACGTCCCTCACAGAGGCGGATACAGACAGATGTCCCGGAAGGTGATGACAATTCTTGATCGGCTCACACCCTACGTAGAGCAGATATCGATCGATGAGGCGTTCATCGATGTGAGCGATATGTCCGAAGATTCTGAGTCCATCGCTCGAGGCATTCAGAAGTCGATTCGCGACGAGCTAAGACTGCCCTGCTCGCTGGGTGGAGCGTCGAGCAAGCTTGTCGCCAAGATCGCGACCAATGTCGGCAAAGATTCCGTCGAGACCAATCACTGGCCCAATGCGGTCCTGATCGTCCCTCCTGGCAAAGAGCCGGAGTTCCTCGCGCCCCTACCGATTCGAGCCGTGTGGGGAGTTGGCCCGAAGTCCGCAGAGCGTCTCGAACAGTCGGGGATCCGGAAGCTGGGCGATCTGCACGATTGGTCGGCCGAGGCGCTCGAGGCCAAGCTTGGGTCGTATGGTCGGAAGCTGAAGCAATTCGCGTTGGGCATCGACGACAGACAGGTTTCGAAGGATGAGCGTGAAGCCAAATCGATCAGTAGCGAGACCACGTTCGCCGAGGATATCGACGATCGCGACAGCCTGCACGCGGCCCTGCTTTCATTGGCTCAGGAGGTTGGACGCTCGCTGAGAGATGAGGAACTGGTTGCGCGCACAGTGACGATTAAGCTCAGGTGGTCCGACTTCAGTATGATCACTCGACGAGTCACGATATCGTCCGCGACCGATCTGGATCAGTTGATATACAACGTGGCAAAGAGCCTGTTCGACAGAGCTTGGCAAACCGGTCTGCGGGTGAGATTGCTAGGCGTTGGAGTGTCGAACCTGGATAGCGATGGTCAGCAACTCTCTCTCTTCAGCCAGAGCGGGGATCGGGACCATCGCGTACAGGAGGTTCTTGACGACGTGCGGGACCGGTTCGGATCGTCAAAGACGCGATGGGGTCGTGAACACAGTCAGCCGGTCGGTCGATGGATGAGGGAGGATGGGGAGGTGCTTTGATTGAGTCGGAGGTGCTGAACAGACTCGCTTGTGGTCTAGAAGACAGACCAAATGCGGACAACGGGAAGGCTGCGGCAGCCGTTGCCGCGATTCTGACAGACGAACTGGATCCCAGCCTGTTGTTTATCCACCGGGTCGCACACGACAAAGATCCCTGGTCGGGACATATCGCTTTTCCTGGTGGTCGAATTGAATCCGGGGACACGTCGGCTCGGCACGCGGCCGTTAGAGAGACTGAGGAAGAGGTAGGTCTGTTGCTACCCGAGCAGGCCTATATCGGACAGTTGGACGACATAACGGGAGCAACCATCCAGATCTCTGTCTCCTGTCACTGTTTCGCGATCAACCAGATGCCGAAACTTGAAACGAACCACGAGGTGGAGGATACCTTCACCGTTACGCTCACTGACCTCGGAGATAAATCACGCTGGGTCCAACAGGAGTTCGAGATCCGAGGAGACAAGCGCCTGTATTCTGGGATCGACCTAGGGCTCTCCGGGAAGCCCCTTCTATGGGGTCTAACCTATCGGTTTGTAACGCAAATATTGGCTATCACAGACCCAAGCTGGCAATAGGAGTCAAAGCTCAAAGTCCACCGAGAGCGATATCCAGTGAACTCGATTTATGTTCACGGCCCGGGGTTGTGCAAGACCCCGGGCCATGAACACTAGTTCCCCTGTGCAGCCTTATAGGCCTTGAGACGTTCGCGGACACCTTCGTTGGACAGCGCTAGGATTTGGGCTGCGAGGACGGCTGCGTTTCTAGCGTTGTCGATACCGACACAGGCTACAGGAACACCCGGCGGCATTTGTACGATCGAGTAGAGAGAGTCGAGACCGTTCAGGGCACCTGAGGCACAGGGTACGCCGATGATCGGGAGTGTGGTGTGCGCAGCCAGCACGCCAGGAAGTGCAGCAGCAAGCCCGGCGCCGGCTATGATGACTTTCCGACCTTCCGCTTCAGCAGTTCTCGCATACTCCGCAGTTCGATCAGGATTCCGGTGGGCCGAACACACCGTGACGTCGTATTCGATCCCCAGTTCGTCGAGAATCCCTGCTGCTTTCTGCATGGTGGGATCGTCAGAGGAACTACCCATGATGATTCCTACAACAGGTGCTGCCATTTCATACTCCTTCGAATGAATGTCGCGCGCCCATCTCTCAGAACGAGAACATGAAAGCCACGAACGTTATAAATCTGCCACATGTAGCGGATACTTACCGTTTCCGTTTTGTCGGCAACTCCACCACACGACCGTCCAAACAGAGAGTCGTTATTTTGCAGCCTTCAGGCGTCTGATTCGGGCTGGCTCGCTGTCCCCATGGGTCTCACTCGAGAGAATCCGGAGCGACCTGTTTGCGAGCGGGAGATCGACTCTCTGGCCACCGCGCCGGTGAGACTCGCGCAGGGCCATCGCGATCTCCAGTGACTGGTGGCCGTCGTGGATACTCGATCTGGGCCGTCGCTTTTGCTCGACGCTCTCTAAGAGGTCACGGATGATCGTGATGCCCATGCCTTCGGGTGAAGCGGGAAACGGCACACTCGATCGCACGGGGACGCCTCGGCCGCGCAGTCCGCCTTCCGCGAGATGGGTATACTCCGCGCCAGAACACATATACATCGTCCGTGCGCGACCCTCGGTCCCGATGACATCGGTATCCCAGTTGGCAACCCCGCACGGCGTCGAGCGAAGGAAGCCACGAATCCCGTTGTCAAAAGCGAGGTAGCCGTTCCCCATCAAGTCGTCCTCACCGGCCGCGGCTTCGTCTGACTCCATCTCGCCGAACACCCACTCCACGTTTCCATTCTGAGCGAGGAATCGAAGCGCATCAATGGCGTGACTGCCGTTGTGGGACAGACCGCACTGTGCGTGAACGTTGACCTGCAGGATGTCGCCCAACTCGCCCCGGTCGATTCGGCCTCGGATGTGCGCAAAGTAGGGGTTGTAGCGTCGCGCTGTGTTTATGGCGACTCTGACCCCGAGTTCGTCGCAGACGGCAACCATCTCATCTGCTTCCTCGAGGGTCAGTGCGAGCGGCTTTTCCGCCCAGATCGCCCTGGCGCCGGACCTCGCGACTTCGATCAGGATCTCTGCACGCACGCGAGCCGTCGTACAGACGCTGACGACATCCGGTGATTCCTGCTCGAGCATCTCCCGGTAGTCCGTATACAGGTGCCCGTTATTGAGACCCCAACGCTCACCGTATATTGAGCGTTGCTCGTCGTGCGGGTCGGCGCCCGCAACGAGCCTTGTCAGGGGTGAAGCCACGTAGGCAGGGGTGTGACAGTAGGGAAGAAATATGGATCCGCCCTGAGTGATCTCGTCATCGAAAGTGCTGCCCATGCGCCCTAGACCGATGACTGCAGCCTTGTAAGGAGCCATTGTCACTTCTCCTGAATCAGGTCTGTAATCTCGCCAATGCTTGGTAGCCAATGTCTCGCCGGCAGTACTGGTTTTCGAACGTGATAGTATCGATGGCCTTATATGCCCGCTTGATCGCCGATGGGATATCCCGATCGACACCGGTTACAGCGAGCACGCGCCCTCCGGCCGTCAGCAACTGACCATCCCGTTCGTCCGTGCCCGCGTGAAAGACAGTGACATCGCCCAGTGCCTCCGCATCGTCGATCCCGTAGATCGGGAAGCCCTGCTCGTACTTCGTGGGATACCCATCAGAGGCCATGACCACACAGCACGCCGCCCGGGCATCGAGTTCCATCTGGATCTGCCCGATTGTCCCGTTCACACCTGCCTCGAAGATGTCGAGAATGTCCGTCTTCATTAGGGGAAGAACGACTTGCGCTTCCGGATCACCTAGGCGGCAGTTGAACTCAATAACTTGAGGTCCCTTCGCTGTGATGATGATCCCGCCATACAAGATGCCCTTGAAAGGCGTCCCTTCCGAAGCCAACGCGTCGACGGTCGGTTTCATGATGCGATCGTAGATCTCCTTCTGCAGTTCCTTTGTGATCACAGGTGCCGGTGCATAGGCTCCCATTCCGCCCGTATTTGGTCCCGTTTCGCCCTCACCGATTCGTTTGTGATCCTGGGAAGAGACGGCATACACGATGTCTTTCCCGTCGGTGAACCCGAAGATCGATGCTTCTTCACCGTCAAGATACTCCATGACCACCAGCTTTGCGCCAGCCTCACCGAATGCAGCATCCACTAGGATCTCGTCGACCGCTGCGAGCGCCTCGTCAAGCGTCTTGGCGACGATGACGCCTTTGCCGGCAGCGAGACCGGCCGCCTTGAGGACGATCGGTGCGCCCTGCTCGTTTACATAAGTCTTCGCCTCATCCGGGTCCGAAAAGGTAGCGAATGCACCCGTAGGAATCCCGTATCGATGCATCAAGTCCAGTGCGAAGTCCTTATCCGTTTCGATCTTAGCGGCCGACGCACTGGGTCCGAAGACCTTGAATCCTTCCTCATCGAATCTGTCAGCGATCCCGGCTTCCAGCGGGTTCTCGGGTCCGATGACGACCAGATCGACAGCCTTTTCTTTCGCAAAGTCGATCTGGCCTTCGATGTCCATGACGTCGATGTCTCGGCACTCGCCATACTGAGCCATACCCCGACTTCCCGGGGCGCAATAAAGCCCGGTGAGCCGAGGACTCTGTGCGAGCTTCCAGGCCATCGCGTTTTCTCTGCCGCCTTTGCCAACCAAAAGAACCTTCATCTTATGCCTTCGTGGTATGTGCAGACGTCCAGATCTGGTGCCACGTCTTGGGTCCGCCAGTAAATGTCGAACACTGAAGTCACTCCGTCATTTCTGGTGCCTCACCAGCTGTATAGGAGGCTGCTGATGACACCTTCCGTTCCCAGGTCCTCAGGTCCGTCCGGCTCAGGGAGATGGGGATTTTCTTTTAGAGCTCTTTCTCGATCTTAAGGGTATGGGCACGTTTTGAGATGAATCGAGTGCGTGCCGGCGGGGCGATCATAACCGCAGGTGACCTACTCATCAATCCACTTGCTAAAGTTCTTCGCACGAAGCACGATGCGGTCATCTTGTGCGCTCGCATGAAAGACCTCGATCTGTACCTCTGAATAAGGGTAGACACTGGTGTTGAATATCTTGTCGTGTTCGTCGAACCAAGTGCCGGTCCATCTGCCGTTGTCGCAGATCCGGATTGGTGCGACGGTTTTGATGATTCTAGTGGGACTCTGGTCGGCCACAAAGTGAAAGGCCTGATTAAAATAAAAGAGAACACCCTGACCAAAGACTGAGGCGACCCGTGGCCAATCTCCCTTGAGAGGACAGTGGCCACGGATCTCTTTTGATCGTCGACGAAGACCCCTCCAGTGTCCTTTCAGGCTTTCTGTGGCCCCGCCCTTGTTTTTGGCTTCAGGCGAGGATGTCTTCGTGAACGTTGCTGATCAGGGTCCCCACATTCTCGCCTTCGAGCACGCGGCGCATCGATCCCTTCTCGTCGAAATCGAAGACGTGAATCGGGAGACTGTTGTCGCGTGCGAGGATGACGGCACTGTGGTCTAGTGCTCCGAGGTTCTCTTGGATGACCGTGGAGTAGTTGATTTGCTGATAACGTTTGGCATCAGGATTCTTGTTCGGGTCGTCCGTGTGTACGCCGTTTGTTCGATGTTTTGCATAGAGGATCGCATCGGCCCGGATCTCGAGGGCGCGCTGCACGCCTGGGTAATCCGTCGTGACATACGGGTTGCCGATTCCGCCGGCGAAGACGACCAGATAGCCCTGATCCAAGTGGTGGGTCGCCCTGAG
The DNA here is from genome assembly GCA_003526745.1 of Candidatus Latescibacterota bacterium. GTDB lineage: Bacteria > Latescibacterota > UBA2968 > UBA2968 > UBA2968 > UBA2968. The sequence goes on from DPVD01000461.1 coordinate 13,923, forward strand.
CCGGATGAAAGGCTCAGCAACAGCATTGATTGGGATGGCGGTCATCACACGGACCTCGGCGTCGGGACGTTTCGCGTTGAGAACGCCTCTCAGCATAAGTGCATTGATGATGGTGCCGAGCATGCCGATGTTGTCGGCTTCGGACCGATCGATTCCCCACTGCGCGCCGAGGGATCCCCGAAAGATGTTCCCACCACCGATGACCATTCCGACTTCGATACCCGCGTCGTACAGGGTCAAGATTTCGTCGGCGATATACTCTAGCGCTTCCGGGTCGAAACCGAAGTCACGGTTTCCGGATACTGCACCACCGCTGAGTTTGAGCAAGATACGTTTGTATCGCATGGATCAGGCGCCCCCCTGAGGTTCTTTGGTCGGTCTACTGGGGAATGAAAGGGCGGCGAGTTGGGTGCTCGCTGCGCCGATCGCATCGTCCTTGGGGACGATAGGGAGGGCCATCGGCGACCAAGTTATGGTGTGGGTATGCCATGGTCAATGCCTTTCGATTTCAG
>DPVD01000500.1:0-3233 GCA_003526745.1 Candidatus Latescibacterota bacterium
ATCCGTGTGGCCGTTGCCTCATCGTCGAGGTCGAAGAGGTTGACGAGCGCCTGAACCACGAGCGGCTCATCCAGGCCGTCGTTATGGTCGAGCAACACCCGACCCCAAAACTCGACCATCGCTGACCAGTGCATAGTATACAGCTTCGGTGAAACCGCATCACAGATGTCTGCGGCTCCCGCCAGATCAAAACCCGTCCACAGGGTTAGCGGCGGCATGAATGCGTTCGCAGACAGTTCCTTCTCCTCACCACCTGCATCCGTGATGGTCTGACGCCAGAAAGAGAGCAGATCCAGAGACAGAGCTCGCTTGAGCCTAAACCACTCGTAAACGTTTGCGTGCTGCCGGAGAAGACGTGTCTGTCCCCACTTGCCACGCTCAACATCAGCAAACTCTTCCAGATCGCGATTAGTCAAATCGCCGTGCAGATACGTATAAAACCGACCAACATCCTGCTTAATCGATTCGAAATCGAACCCGTGTACGCCAGCCCACTTAGCTACCTTTTTATTGAAATCCACAAAGGCTTCCGGAAGCTTGTAGCAGGGGTATTCGGGCCAGTCCGGCCGAAACCCGGTTACGTTCGGATACGCCTCAAGCAAATCGCGAATAAAGGCTCCGACGTATGCACGATTTCCCTCGCTGGCTAGGCTTCCCGTATCCGCCATGCGGACCGGAATGTCACCGCTCGGAAGGCGCGGCCGGTCCTCGTCCCTCAGACCGGATGGCGTGATGCTAGGAATCTGGAAATAGACCTTGATACCCCGTTCCAGAGCCGCATCAATGAATTCTCCAACGAGATGACCGTGCGCCTCTGTCAGATCATTCGGTTTCTTCGGTCGGTATGTCGACCCGGTGTATAGCTCTTCATTCGGATAGTAGCTTGGGCCGGAGCGTACCCACAAGGATGTCTTCCCCCAAAGCGGTCGATCGAACAATCTGGGGCTGCTGCCCGCATCCGCTGGTGGCTGCCAGCTACCCTGACCCTCCGCAGCCTCGGCAGTCACGATCGGATTCACGGCGACCGCGTTCGCTCCGGCTCTCTGAGTGATGTTGTCTAGGATTCCTTCAACACCCTCGTTCAGGATGAAGTCTGCCAGAACGGTTATTCCGAAGAGTCTGTCGTCTTTCGCCATCGCACTTTTCTCCCACTGCCTGTAACTTGCTTTTGAGTTGATAAGTTGGTTTGCCCAAGATAAGTTACCGCCTCGCGAAGAGCGACCGTGATGACCCCAGGACCCCATCTCCGAAGAGAACAAGCAGTCAGGCACCGCCGAGTGGCAGCTAAAATGGATTCGTTTCGACGCTCTATATTCTCGATCTGCCCTTACACTGGTCCCTAATTTCAGGTCATCTACGATCGAATGCTACGCTTCCCGAACGAGCTTCTATCCCGTCGGTGAGTCTCTCTTCTCTCCTAGGGCATCGCTCGACGAGAACTAATCAATCAGAACCACTCAGGATATCTGCACGCGTGCAGACCATTACAAAAAATGTCCTGAACCGGATGCTAGCCGATTCCACACGCAACGGGCCTAATCAATGAAACCAGCAAACTTTCTCTACATCATCTCGGATCAACACAATAAGCACGCCCTCGGATGCTACGGGCATCCCGTGGTGCAGACACCAAACCTGGACCGGCTGGCTGCACGCGGGACCCGCTTCGACAACGCATACACGAACTGTCCAATCTGCGTCCCCGTTAGGGCCTCTATCGCAACGGGCCGGTATGTCCACCAGATCCGTTACTGGGACAATGCCCATCCGTACGATGGCAAAGTAGAAAGTTGGCATCATCGCCTGCGTGAACAGGACCACAGGATCGACTCAATCGGCAAACTGCACTTCAGCGGCCCCGAGAACGACCACGGATTCACCGAGGAAGTCGAGCCGCTCCACGTCGTCGAAGGTGTGGGCGACATCCTCGGGTGCATCCGCAGTGAACGGGCACCTGCAAGGAAGAAGCGCGGCGGTATCCTGGGAGCCGGTCCCGGCGAGTCAACCTACCTGGCCTACGACGTCCGAAACGGCGACAACGGGGTAGCTTGGCTCAACGCGCACAAGGACGACGACAAACCGTGGGCTGTGTTCCTCTCGTTTGTGTGCCCACACCCGCCCTATATCTGCCCGCAGAAGTTCTTCGACCAGTATATCGACCAGAGTCTCGAGTTTCTGCCTCAGTGGCGCGAGTCGGACTGGCCTCAGCATCCGGCTCTCGACTATATGCGAAAGTTCTTCGACTTCGATCCGCAGTTCAGCGAACAGGAAATCAGGCAGATGATCGCGGCTTATCTTGGCGCGTGCTCACACCTGGATGAACAGATCGGCCGCGTTCTCGACGAACTGGATCAGCTTGGACTTACGGACTCGACACGCGTGATCTACACCTCCGATCATGGCGAGCATCAAGGGGCCCGGGGGGTGTGGGGTAAATTTAGTATGTTCGAGGAATCTGCCGGGGTCCCCTTCATCGCTGCAGGGCCTGATGTGCCGGTAGGCAAAGTTTGCAGGACACCTGTTTCACTCGTCGACACCTTCCAGTCGGCCGTCGAGTGCGTGGGAGCCTCGTATACCGCTGCAGACGCAGACCTGCCCGGAGAGTCGATCTGGAAAATTGCCGCCGAAGAGGATCGAGACCGCACGGTCTTCAGCGAATACCACGCTGTGGGGTCGAGACACGCGTCCTACATGCTCCGTGACCTGACACATAAGTATGTCCACTACGCCCACGAGCCCGCGCAGCTGTTCGACATGAACGCGGACCCGAAAGAATTGACTGACCTTGCAGATTCACGATACGATTTGACCGAAAGCTTTGAGAGCCGTTTACGAGAGATCTGCGATCCGATCGAGCAGGACAGCCGCGCGAAAACCGACCAGGCGACCAAGATTGATTCATTTGGAGGTATTGACACCGTCGTGAGCCGGGGAGCCTTCGATAACTCCCCTGTGCCAGGCGAAAAGCCCGCTTTCAGGAAACACTGAGCCAATCGTTACAACACATCAGGAGATCCAAAACAATGACACCCGAAGAGAAATTCGTCTTCGATCTCGATGGTTACATCGTTATCAAGAACGTCCTTACACCTGAGGATGTCACCCGTCTCAACGCGATTGCCGATCGCGAATTCGGGCAGCCCTACGACGAAACCACCTTCAAGCGGACCAGCCGAGTCTCCCGTTGGGACCAAGCCTGCGTTGATCTGTTCGACCACCCCAAAGTGGTCCCT
>DPVD01000260.1:0-3062 GCA_003526745.1 Candidatus Latescibacterota bacterium
CATCGAGGATCGGCGGTTCCGGATCGCGCTTTCGCACGCGATGAACCGCGATGCGATAAACGAGATTGCGTATTTCGGGATCGGCACACCGAGACAGGTCGCGCCGCCTCCAATGTCCGAGTATTACAGCGAGTCATTCGAGAAGGCACATACTCGGTATGATCCCGAGTATGCGAACAAGCTGCTGGACAAGGTCGGTCTTGAGGAGCGGAACGCGCAGGGGATTCGTCTGAGGCCAGACGGTGAGCCGCTGAGCGTCTACATCGAGACGACGGCGCTAAACAACCGTGCGCTCGAGCTTGTGGCCGCCGACTGGACCGCTGTTGGAGTGAAGACTGAAATTAAGGAGAAGGCGCGTCAGCTTTTTTGGGAGAATCAGAAGGCGATGAACCACGACTTCGCAACGTGGGGTGGTGCTGATGAGTTTATCCCTACGCTCGATCCGCGGTGGCTGGTACCGTGGAACGACAGTTCCATCCAGGCGCAGAACTATGCCAGATGGTTCAGGACCGGCGGACGTCAGGGAGAAGAACCGAAGGGAGATCTTCTCAGGGTAATGGAACTCTACAGAAAAGCAGAGATCACCCAGGAAGAGGAGGGGCAGAAGCGGCTGATGAAGGAGGTTCTCGACCTGAACGAGAAGAACCTTTGGGTGATTGGTATTGTGGGGCAGACGCCTTCCATCTTTCTGGTTAAGGACACATTCGTGAACGTTCCGGACGTTGCGCTTGCCGGGTGGTCCTTCAGGACGCCGGGAAACACAGCGGTCGAGTGCTATGCGATTGACCCGGGCAAGAGCAAGCGCGGTGGTGACGGGTAGGCCTATGACTCTATCCAGGAAAACAGGTACAAGATTGCGAGTCCTCGGTGGACTGATCGGTGTGTTTCTTGTTTTTGGGACGCTGGTCGAGGTCTTGGGGAGCATGACCTGGCATCTGTCACCGCGCGATCCGAAGGCGATCGAGGAGGCGACGGCGTTCCAGAGCGTGTTGTCGTCTCTGGTAAAGACGGAGGAGGTCGGGATGGCTTCCGTTGCGCCGCTGTCGCCTGCCAAGCCTGCTGTCGCTCTCGTGAGCACCCGCCAGCCAGTGGGTGCTCACAGAGTTGCGGAATGGCCGGTATCGAAGGGTAGAGCGTTCAACGAGTCCCCTATGTTGACTGAGCTTGTTGCGCGCGGTGATCTGCCTCCCGTCAGTGAGCGTCTGCCGCAAGATCCGTTGGTGATCGTGCCTCCGGAGCAGAACGGACCGTATGGCGGGACGTGGCCGCGTCTATCTAACGGACCGAAGGATATTGGTATTCTGGAAGCTCGTTTCGCTTATGACGGTCTAGTGCGTTGGGGTCCGATGGGGAATACGGTCGTGCCCAACCTCGCGGTCCGATGGACTGTCGAGGATAACGCGAAGACGTTCACCTTCTGGTTGCGGAAGGGCGTGCGCTGGTCCGACGGGCATCCCTTTACAGCCGAGGATATCGAGTTCTGGCACCAGGACGTGTTATCAAACAAAGACATCACCCCTGTCATCGCGCGCGATTTCAAACGGGATGGCAAGGCCCTCACCTTCGAGAAGCTCGACGACTACACAGTTCGGTTCCGGTTCGCCTCTCCAAACGGACTTTTTCTCAAGGCACTCGCCTCAGGTCGGGGCTACGAGATGGTGCGGCACGCGAAGCACTTCATGAAGAACTACCATCCGCGCTACACGTCGATGGAAAATCTCGAGCGGATGACGGAAGAGCGCGGGTTCGATCTCTGGACTAAACTGTTCAATGACGTCTGGGGTTGGCGCACGATTGAGACGCCCAGGCTTTGGCCTTGGGTACTTAAGGACCCACCGCCGGCTAGGCCTGCCGTTCTTGTCCGCAATCCCTACTACTGGAAGGTCGACCCCGAAGGGAACCAGCTTCCCTATATCGATCGCATGACCTTCGAGATCTACGATGCTGAGACGATCAATTTCAAAGCTATCAACGGCGAAATGGGGATGCAGGGTAGACACCTCAGCTATCAGAACTACCCGCTCTTCATGGAAGGCCGAAATAAGGGAGGCTATCGTGTCGTGCACTGGATCAACCCGGGAATGGGGTCTCACGCGATTGCCTTGAACCTGAACCACGCTGATCCGGTTATGAAGAAGATCATACACGACCGACGGTTCAGGATCGCATTGTCTCACGCGATAAATCGGAATGAGTTGAGCGAAGCGGACTATTTCGGTCTAGCCGAACCGAGGCAGGTAGCGCCTTTGCCGACCTCTCCTTACTATTCGGAGTCGTTTGAGCGAGCCTACCTCAAATACAATCCAGTACTGGCAAACCAGCTTCTCGACGAAATGGGGCTGGCCGCGAAGGACAAAAGTGGCCACCGGCTTCGCCCGGACGGCGATCCGATTGTGATTAGGCTCGAGACGACCTCCCTCGACAACAGGGTGCTCGAGTTGGTCTCGGGCTACTGGACGGCAGTAGGTGTGCGAACGGAGATTAAGGAAGAAGCCCGCCAGCTGTTCTATGAACGGAAAAAGGGATTGCTCCACGATGGCGCTATCTGGGGCGCTGGGAACGGTCAGTCCCCGCTGGTTGATCCGCGCTTTCACGTTCCGTTCAGCGACGAGTCGATTCACGCGATCGACTACGCGAGATGGTTCAGGACAGACGGCAAGCGGGGTGAGAAGCCGCCGCCGGATATCTTGAGGTGCATTGAGCTCTATCGCGAGATCGAGCGGACACCGAGTGAAGCACGCCAAGTAGAGCTATATAAAGAAATTCTCGAACTGAATCAGAAGAACCTGTGGGTAATCGGGACAGTTGGAGGTATACCCCAGATCTTTCTCGTGCGGAATGACTTCCGGAATGTTCCGGACGTAGCGATGGGCGGATGGATATTTCGTACGCCTGGCAACACGGCTATGGAGTGCTACTCGATCGATCCAGGGTAGGGTGGTGTTGGTTGGTTTGAGCTAAGGAACGAAGCAAAGAAGAGAGGATAAATGCTGAATCTGATAATCAAGCGAGTGCTGTGGATGACCCCGACGGCGCTCGTAATCTCGTCCATCTCGTTCTCG
>DPVD01000195.1:0-14822 GCA_003526745.1 Candidatus Latescibacterota bacterium
GCGGAGCAGGTTCAGAAGGTCCTGCATCGGCTCGGGGGCGTTCCGGTCATAAGCAATCATGAGCCGCTGCTGAGGTTCACCCGATGTTTGCTGATGGAGAAATGTTCCCCCCAGATCCGTTGCCTGTCGTGCCTGTTGAAAGCCTCCCGTTGGAGGGGGATCCATCAGACTCGATTTTGTTGCATCGATCAGCTTGATCACGACGGGGAGTTTCCACTGACCTGACATGAATGTGCTGTAGATCCGGTCGTTGGCCGTCTCGCCCGCCGACATCGAGTATTCGACGGTCGTGTATCCGATTGTCTTGAGTAGCGCTAGTGCACGGTCTGCCTGCAGATAGCTCAGCCTATAAATCTGGTAGTCTAAATCGGGCGTAGCAGAAGAGTTTTTTTCTTGGTTGGCAGTATACTCAGACCGCGATTTGAACGAAGTGAGGTCCGGGTTGGCTGTAATGGTCGGGCCGTTGATTGCACGTCCGTGCACGTAGATCTGATAGGCACCCCCCGACGTGACCGTGTATGCCAGTTCAAGCGTCCGGTAGCCCCCCAAACTGTCCTTCTTGATCAAGTAGCGTTTGTCGCGAAGATCCGGGATTGCGGATGTCTTCCACACGGCCGCAGATGAGTCGGATTCCTCGTAGTCGTAGGTGAGGAGGGCATCGAGTGCGAACGTGTTGAGCAGTCGTCTCGTTCGATTCTCTGAATTGAAAGGGGATGCGATCGAGAATCCCTGGATAGCCTGCTGTGCGCTGGCTTGTGTCGGAAGCAGGCCCAAGGCAGCGAGGAGGCCTACTCCGAAGATCAAATGTTTGCCTGGCAAGGCGGTTTAGTCTCCTTCATCGCTGACCTGTCCCAAGTTCATGTCTCTGAGACGTCGAGTCAGCGTGTGGATGATGGTCAGTGCGACGTTGAAGTGTCTTTCGAGGATGTCATAGAAGTCAGACTGGCGAATCCTGAGGAGAAGACAGTCCGCCTTAGCCGTAATCGTAGCGGATCGGGGTTCGCCATCGAGAATGCTCATTTCCCCAAAGTAGTCCTGGCTCCCTAGAACTGCAAGGGATTCGCTTCCTCGCGTGATCTCGACCTCGCCCTCGACGATCAGGAACATCTCTTCTCCGTGATCGCCTTCACGGATGATCACCTCACCCTCGGGATACACGATCTCCTCCGCGATTCCGGCTAGGTGACCAAGCTCTTCAGGCGGCAGCTTCGAGAAGAGCGGGACGTTCTTGAGGAACAGGATTTTCTCTACGGTAATCATACCAATCAGCCTGCGGTTGAGATTCGTTCTGCGACCATGCGGACGATGTCGGCATCGTCATCCGAGAGGTTCTCGGCTTCCTGTCGAGCGCGCTTCGGGGAGATCGATATCAACGCCTCGAGGGCGGTCTCACGAACGACGGCTTGTCTATGCCGAAGGTTGTCCGTCACGTCGTTGGGTTCTGATCTACCGGTTCTGCCAATGGCGTAGAGTGCGCCGATCCTTACCCAATTCGAGCAGTCTTCTAAAAGGATCTCTTGGAGCGTCGAGTTGGTGTCAGAGGTTGTTGTGCCCTGGTCACTAAGGGTCTGGAGCGTCTCGGTCCGGAGGTCACCCTTCAGAACGTTTTCAAGGATCTCAATCGCGTTGTTCCTGGCTTCGCCCTCTTGACTCAGGCTCTGCAGCATCTCAATCGGACGGACAGTGGGGTGCAGGACGCTAATTAGGGTGAACGCATTTGACAGGTGGTTTTCCGTGACCTGTCTGAGAGCGGCTTCGAGCACAGCGGTGTCCTTTTGACCTGAAACGGCCAGAGCACGCGAAGCCGCAGTGCGTGAGGCCTTGAGCTCTTCTATAGTCAGCTCGTGTATTGTGTCTCGTTGGTCGCCGACTTGCTCGAGAGCCACCGTTATCTGAGCGAAAGCCTTGATCGAGCTAGTCCGGAGCACTGGATCGTGAGACTGCGCGGCTTTCCTTAGACTTGGGAGCGCGGCGGCGTTTCCGATCCTAGAAAGGATCGGTGGAATGCACTGAGCTCCTTCGAAAGAACCCTCCATTTCTGCTATCTCGAGGCATGGGATCAGATGGTCGAGCGATGGTGAACCGAACTCGGCAAGAGCATCGCCAGCTAGTGCCGCAACCTTGGGGTTCGCGAGCAGGGGAGTGATCGCGGGGATCAGTTTTGGATCTCTGTGTTGAAGGCAGGCCTCAAGAGCGGACTGGACAACAACGGTTTCCTCATCCTGAAGGAGACTGATCAACGGGCGGACCAGCCCGCCTCGTTGGAGCCGACCGAGCGCGTGTGCCGCAGCCACTCTGTCAACAGTGCTCGATGAGGCCAGCATCGTCCTGAGTGCGCTTCCGGCAGAGAGGAGCCGATCCAGGTCCTCGGAGTTGATCAGCGAAGCGATCGCGGCTGCTCGAGTCTCGGGCGCTGGGTCCTCTAGGCGAGACTCGACTTGAGCAAGATGTTCCGGGCTACCGAGGGCATCGATCGCGTCGATCGCACCTTCACGGACTTTCGCATCCTGGTGGTTCAGAAGGCTAACGATCCCCGGCAGGTCTTGGTCGCCACCGTGCGTCTTGAGGTAGGACAGTGAAGCGATCTTGATCCTCGGGTCCTTCTTTGTAAGCATCTCTCTGTATTTATCCGACCAATCGACCTGATCAAGCGTCGGCAGAATACCAAGGAGGTAAACGATCTCCTCTTCCGATGCAGACTCAAGGCTGTCTCGGATGTGTCGCTCAAGGGCGACGTCTTGGATCTCGCTCGTCTCGCCGGAAGCGTCGAACCGCTTGTTTCCGAGCGAGTCGACAAGCGCCTTGATGTAGGCGTTGTGGTTGATCCGCGTCAGAACGACCCACACGACGCTGACTATCGTTGCGACCGCAGCGAGTTGGTAAAGCGCCGATGTGGAAGCGCCCAGAATCAGACACAGACCGGTCACACCAGTTGCCACGGGTTTTCCGATCCCTTCTGCGAGGGCTCTGGCTTGGCTGCGTGTCTGCCGAGCGACCCCGAGGTAGAGCATCTGGAGCGCGGCACTGTCGATAGTGAAGGCAAAGATCTGTACAGCAAATTTGTTCGCGACGGTCCAGTCGAATGACTGTGTGACCCAAGCCGTCGCGCTTGTCAGGACCAGAGCTGCGGGCAGGACAGCAAGCCCGGCGAAAACACCACCTTTCTGCAGCACCCTGTGGACAATGAAAAGCTGGATGACTAGCGAAACGGCGCTTGCAACACCGTAGAATAACCCAAAGAAGCCAGCGAGATCATCGGTGTACTCCTTCGCGCCGGCTTTGAATTGATAGTCCACAAGGGTCAGGGCGACTGTAGAGGCTAGCATTAGAGCAACGATGGCCCTGATCTGTGTGTTACCGAGAAGGCTGCTCATCGAGCCAATACTGCTGTCGTTGCCAGTCGCATTGGGTGCCTGCCTGCCGATCCCGTCGCGCCGGCTGGTCCGGCTGATCAAGGCGGCGAAGCAGACCATTAGTACCGTGATTAGCAGTAGGAGGTTTGCCTTGCCGAAGGCCACCGTGTAAGGCTTGATGATGAAGCCGGCAAGAATGCACGCAGTGGTGCCGCCAGCTCCGACGAGCCCGAACAGGCGCTTGGCCTGGCCGGGCACAAAACAGTGCGCGGCGAAGCTCCAAAACAGAAGCATTGGCAGGTTCACTACTAGGTCGCCCAGAACGTAGGCGGCGATCCTGGGGATGTTCGTATCCGGAACCATTAGGGCGAAACGAAGGCAGACGCTCGCGAGGGCAAGCAAGAGCGACAGGATCGACACGAGACGCGCGAGAGGGAGCCGCGAGGCCAGTCTAGCATAACCATATGCGACGGCACAGACGGTTGCAGCTGTTGCGGGATACATGTAGGCGAGATCGTCCGCGGAAAAAGCTTCGAGGAAAAGTGCATCCCCGATTGTCCGTCCGATCAGTGCCGTTGCGGCGACCAGCATAAACCCTAAGGTTATGCTGTAGAAGCGTTTACGGTCTTTCGCTTCCAGATCAGCGAGGGGTGAATTCACAGCCATAAACGTGGGAATAATTGGGTGTAAAAGGAGATTCGCCTAGGATCAGCGGGAAATATAGCGGGGCCTATGCAAGGTGTCAACACGCCCTACTCAGCTGCCGCGATACCTTGATTCAAAAAATACAGAGTCTTACAACTGTCGCATTCACGCGAATTTTGACGGTTTTGGGATGTCTTCCCGATTGGCGGATCACTCACTTTTCCACTACCAAAGTCATTCCCAAGCAAAGGACGGTGTGCGGTTAGACATCGGGATTTTGTTGTCTTCTAGAGTGCGTTCGGATTGGTCTGTGAATAACCGACTAAAAAGCTGAGATCGACAAACGGGTGCTAGCAGGTTCGCACACTCTTTTTCGTACATCAGTCAGCAAGGTCGTCGGATGCCGAGGCTATACAGGAGCCTTGGCAATGAGGGTGTAGCAAGCGTAGTGCGCGAATGCGCTGTCAGAAGTGAAGCGGCCTCGTCGCGTTAGCATCTATGGTGAGAAGGGTCGCTGATGCACTTTCTCGTGTTCTAAGCGCAGTCTGGCCAGCTTCTCGTTCGGCAGGAGAACGCGTCTACCAGCTCCACGGGCGTTGTCGGACAGTTGTTGGTGGAGTTCCCGAAAGCGCGTATAACCGTTGGAGATGTTCTGCTGGGTGACCAGCTCGTCGCCATCAGGGTCGAACAGGCTATCCATTATGAGCCGAAGCAGAGATTGCTCCAACTGGTCATAGTGACGTTGGAGCAGTGGCGTCTGATCGGCGATATCCCTGAATCGGAAACCATTCAGATCTGTATAGCCGACGGTCGCGCTATAAACGAACCCGACCCGCTGCCGGATTTCCTCGAGCATCGCCTCTTCGCTCTGCTGTTGCCCACCCGACTCCGCGCTTGGCTTGAAAACGTATGGCAAATCAAGACCAAAGACCATCAGCGAGGGGAGGGATCCATCGGCGAACGCGCCGCGTTTCCGGATTCCCGTCTTTCCCGTGGTTCCGAGCCCCTCGACGATCGCCTCGTAGTCTATCTTCTCGATAAACACGTTCACGGCCGTGGCCACTTGGCTTCTGTATTCATGGATGCTCTTAATGTCCTTGCTCGCTAGGTCAAACCTCCGTCCGTCTAAGAAGTAGTAGTCTCGCTCGTCTAGCCCGTTGAGTCCAAGGTCGACATATTCGATATATCGCGTTCCCACAACGTCGGGTTTTGGCGGTGGGGGTGGGGTCTCGGTCACCGCTTCATCGGCTGGCGGGCCCGGTGCCGGGATGGGAGGCACGTTTGGGTCAACTTGTGGCTCGGGTTCGGGGGGCTTGGTCGTGTAGCGTCGCACCGTCAACAGATCTTCTTCGTCGACAAGCTGAGCGTTTCCGTTGTCGACGAATCGAATCTGATATTCGACGATTCCTTCGGCTACGGATTGTGAGACATAGGCGTTCCCCTCTTTCCTGTTCTGCTGGACGAGGTAGAGGGCGATGTGTCCAAGCGTATCGTCTGGGAAGTTGTTGTTGTCTCTGAAGTAGAATCGACCCGTCTTCGGATCAATCTCAGTAATGGTCGACGAGTGCGCGAGGACGAGCGTCAGGCAAACGCCAAGGGCCCTAGAAATCGTTGTCATCGGTTTCTTCATCTTCCACCTCACCATACTGAAGAGGTTTTTCGTCATCAAACTCGAAGATCCAGCCGCATTCGCAGAGCGGCGCGTCGTCTTCGCGAAGAGCGTTGCATTCGGGGCAACGCTCTCTTGATGGCGTCAGATAGCGTACACCCACAGCTATCAGCAGCACAATGGCGATTAGCAGAGTCGTGTTCACAGTATACAAAGAAAGCAGGCCGTTACGAGAGTAACGGCCTGCCCTGAGTAGGAACGCGTCAGGCGCTCCGGCTAGTCGTCGCTGCCCTCAACGATGGCCTCGGGTTCTTCCTCACCGTCGGCCAACGTCGAGATCTCTCTGGCATCGTGCATCAGACGAGCGATTCTCTCGTGCAGACTCTTAGCTTCAGCCTCGAAACTCTCGAGTTCTTCAACGAGATCCTCGAATTCAGCGGAATTATCCATCTGGGCGGAACCTTTCGTGGCTTCCGGGGAGACGCGAGGGAGAGCTTGGGGGTATTTTATTTAATAACAAAGAGTTACTAGTGGGGTTTTGAAGGGAATCCAAATATACGACAGGATGGTTTGGGGGTCAATCATCAAGTCGACAAAACTCTCGCTCGAGTGAAGAAACGGCCGCAGCGCAGGGTATCGAGGGTTGAGCCCCCATCCGGGTCACGGCAAGAGCCCCGCTGCAGCAGGCGTATCTCAGCGCTTCCCGCAGGTTGTCTCCCTGCGCGACACGAGCAGCGAGGCTGCCGGTAAACGTGTCTCCGGCTGCTGTCGTATCGATAGTCTCGACCTCCGGGCTTGGCTGGTGGCACACGCCCTGGCTATCGACGAGGACAGCTCCCTTGGCGCCCATTGTGATGATCGCAGTACCAACGCCCTGTTCCCTCAGGATTGCCCCGGCCTTAGTGGCCAAATCAATCGAGTCTGGACGTATTCCTGTCAGGGTCTCGGTTTCGGACTCGTTGGGTGTTAGGCAGTCGACCTTCAAGAGGAGAGCAGGGTCGGGTTTCTTGGCGGGCGCCGGATTCAAGATGGTCAGGCTACCAGCGCGTGATGCGTGTTCCAGGGCGGCCTGAACGCCTTCCAGGGGTGTCTCGAGCTGGCAGACACAAACATCGGGCTTTGCGCTCGGGTAGGCGGCCTCGACTGTGGCGGCGTCAAGAGAACCGTTCGCCCCCGGTGCGACGACGATACAGTTCTCGCCTTCCTGGTTCACAGTTATCAGTGCAACGCCTGTAGGCAGGTCACGGCGCTGAACCGATGACGTGTCGATGCCTTCTTGGGTGAATCCATTAAGGCTTTCTCGCCCGAAAGCATCGCGTCCGATCGCGGTCAGGATCGCCACCTGTGCTCCGGATCGAGCGGCGGCAACCGCCTGATTCGCACCCTTACCCCCACGGGCTTGCACGAACTCACCCCCTAAAACGGTCTCTCCCGGCACCGGGAGTCTGCCCGCGCGGACGATTAGGTCCATGTTTGTTGATCCGACGACGAGAACGCTTCCGGACATCAGGTTTCCTTCTGTGCGACGTAGAACTTGAAGTCTCCGTCGAAGTCGGCCAGGCGGGTGGGAGACTTGCCCGACTCGATTCTTTTGCGACTGTTGTAGTAAACGAGTGAGAACCCAAGCTGGGTTAGGAGCTTGCGATACCTCCGGGGGGAGTTTATCTGCATGTAGTAGACCTCGACGGTTCGCTTCGGATCGACGATGACTTCGCCAAGCTCCGCGTCTTCCTTTGCACGGCCGAGCATTCGGTTGAAAACGTGGATTCCGTATCGTTGAAGTCTGGCCGGTGCGTATTTGTTGAAAGCCTCGAAGGCATGCGTGGTGAAAATCAGAGTGCCACCTGGTTTAAGGACCCGGTAGGCCTCCCTCAGAGCCGAGATCTTTCCGGATTGTTTAGGTATAAGTTCTATGCCGTTGTAGGAGAATAGGATACCGTCTAAGCAGTTTGTGTCAAGCGGCAGGTCTGTCGCATCGCCGACAGCCATCGGGAAGTCGAGATCCATGTTTTCAGCGAATAGCTTCGCCTGTGAGACCATGGGTTGCGCAATGTCCACGCCGACGACTTGATACCCCGCCTGCCTCAAAGGAACCGTCGTTCGACCCGCACCACACCCTAGGTCAAGGATGCGGCCTCCTGGGTGCCAGAAGCGCTGTATCATCTCCCGCTCCGATGGCCAGAGCCCGACCGTACTGTATTTAGACACGACCCAGGTCCTTGAGTATCCCTGGCGCACTCTGTTTTTCAAGTCATTCACTAGTCCAACTTAGGCCGGGCAAGAACGCCGGGTCAAGGTCCTCGGAGGCCGATTTCTTGACTGTATTTGGACCATTGCTTATTTTCAGAATACGATTCTCTAAACTGAATGTAAATCCTATACTTACGCCGATTTTCCGGACGTAGCCGGCACGGAACCATCGGTCTGGCGCATCGTTCAAGGGAGCGAAATCGTGAGCCTGCAAATCTGGGGTCTGGCCCTCGCTCTTGCACTGGGTCTCGAGGCCTGCGCGACAACACGCTACAAGGAGGTGAGATCTCCGCCCGAATCGGATGGGGAGCAAGCGTCCTTTCCGTCGGTCGATACGACTGTCGTATCTGAAGCTCAGGCGCTCGAAGCGAAGGTCCAGTCGCTGGAACTCCGTTTGATAGAATTCGAAGCGCAGCTACGGACGCTTCTAGACCAACAGGACTCTGCTAACGGCGCGGTGATGGGGAGATTTTCGGCCTTGGCAGACGAGATCCTGGAGCTTCGCCGTCAGATACAGGGCGCGGCTATGCTACCACTAAAGACTGCCGCTGGTGCAGGACAGGGACCCGCTGCATCAACCTTGCATTCTAAGGGCGTGAACGTGCTCTATGATCGCGCCTTGCAAGCCTTCGATCTGCAGGATTACGCGGGCGCAAAGCGTCTGTTTGCACAGATACTCGAGCAGGAACCGCAAGGTCAGCTGGCAGACAATGCTCAATATTGGCTGGGTGAGTGTGCGTATGCCGTGGAGGATTATACCGGCGGACTGGACGCCTTCAAGCGTGTCTTCGGGTTCGCGGAGACAGAAAAGGACGACGATGCCCAGCTCAAGCTGGGCTATTGTTACTTCAAGCTGGGTGACGCGGAGAGTGCTCTGATCGAGTTCAAGCGACTGACTGTCGACTACCCACAGTCGGAGTATCTTCAGAGAGCGGAAGAGCAGATCAGGCGGATCCGAGCCGCCAAAGCGAGTAGACCTTGATGATCCCACCCACCGCCCGCGCAATTCTGGTTCTGTTTCTTGTTGGATCTCTCGTTTCGTGTGCCCAAGAGTCGAACCGTCGCAAGGACGCGGGTACCTATTTGGCTGACGCGAACAAGGCCCTTCTCGATGAGAAGTGCTGGAATGCCCAACAGTTGTTTCGGAATCTTCTGTCCGACTACCCCGGATCTCATCTTGTGGACGATGCGCAGTACGGGCTTGGACAGGCCTACTTCTGTTCGAAGGACTACGAGACGGCAATTTTCGAGTTCGAGCGTCTGATCAATGAGTATCCGGTCAGTAAGTTCATCGACAAGGCCCGGTTCCAGATCGGGATGTGTTACTTCAACCAATCGCGCAGCATTCACCACGATCAGGAAGAGACGGTGCTTGCGATCCGGGAGTTCACGAGGTTCGTCGAAGACTTTCCGAACAGCGATATTGCCTCGGAAGCTCGGAAGCGGATCGGCGACCTTGACGAGAAGCTCGCCTCGAAGGACCTGATGATCGCTCGAAACTACCTGAAGTGGAAGAACCCGGCTTCTTCCGAGATCTTCTGCCGCAGATTGCTCGAGAAGTATCCGGACACCAGGATGGGGGAGGAGGTCCGGTTCGTTCTGGCAGTTGCCCTCCACAGGCAGGGGGAACTGGACGAGGCGCTCGAGATTCTCGACGACCTGGCGGGTCAGAAGACCCCCGAATCTCTGAGTCTGGAGATCGAAGCCGAGCGGAAGGAGGTGCAGAAAGCGATCTCGAAAGCCGTGCACCCTTCGCCCGAGGATGGCGTCTCGGGGCAGGTTGAAAGCGCAGCCGCACTCCCTGGTACCTGAATGGCACAGAAGATCGGAATATGGGGCGGATCGTTCGATCCGGTTCATATTGGCCACCTCATCCTTGCCCAGGAAGCGCTCACCGCGTGTAATCTGGATCGTCTGATCTGGGTCCCCTCCGGAGATCCGCCCCATCGCGCAGGTCCTGTGGCTTCTGGAGAAGACCGGCTTCACATGGTTTCCTGCGTGGTTCAGAATCATGATGCTTTTTCCGTTTCCGACCTTGAGGTTCGGCGTAGTGGGTCGTCCTACACGTCCGTGACCCTCAAAGACATTCGGGCAGAGGCTTGCGACGAAGCGGATCTACTCTACTTGTTGATCGGCGCAGACAATGCTGTAGATTTCAATCAGTGGTTCGAGCCGGACCGAGTGATGGATCTAGCGCAGGTGGTCGTGTTCGATCGTCCCGGAGTGTCCCGGGGCGATGTTCCCCCCGAGCTTGCGGATCGGATGATCTTTCTGGACACGCCGCAGATCGAGATTTCCTCCACAACGGTTCGAGAGCGTGTCCGACAAGATGTATCGATCAAATACTGGGTTCCCGAGCCCGTTCTGAACCACATCGATGCACGGGGCCTCTACCGATAGGAGCTGTGTTGGAACAGGCAGAGAACAAACAGACACCGACCTTGGGTGGTAGCCCCGAGGGTCGTGCGCAGCGCTACTTCTGTGTTGATGACGAGGGTTGTCACGCTTTCGAGAGGCTTTCCCGGGATGCGGAGGTGATCAGTCGCGAGCCCAAGAAGGTCGTCGTCGACGGAAAAGAGGTTTCGGGCTGGATCGTGGAGATCATGGTGCCCGCGACCGATGGTGTCGTCCGTTTTGACCCGGTGGCCGAAGCCGGCGGTGTGTGATGATCTAGTGGCTTGAGTAGGCAACAAAAGAAGGGGGCGACTTCGGTCGCCCCCTTTCTCGTTCGCTCTTTATGGAGATGCGTGCTAGAGTGACGCCAAAAGGTTCAGGCTCTGTTCGGCCATCCTGGAAAATCCGATACGGCCCTCGACCTGGGTTGAAGCAGAGGTCGCGTTGGGGTTGGCGTCCTGGAACTGCAGTGCAAACAGAGCCGACGTCTGGCTTCCTGTCCCAGCAGCCTTCGTGATCTGGAAATCGACGCCCTGTCTCTCCGCATAGGCTTTGACGTCCGCGCCTCTGGATCGGTTCGTCCTGGCATCGAAGCGAAGACTCGCGTCGAGCATCCCGTTTTGAATGTCGAACTTGAACCGGTCGCTGAACTGGGCAGGGCCGTATGTGCTTGGTCCGCCCGGTGGTTCGTTCGAAAGATCGACCGAATCTCCGTCCTTCGGCTCGGATATGTTGACAGTGACCTCTGGGTCCGGAGTAGGAACAGGGCCGACGGTGTTGAAGGATGCGCCACTGCCTGATTGGATGATGTTTGGCATCTATCGTTGCCCTTGTTCTCTCGACCCTCTGGGGTGAAGTCCAACTAAATCTCTCTCCACGTATCGGCGGGGAGCATCGCGGTCTTGAGCCTTGAAGCAAAAAAGTGCAATGGGTCCTGTTTTGTTGAGGATGGGGGTGCCTTGACACTCGATTCAAGGCGTGCTTAGATTGGCCGTAAACTTGGGTGTTTCCGGCTTGGAGGACGTATGACCGGCTCGGCTCAGCAGGCAGATGTAGAGATCTTCGGGAAAACCTATACGCTCGTAAGCGATCGATCTTCTGACTACGCAAGAGAGGTCGCAGAGGAGGTCACCCAGCGGATGGAGCGTATCGCGGCAGAGAAGAATCTTGCCGATACGACGAAGATTGCGATGATGGTTGCAATGGAAATTGCCGATGAATTGATGAGAACTCGGCAGGCCGGTCAGGACAGGTTGGATGCGACGGAAACCGCCGGGGAGCGGCTGAAGACTACGATACGCGAGGCGGATGGGTGAGCAAGGCGGAAAAGAATAAGCTGGACCGGAAGAAGGACAGACCAGTAATGCAGGCGATTGACCACACGCCGATACAGGCGGTTTCGCGAGGCATGTCTATCTGGTTTCTGATTTCGGCCATCGGGCTTGCGTGTCTTTGTTTTTCGGCTCTCTACTTCGGCCTTTTCGTTGTGGCGTCTACTTTCGGGTCGATCCTCCTGGTCTCGATTACCCTCTACGCCTTTTTTCAATACTGGCCGGAAGACGAGCCGCTCAAACCGGTCTCCCAACGCGTTCCTGCGACTGAGAAGCCGCCCCCACGGAGGGCGATGGTCCAGGTCGTGAACGTGGACGGTCCCCCCAAAGCTCGCTTCTTGATGGCGCTGCGAGACGCGACTCGGCGGCAGGAGAACTTCAAAATCAGCAAGCAGGGCGCGGAGCGGTTCGCAAAGACAATCCGGTATCTTCTCCAGAATAGCTAGGCTGGTCTGGCCGCGTGTTTAAATATCGTGAATAGTATCTTCCACCCGGCCTTGATCGTCCCCTGTAGGGTCCCCGTGATCTTGGAGGCACCGATCCGTTTCCGATAGGAGACGGGCACTTCGGCTGTGCGCACTCTAAGAAGGGCGGCTTTTACCTGCATCTCGACGGTCCAGCCGAAGGTCGTGTCCTGCGTGTCTATCTTTCGAAGGGTTTCCGTTCTGATCGCCCGGAATGGTCCGAGATCGGTGAAGTCCGGACCGAATAGGGCGGATATCAGCGTCGTGGCAAGCCAGTTCCCGAAGCGGGCCTGAGGGGGAATGGCTCCCGGTTCCCGGTTTCCGAGGACTCGGGAACCGACACAGAAGTCGGCATGTCCATCAAGGATGGGTGCAAGAACCCGCGCCATCTCCTCAGGATGGTCGCTGTAGTCTCCGTCGATAAAGGCGATGATATCGGGGCGATCGGCAGAGGCTATTCCGCGGAGGCAGGCGCTGCCGTATCCTCGGCGTGGTTCCTGTACTACGCGAGCGCCGGCGTCTCTAGCGAGTTGCGCGGTCTGGTCTGTGGAACCGTTGTCGACTACAATGACTTCGTTTATCAGGCGTTCTGGCAGGTCCGCGAGGACACGGGCGATGGATTCCTGCTCGTTTAAAACGGGTATGACGACCGAGATCCTTGGGGAAGGCATCAGCCCGGCGGGTTTGCGCCGCGACCCCGTTTCCACTTGGTCGTCTGGCCTGATGACTCGCCACGAAAACGAACGACGAGTGCGATAATACCGAATGCCGCGAGTGTAATCGCCGTGCCACTCATTTTCTCGGGGTGGTCGATGACCCAAGCCAGCCCTATGGTCAGGATGGCGCACGCTCCCGCCAGGATGATTTCTTTGCTCATGTCACCGAGTGTACCGAAGCTACTAGTAGCTGTCAAACTGATCATCGTGAAGGGGGGCTACCTTGGACTGGCTGATGCTAGAGCACATACTGCGTTTTGTGTTCTGGTCCTACCAGATGATATTGGTTTAGCGTCGCCAGATCGAGCGGTATGACGAGCAGATCCTGCAATTGCTGTGGAATGTGGACGAAGTAACGGCGCAGGTAGATAAGTTCGAGTCCGATCAAGAGGAGAGGAAGTCAGAGCAGGGCGAGAAGGTTAAATCGCTAAAAGCAGCAGACAAGGCGAGACGGCCTAGGCGGTTCCGTCTCGATAATATCGACCCCTCAGGCAGCTGAGTCTGACAGGATCCAACGTGGCAGAAGAAGAGGAAGAACACGAAGAGGCGCCACCACCATCGAAGGGCAGCGTTCTGCGATATCTGCCTCTAGTGATTGTACTGCTGGTTTTCCAAGCAGTGGGTGGATACTTCCTGATCCGATGGCAATTGAGTCGCGACTTCGAACCCGAGGTCACTGCGGACGACGCCGGGCGCGTTCGGGTGTATCCAGATGAAGACGAGCCCGTATCTAGCGTCAGCCTGGGTCCGCTGACGGTGAATCCAAGGACTTCACAAGCGCGTCTGTTCGTAATCGCCGATGTAACGCTGGCCGTTGGCCCGAGTGGTGTGGTTGGTGAGATCGAAGACGAGAAGAACTTTGATCGGGTGCGGGATCAGGTGATCTCGGCGCTTAGCGGGGCAACACCCGAGCAGCTGCAGTCACTGGAGGGTAGAAATGTGGTCAAAGAGGATATTAAGCTGCGGCTGAACGAATTTCTGTACGGCGGGCAGGTTCAGGAAGTCTACTTCTCTGCGTTCTACTTCCAGGCAAATACGGGGTATAGCGACGGTCAATGAGGTGCGGCTTCGGGCGGGTCGAGTAGCTCGACGATCCGCACGCCGAAGGTATCTCCGACCACGACGATCTCGCCCATCGCGAAGGGACTCCCATTCAGCAGTACCTTCACGGGGTTGTGCTCCTCCGCATGAAGCTCGACGATCGACCCGGTGGCCCAAGACATGATATCCTGGATCGGGATCTGATTGTCACCCAATTCAACAGTTACCTCTACCTCAACATCGGTGAGGCGCTCGATCCCCTCAGCTTTTTCACTGTAATCGGCGATTGCACTGCCACCGGTGAAGGCGCTCATCGGGTCGTCTCCATCGCCGCTGGCGCTGCTCTCCTGCTCCATGGCTTTGAGGATCTCCTCTTCGAGGAGGCTGTCCATGTCATCGCCGCCAGCATCGTTCCCGGGACCATCTCCTTCCGTGTCGCCTGCGTCCTCATCACCCAGCTCCTCCTGCATCGTGCGGAGCATTTCTGCCTCTGCATCACCTTCTTGGGTGTCATTTTCTTCCGCCATATCGTTCTCCAACGGGCGTAATGTATTGAAAAATCAGGATGTTTAATACTAGGCTTACGGTGGCCTGTATATCAAGGCAATTTCTGTTCCAGATAACAGACTTTTGGCTAAAGCACAGGTCAATTGCGCCGATAGATTGCACGTAAGTAGTTGAAAAACAAGCAGTAAAAGTGGTCTTTCGTTATACGATAAAATACAAAGTAGTACAAAGAAAAGCGTGCGTTATTTTCGGCAAGGACGCCGATTGGGCGATAAGGGTTCGTCCGTGCTACAAGGAGGTTTACATGCCGCTCAGAGTCAACACCAACATTCCTGGAATGAACGCCCAGAGATTGGGGCGGATCAACAACCTGAACCTAGTTCAAAGACTGGAGCGCCTATCATCAGGACTTCGGATCAATCGGGCAGCAGACGACGCTTCGGGGTTGAGCATTTCCGAAGGAATGCGCGCGGAGATTAACGGAATGGTGGCCGGCAACCGGAACGCCGAGG
>DPVD01000244.1:0-4618 GCA_003526745.1 Candidatus Latescibacterota bacterium
GCGGCAGCGCAATTGCGCTGCCGCCCTTTCTGATTCCTGAACCCTGGACCTTCACAGCCTCCCCGGCTGCACTATACTTCAACACCCTCCAGTCCTTCGATGTGACCTTCCTGGATATCGATCTCGTCGCTACGCCGGATCCGCTCGACCTGACCATCCCGAAGATCCACCACGCGATCGCTAGCACCCAGCATCTTGTGATCGTGTGTGTTCGATACGATCGTCACGCCCGACTCTTCCCGAAGCTTCATACAGAGCTCGATAATATCCTGACCCGTCTTAAGATCCAGGTTACCCGTCGGCTCATCGGCCAGGATCAAAGCTGGATCGTTCGCCATCGCTCGCGCAATCGCCACGCGCTGCTGCTGCCCACCTGAGAGCTCATAGGGCTTGTGGTCCAAGCGATCCTGTAGACCGACCAGCTCCAGTTTCATGGCCGCCTTCTCCTCATAATCCTTCCGCGCCATACCGGCGAAGACCATCGGGAGGGATACGTTCTCCTGCGCTGTCATCACAGGAATGAGGTTGAAGGACTGAAAAATGTAACCTACGCTGTGACACCGGAGATACGCGATCTGCTCTTGGCTGAGAGAGCTCATATCGTGACCGTTCACGAGCACGTGGCCCTTCGACGGCCGGTCTAGCGCACCTACCATGTTGAAGAGCGTCGTCTTGCCACTCCCCGAAGGGCCCATGATTGAGAGATATTCGCCACGGAACACGTCGAGCGTTACACCCCGAAGTGCGTGGACCTCTTCGTCACCCATCTTGTAGGTCTTCCAGACCTCGCGAATCTGAATAATATGCTGGTCCGAATGCTCTGTTGAAGCTGCCTCTGCCATAGGTTTTCTCTCGAATTCGCGGCTTCGTATGACTTGCCAAATGCCTTAAAAATTGCAATTTATGGTATTGAATTGAATCATGGGTGTCAAGCCAATTTCGGTTAAGAACGGCCGTCGTTAGACCGGCTTCTGACAGGCCCCTCTCCTGCCTCCGAAAAGTCTTTGGTTTCATACCACGTGTGGCAGTGCGGCTTCGCTCGTGACATGATTATCCCAAGGTCGTGCACGACGTGTCGACCTCAACTGTCTAAGAGGGTTGGCCCCCACAGTTTGCTATGGGAAGACGGCATACAGAAAGCGGAAAGGACCCATTGATGAAACTAGCTGTCTGCAACGAATTCTTCGAAGGTTGGAAGATCGAGAAGGTTTTCAACTACGCCGCCGAGATTGGCTGCGAAGGCGTCGAAATAGCTCCGTTCACGCTAGCCGAAAACGTAAACAGGATCTCTGCCTCCAGACGCAGGAACATCCGTAAGGCCGCCGAGAAGGCCGGCGTGGAGATCGTCGGTCTTCACTGGCTACTTGCGAGTCCCGAGGGTCTCTATCTGACGCACCCCGACAGGAGCATCCGGAAGAAGACTCAAGACTATATCAAGGCCCTGATCAACTTCTGTGGTGACCTCGGTGGCAGCGTCATGATCCACGGCTCTCCGGCACAGAGGAACCTCCAAAAGGGCTGGGACCGTGAAGAATGCTGGAAACACGCAGCCGACGTTTTTGCCGGATGTACAGGCGAAATGAAGAAGAACAACGTGACCTACTGCATCGAGGCCTTAACCAGCAAGGAGACGAACATCCTGAACAGCATCGCCGAGGCCAAACGTATGATCTCCGACGTCGGTCACCCGAACTTCCAGACGATGGTCGACACAAAGGCGGCATCGGCAGAGGACAAGCCTTACGTTGACGTTATCGCCGAGGCAGGCAAGGCCATGCGGCACGTTCACGTCAACGACCCGAACCTCCGAGGTCCGGGCTTCGGCGACCTGGACTTTGGCCCCATCCTCAGGGCATTAAAGGATCGTGCCTATGATGGGTATGTCTCCGTCGAGGTCTTCGATTTCAAGCCCGATCCCCAGACGATCGCGTCCAGGAGCATTGGCTATCTCCGAGGCATACTCGAAGGGCTCGAAAACTGATTCCGGAGTGACGCGTACCGCAAGAGAGCGTTACTTCTGGGATTTGAACGGATACGTCGTCGTCATGGACAGCGCCCAGGCGCGCGGCGGCGCCTCGCAGCAGATCTCCGAGCAGTAAACCTACTGGGACACCGATGCGGTTGTAGGGATGACACCGGTACAGCGCGCCGTCATGTTTGGCCCTTACTCCAACACCGGAGGACCGTCCCCTCCCTCGAAGTCAACGAAGACGGAACTGTCGTCGCAAACTGAACCAGACATTCCACACAACGAAAATTCCTCTCACGGAAGACTCTTTCGCATTCTGCGGCGGCGTGTTTCCGTGGGACGCGTCTTCGTGGTCCCGCCCTTCCTCTACCGCTTAAGAATCCCGATATCACAAGTCCCAGCATCACAGTACCAGATCTCACCGTTTGACCGGACCGTCATCCCGTGGACTTCATCCGGCTCGTCCACCCGGAACACATCGTAGATGCGACCACTCTCTGCGTCCATCAGCATCACCGTACCCGAGGACGTATCCGACACCCAGAGCCTGCCGCTCTCGTCCCACCCGATCCCGTGCACGCGCAGTCCACCCGTCGAGAACTGACCAACCTCTTCCCAAGTCTCCGCATCCATAACGTGGATCCGCTGGGTCGGTGGTCCTGCCACATAAACCTTCCCGTCCTTCCATTCGATACCGTGCGACCCGGTTTTCTTCGTGTCGCCACCCACGAGTTCGCGACCGGCAGTAAGCCCGACGCCCGGATCCGGATACCGTGCGATTGTCTTCCCATCCTCCGGATCGATCTTCACCACTTCTAGCTCGAAGGTAGAAGTGATCCAGACGGCCCCATTACCGATCGTGATACCACTAGAGTGTTCTGTCTCGGTGTCGAACTCGTGGAGCACCTCACCCGAATCCCAATCCATCTTGTGCACCTTCAGGTTCACCTGATCGATGCACCAAAGACCGTCTTCCGCCGCCTGAAGTCCGTTCGGCTGAGGTCCGGGGCTCTTGAACCGTTTCTCAACGCTCGCCGTATATTTCGCCACGTATGTCCTCCCTTCTGATGTCCCAGCTGGCCAGACACAATGTAACCCCCTACTCTTCCCGGTCCAGCCTTCATTCGATCGAAAAGCAACGGGCCATCCTCTGCGTAAGAATGGCCCACCCCAGCAAAGCACTTCCCCCCGACAGCCGTGGCTCTAGCGGTGACGAGTGGCGGGATCTCTACCTATCACACCCGGATGATTTTGAAGACGACTCCCGTGACCACAGCGGTTCCAAACAGGTTCTACATCATCGGATGCGCTGGGCATTGCAGTTAGACCACTGTTGCCAGACCGAAGCCGTCTCACGACATCTTCATCCGCCATCGGGCCCGAGCAGTGGGGCGAGTCGGTTATCGCACCCATCTCGGCAGGTTCGATTAGGTGATGCGATCTTCGTGCTTCGACTTCTCTGCCACAACCCGACCGCGAAGCAGAGTGAACAGGAACCGGATCTCATCCGATACCCGGTTCGCTATCTGCTTGAATTATCCTCTCTTGATGGTCAAGTCACCGTAATCAGAGTCAACAGAACCACGTGATTTTCGACACATAATAGCCGTACGTAGGAAGGGCCCGTTTCCGATGTAACATTAGGTTTTTTCTAGCCTTGCATACCCCCAAATTGCTTGACCATCAACGTTCAGTTTAGTATATTAACCGCTCAGTGGGCGATTAGCTCAGGTGGTTAGAGTGCTTGCTTGACATGCAAGAGGTCACTGGTTCAAGTCCAGTATCGCCCACCATTTCTTTAAATACAATGTGTTACGGCCTTGGGATGTCATTCCTGGGGCCGTTTCTCATGCACCCAGGCAAGGGGTCAGTCTCTCCTTCCGGGCCGCACGGGCGTTCCAGTAGATCGGGAGTTATGTGTAAGAGGTTGGTGTAAGTACCCAAGTAGCCCCGTTTTTTCAGAGCCCCTAATTTAGGTATCGGAGGTGGGGAAACACAGCCTCCTTCGACGTGTAGGCGGGATGGTCTCGAGGGTTGCAAGGTGCTCACGCTGCCCCCGTCCCGGCGTGCGCAAATGAGAGGAATCTTCGTGCAGCCCCAATCGATCCATGATCTGGCGCCAGTCGATCTGCCACCACACCCACGCGTATTCGTCACTGGGGAAGGCTTACAGTGTTGTCGTTCACTGACCAAGGAAGCCGTCTGGGCCCAGGCCGCGTTGAGCCGCCTGCTAGAAGCGGCCGATGTGCCGTGCAAGTGGGGTGACCCCACGCGCCCCGATCATGGGTCGGAGATGCTGAACCAAGCCTTCCGCCAGATTCTCGCTTTCCATCTTACTGACCGAGGGTCGTACCGCGATTCGGCTCTCGCAGCATTCAGGCGAGTCTCTGAGGCCTATCTGCGCTGGCCACTCGTGGACGACCACACTCGTGGGGCCGCTTATGGACTGGGCGAATCCAGGTTTACCATTACGCTGGCCCGAGTCTACGATCTACTCGCATCGGAGGGCCTTGCCGATTCCGACCGCAAGCTGTTCCTGCAGGCTCTGGCCCTCACCCAGGAGACCACTGACCGGTGCCGCCATACGACCTGCGGAAATCACAACACCTGGAACCTCGCTGCCCGCCTTGCGGCAGGCCTGTCGAGCGG
>DPVD01000391.1:0-12614 GCA_003526745.1 Candidatus Latescibacterota bacterium
TATAGGCGAGCTCGAAGGCGAGTCTTTCGAGAGCGCCGTGTTTGAGGGGTACGGTCCCGGTGGCGTAGCGCTTTTTGTTGAGACCCTTACGGACAACCGAAATCGAACGGTGTCCGAGGTTCGGCACTTATTCGGTAAGTACAACGGCAACATGGCCGAGGTCGGCGCCGTTGACTGGATATTTGACCAGAAAGGCCTGATTGTAGTTCCTAAGGAAGTATCCGACGAAGAGACCGTGATGACCATTGCGCTGGACGCGGGTGCGGATGACCTCGTGGAAGGTGACGAAGAGTTCGAGGTCTACACGCCGCTCCAGTCGTTCGACGCTGTCCGCAAGGCCCTCGAAGAGAACGAAGTCACAGTTGCTCGTGCTTCCTTGACCCGCATTCCCCAGAACAGCGTACCGGTTGAGGGCAAAACCGCAGGGCAGCTGATCCGTCTGCTCGAAGCACTCGAAGACCAGGATGACGTTCAGAGCGTCTATGCCAACTTTGAGATGGATGACGGTGAGCTGGCTGAACTTACTGCCTGATCGTCTTCTTCTTTCTACTTCACCTCTCTCCCTGACCCAGTCGGCGGTGTGCACGCTTCGGAAAGGACTCCCACCTTGACGATACTCGGGATCGACCCCGGCAGTGTTGTGACAGGGATCGGTGTTATCGCTCAGCAAGGACGCCGAATGCGCTTGGTCCACGCTGGTTTTCTTCGGGCAGAGGTCAAGGAACCGTTCCACGAGCGACTCCTGTATCTGCACAAGGCGCTGGACCAGCTTCTCCAAGACCATGAGGTAGACGAGGTCTCCGTCGAAACACCGTTCTACGGTGTGAACGTGAAGTCCCTCATGCAGATGTGTCACGCACGTGGCAGTCTCCTTGCCGCTGTCGCACGGCACGGCATTCCTGTCCATGAGTATGCGCCACGAGAGATCAAGAAGGCGGTGGTCGGGAACGGTAACGCGTCCAAGGAGCAGGTTGTATTCATGGTCAAGCAGGCGCTTAAGGATGCCGTGTTCGAAGAAGACTGGCCACTCGACGTGACGGATGCGATCGCAACCGCACTCTGTCGAGCGCATCGTCTTGGCAACCGTGTTGTCGGCGTCGACGACGGATCGACGGTCTCTTTTGCTGACAGATTGATTGCTGCAGGAGCCACAACAGAGGCCGCTCGCAGAGCACAGAGAGGTGTCAGGTGATCGACTTTGTCGAGGGTGAACTTGCCGCGTTTTCACCGACCCATCTTGTCGTGAACGTGGGCGGTATCGGTCTGCACCTGAGCATCCCGCTTTCCAGCTTCGATACTTCCAAACAGCAGGGCGAAAGAGTCCGCTACCTCACGCATCTTCACGTACGTGAAGACATTTTCGCTCTCTATGGTTTCGCGACGGAAGCAGAGCGCGCGCTGTTCCGAATGCTGATCGGTGTGTCCGGAATCGGTCCGCCTATGGCGCAGAAGGTCCTGTCCGGAATCTCGTT
Organism: Candidatus Latescibacterota bacterium; assembly: GCA_003526745.1. Lineage (GTDB taxonomy): Bacteria > Latescibacterota > UBA2968 > UBA2968 > UBA2968 > UBA2968. The sequence goes on from DPVD01000391.1 coordinate 1,473, forward strand.
GGGCGACTTTGTCGATCTCCTAGAGACAGGAGATGCAAAGGGGCTCACACGGATCAAGGGAATCGGGACGAAGACGGCGCAGCGTCTTGTGCTGGAGTTGAAGGATCGTGTCGGCGATATTGCCGCCGGAGATCGGTCGAACGGCAAACCTGACAGCGAGCCTTCGTCAATCGTTGGCGAGGCGACGGCAGCCTTGATTGGGCTTGGCTCAAACCCTGGGCAAGCCAGACGGATCGTCGAGCAGGTCGCAGAAAACGGCGACCTGACGGTTGAAGAGATCATCAAAGAGGCACTACGGAATATCTGATGGATGAGGTGACGGGCTCGGACCATCAGGATGAACGACTTGTGGATCCGCACGGGTGGGCCAGCGAGGCGCGGGATCAAGAGTCCCTGCGTCCGGCAAGGTTCTCGGAGATGGTCGGGCAGCGCAAGCTAATGGAGAAGCTGAGGATCGCCGTCGAGGCTGCCTGTCAGCGAGAGTCGGCGATGGACCACGCCCTGGTCTACGGTCCGCCCGGTTTGGGCAAGACGACGCTTGCTTATGTTATCGCGAATGAGCTGGGTGTCGAAGTCAGAGTGACGTCTGGGCCGGTTCTGGAGCGACCGGCGGATCTGGGCGGACTGCTGACGAACCTTGGGGAGCGGGACGTCCTGTTTATCGACGAAATCCACCGTATGAACCGGGTCGTGGAAGAGCATCTCTACTCGGCGATGGAGGATTTCGCGTTAGATATCATGATTGACAGCGGCCCAAGCGCTAGATCGTACCGAATAGCTTTGGAACCGTTTACTCTGATCGGCGCGACCACTCGTCTGGGCCTTCTCTCAGAACCGATGCGGTCTCGTTTTGGCATGATCGACCGTCTGGATCTGTATGATGTGGACGATATCGGTTCTATTGTCACACGCGCGGCCGGTATCCTTCGCGTCCAGATCGACCCGGAAGGTGCCCATGAGATCGCTAGCCGCTCGAGAGGAACACCCCGAGTCGCAATCCGCCTGCTCAAGCGTGCGCGGGACTACGCAGAAACGAGGGCCGAAGGTGTTGTCAGCCAGAGCGTTGCTCGGGATGCTCTCCAGCTTCACGAGATCGACGCTACAGGACTGGACGAGATGGATCGTCGGCTGTTAAGCCTGATGGCGGAGAAGTTCAGCGGCCGTCCGGTCGGGCTGAAGAGTATCGCGGCGGCTCTGGGTGAGGAACCGGACACGATCGAAGATGTCTACGAGCCGTTTCTGATACAGGAAGGCTTCCTGATGCGAACCCCGAGTGGTCGCCAGGTCACACCCAGGGCATACGAACACCTCGGAATCACGCCCCCCCAGGACCAGATGCGTCTGCTGTAGGATGATAGTACTCGGCATCGAAACCGCCACACCTGTGTGTTCTGTTGGGCTGGTCCGTGATCAGGATGTTCTGGCAGAAGTATCGGAAGATGCGGGTCGCCGCCATTCGGTTGTGCTGGTGGACATGATCGACCGCGCACTTGAGGATGTGCCTCTGAGCCGGGACAAGATCGAGGGTGTCGCGATATCTTCTGGACCCGGCTCGTTCACTGGGTTGCGGATCGGTATGGGGCTTGCCAAAGGCATCTGTCTCGCTTCGGATATTCCGCTGGCTGTCGTTTCCACGCTCGAGGGGCTGGCCGCCGCCTCCGGGGTTACCGACACGATGATTTGTGGGTGTCTCGACGCCCGACACGATGAGCTCTATTCAGGCATCTACCAATCGGGCAGTTCCGGGCTGTGCTCGGTGCAGGCTGACGAAGCAAGGTCAGTCCAGGACCTGATCGCGAAGCTCGGTCCGGACACGGTTGTGGTGGGATACGACATCGAGCCCTATGAACAGCGCTTCCTTGACGTAGGACTGACTGTTCGTCCCTCTGTCGTGCCTAGCGGAGCTGCTGTGGCGTATCAGGGGCATCAGAAGTTGCGTGCCGGACAGGCGACGCCGATCGATCAGGCCGCCCCGAATTACTGCAAGAAGTCACAAGCCGAGCGTCTTCGAGAAGGAATCAGCGCGTGATGCCGCCTGCAGTCGAGATGATGAAAGACCTCGGCTTTACGGACATGGTAGCCGATGACATTGCTGAAGTGCTGGAGATCGAGTCGGTTTCGTTCTCGAATCCCTGGCGTGATCAGGATTTCCACTACGCGCTCAACAGAGACGGGGGAGTGGCGAGGATCTGTCGAGTCCAGGATGTTGTCCTTGGATATGCCGTGGGTTTCAGAACCGGCAGCGAGTTCCATCTGGCCGATTTCGCGGTCAGACCCGAGTGCCAACGCCGTGGGCACGGGGCTGCTCTGCTCCAAATTCTGATTGCCGAGACCGAGTCCACATCCGAGGCAATCACGCTTGAAGTTCGGCGGTCTAACCAGGCAGCTGTTCGAATGTATACTCGCGCCGGCTTCCAGACTGTGGCGATTCGCCAGGATTACTACAGCCATCCGAGAGAGGACGCGCTCGTGATGGTGAAGGCTCTCTCCGGTAAGCTCTCTGAATGGGTCGCTAGAGCCCTCTCACGGGCCTCGGGAATGGGCTAAAGTCATTGACGTATAAAGGGTTTAGGGTTAATTTCACTCGCAGCTGATGCGACCTCGCTGAACACGTTTTCCTTCGTCAAATACTGTCCTCAGATTGCTCCTCGATGGCGTGTAATCTGCGAAATGCACTTCGACACAACCCCGTAGTCGTCGAGCCCCACTCAGCGTCCACTAAAGCAATCTTAACCTTGTCTAAAAGCCAGGCCGGAACGTCGGCCGAGGAGAGCCCGTGCCGATAGGTGACCTAGTTGGACAGGGGCCTGTCTCCAGCCGGCTGCGGCACCTGGTGGTCACTGAGCGGATTCCGCCTGCCGTCCTTATCTGCGGACCCACCGGTTCCGGGAAGACGGCTGCTGCATTTGCCCTGGCGCGGTCACTGCTCTGCACTGGCGACCGTTCATCGGTTCCGTGCGAGTCGTGCGACAATTGCAATCGCACCCGGAACATGACACATCCGGATCTGCACGTGAAAATCCCGATGAAGAGCGTGAAAGGCAAACCCCCTCCGCTGGTCGATCAGCAGGCAAGAGCGCTCGAGGCTATTCAGGATCCCTATGGGTATGCGCTCCCGGAGCCAAACGACAACATCGCGGTCGACACGATCCGAGATGTGATCAACCAGTTTTCGAAGGCGAGCTTCCAGGGCGGACGGCGCATCTCGGTCGTTCTTAGGGCGACACAAATGATGCCTGCGGGGGCCAACACCATGCTGAAGACGCTGGAGGAACCACCAGAAAATGCGATGATGATCCTGACCGCACCCTCGCTCGACTCCCTGCTTCCTACGATTATTTCGCGTTGTCAGCTTTTCAGGCTGGGTCCAGCGAATATACAGGAGCTTGCGGCGCATCTGCAGGAGAAGCGGGGTCTTAGTCGTGAGAATGCTGAGTTCATATCGGAGCTGTCGGGCGGGAACACGCGGGAAGCTCTGAGCCTTGCCTCAGACGAAGCGTATATCTTGCAGGATAGGGCATTCCGTATCGTGAAGGCACTCCTCAGTGGACGAGAGTCGCAGACTTTTATGAAACTGGAGGAATTTTCGCAGGCAAAAGCAGAAGTTTTTGAGGTCCTCAAGTACGTTGAGGTCTGGATTCGAGACGTTCTACACTTCCGGGTCTCCGGTCTTGATCACATTGTGAATAAGCATAGAGTCGAGGACGTCGAGCAGCTCGAAAATCAGATGTCCAACGAGACGATCATTGTGCTGGCAGAGGAGATCGAGCGGGTTCGGGAAATGAATATTCGCAATGTCAATCTGCAACTCAGTCTGACGGAACTCTGGCGACAGGCCCGATCGGCAGCACTTGTTGAGAGCGTGTAGAGTGGGATCATTCTATATCACAACACCAATTTACTACGTAAACGACGAGCCGCACCTTGGTCACGCTTACACGACGGTGATGGCGGACGTCCTGTCTCGGTTTCATCGTATGATGGGGGATGAGGTGTTCTTCCTGACGGGGACAGACGAGCACGGGCAGAAGGTCGAGCAGGCCGCAAGGGAGCGCGGTCTCGACCCTCAGACGCACGCTGACGAGATGGTTGTGCGCTTTCAGAATCTCTGGAAGCGACTGAACATCTCGAACGATGACTTCATTCGGACGACCGAGGATCGCCACAAGCAGGCGGTGCAGAAGATCCTGCGGCGGATCTACGATGCAGGAGAGATCTACGAGGATGAATACGAAGGTTGGTACTCGGTTCACGACGAGCGGTTCTGGACGGAGAAGGATCTCGTAGACGGCAAGGATCCGCTGAGTGGACGAGAAGTCATCCAGATCGTCGAGCGTAACTACTTTTTCAAGATGTCGAAGTATCAGGACTGGTTGATCGATCATATCCAGACCCATCCTGATTTTATCAGGCCGGAGACGAGACGGAACGAGATTCTTGGGTTTTTGAGACAACCGCTGGGCGATCTGTGTATTTCCAGACCCAAGTCCAGGCTGTCTTGGGGTGTCGAGATGCCCTTCGATTCGGATTATGTGACCTACGTATGGTTCGATGCGTTGATCAACTACATCACGGCGCCAGGATATCTGCGTGACGATAGGCGGTTCGATTCTTGGTGGCCGGCATCTTGTCACCTGATCGGGAAGGATATTCTGACCACTCACTGTGTCTACTGGCCGACGATGCTGAAGGCAATGGGTGTCGAGCTTCCGGAGACCGTGATGGGGCACGGTTGGTGGATGGTGGATGAGCAGAAGATGAGCAAGTCGCTCGGAAACGTAATCAAGCCGCTCGAGCTGGCGGACAAGTATGGCGTCGATCCGTTCCGGTATTTTCTGGCGCGTGACATGGTGCTCGGTCAGGACAGCAGCTTCAGCGAGACAGGCTTTATTTCGAGATATAACTCCGAGCTGGCGAACGACCTCGGTAACCTGCTGAACCGGTCGGTTGTGATGGCGGATCGTTACCTTGACGGAGTGGTGCCCGAAATTGATCTGAGTGCACCCACCGTTGAAACGCTGAAGAAGATAGCTGAAGAAACCCGGGAGGCGATTCGCGAGCTACTTCCAAGGCTCGACACCTCCCGCATTCTCGAGACCGTGTGGGTACTTATCCGAGAGGCGAACCGGTTTGTGGAGGCACAGGCCCCATGGGCACTTGCGAAGGATGATTCGAAACGGCAAGAGCTTGAGGAGACGGTCTATGGGCTTCTCGAAGTGATGCGCCAGGTATCAATTTGGATATGTCCGGTGATGCCTAAGCGTGCACAGACGATGTGGGACCAGCTTGGGCTGACGGGCACGGTGCCTGCCTGTCGGATAACAGATCTTGAATGGGGTGGTCTGCCGCCCGGAGGCAAAGTGAAACTAGGTGATCCTGTATTTCCGAGGATCGATTCAGTCGACCTGGAGGAAGAGGGGTCGGTAAAGCAGGCGAAGGAGCAGAAAGTGACGAAAGAAACGGAAGACGAGAAGGACGACAACGTGATCACTTTTGACGAATTCCAGAAGCTCGACTTGAGAGTAGCAAAAATTCTGGAGGCGGAACGTGTCGAAGGCGCGGACAGGTTGCTCAGATTGCAGATTACGATAGGGACGGAGGAGCGTCAGATCGTTGCGGGCGTGGCACAGCACTACGATCCAGCGGATCTTGTCGGCCGCCAGATCGTCGTTGTGGCCAACCTGGTGCCCGCGAAAATCAGGGGTGTCGAATCCCAAGGCATGCTCCTTGCCGCTTCTGGTGACGAGGGTCTCACCCTGCTGCGTCCCGATACGGAGATGCCTCCGGGATCGCGAGTAAGCTGACCTAAGATGCTGGTCGATACGCACGCTCACCTGAGCTTTCCCCAGCTTCTAAAGGAACGAAAAGATGTGATCGCCCGCTCGCTCGAGGCTGGTGTCATACGTATCGTGGACGTCGGAACCAACCTTGACACGAGCCGAGCTGCTGTGGAAGGAGCGCACAAGTATCCGTCCGTATATGCGAGTGCGGGCTTCCATCCGCACGACTCAGAGGTCGCAGATGAAGCCGGGATGAAAGTTGTCCAAGACCTGCTTCGAGAAGAGCGTGTAGTCGCCGTGGGCGAGACGGGGCTGGATTTCTACCGAGATTATGCACCGCACGATCTTCAGGAATCCCTGTTCCGAGGACACGTCGAGCTGGCACTCGAGACAGGTCTGCCGTTGATTCTTCACAGCCGCGGTGCCGAGGACCGTGTGATTGAGATCCTCGACGAGACGGGCGCGGGACGTGTCGGTGGCGTACTGCACTGTTTCGGTGGCACGACGCGGCAAGCGATTGCGGCGATCGAGATCGGCTTCCACGTCGGCCTTGGCGGAACGGTGACATTTAAGAACTCCGGGAGTATGGAGGTTGCTCTCGGGATTCCTCGTGACCGGCTGGTGCTCGAGACGGATTGCCCGTATCTCGCACCGGTTCCCCATCGGGGGAAGCGGAATGAGCCGGCCTACGTCTACGACATTGCCTCTTCAATCGCGGAACGCGCCGAAACAACCGTCGATGCGATTGCGGGTGAGACGACCAGGAACGCTGAACGTCTTTTCAAGCTTGAGGCCTAGGTGTCAAGACGACGACTCGGTCAGCATTTCCTTAATGATTTTAGCGTGATCCACCGGATCGTTGAAGCAGCTGAACTCGAACCGACAGATCACGTTTTCGAGATTGGTCCCGGGAAGGGCGCGATTTCGTATCCGCTCGCGGGCACTGGGGCTTCGGTAACGAGTCTGGAGCTGGACGAAGCCTTGGCTGCAGGGCTTGAAGAACGTGCACCGAAAGGGCTTCGTGTCGTCAGGGGAGACGCACTGACGACGGATTACCCTTCGCTCTTGTCCACGCGGGTGCGGGCAAAGAGCGTTCTGGTGGCTAATCTGCCCTACCGGATTACAGGGGCGCTGCTGGAGCGTATCTTGGAGGCAGGTTGCTGGGATCGTGCTGTGTTGATGGTGCAGAGAGAGGTCGGACGCAGGCTGGCTGCCGAGGTCGGGTCGAAGGATTATGGAATCCTGACCGTCGCAGCGAATTTACGATCCACGGTGGAGTATCTGTTCTCCGTTCCTCCGGAGAGCTTTAAGCCGCCACCCAAGGTTGTCTCTTCCGTTGTCCGTCTGCGGTTTGGAGAGCGAGTCGAGATCGGTGACGAGAAACTCTTCTTTCGTATCGTACGGACCGCGTTTCAGCAAAGGCGAAAGATGCTTCGCAACTCTCTTGAATCTGCGATCGATGGATCCGTCGAGGATGTCCTAGGTGCGGCTTCCGTGGACCCGCAGACGAGACCGGAGAACTTGTCAGTCGAGGCGTTTGAGCGAATATGCCGCACATACACCCATCTGAAGAGTCGATCCCGTGGCGAATGAAGAACCGGTCTTTGAGCGTCGGGTCGAGCCGAGATGGATCATGGCGAGTCGTCCCAAGTCCGACCTGCTCGACCTGTTCAGGTCTGAGCTGCAGGTTCCGAACGTGATGGCGAAGATCCTGATCAATCGTGGGATCGAGTGTGTAGATCGAGCCTGTGAGTTCCTATATCCTTCGCTCGATGATCTGATCGATCCGTTCAAGATGGCTGACATGGAGAAGGCGGTTGATAGGATCTGGAAGGCCATCCACGCCAAGGAGAAGATCATGGTCCATGGGGACTACGACGTGGATGGGGTGACAGGGACGTCTCTGCTCGTGCGGTCGATCGGACATCTTGATGCCGATGTATCGTTCTACATCCCGAATCGGCTGGAGGAAGGTTACGGGATCTCGAAAGAGGCGATCGATACTTGCGGCGAGCGCGGCGTAACGCTCCTGATTTCGGTAGACTGTGGGATCACGGCCGTGGAGGAGACGGACTACGCGCGCGAATGTGGTGTCGATGTAATCATCACGGATCACCATCAGCCAGGTGAACTGCCGAACGCGGTTGCTGTAGTGAACCCGAAAAGACCCGATTGCGACTATCCGTTCAAGGAACTTCCGGGTGTCGCGCTGGCCTTCAAGCTTGCCGATGCGCTGTATCGATTCCGGGAGCTTGATCCGGCGCCTGTCTACGATAATCTTGACCTGGTTGCGCTCGGCTGTGCTGCCGATATAGTACCTCTTGTCGGCGAGAACCGGATCCTTGTGGCGCATGGCCTTCTGGGGATCGAGAGGACGCAGAACCTGGGGCTTAGGGCGCTGCTTCGCAAGTTGAACCTCGAAGGAAAGCAATTAGGGACGGGACAGCTGATATTCGTCCTCGCGCCGCGTATCAACGCTCTGGGTCGGATGGGGAGCGCGCTCGAAGCTGTGACGATGCTGACGACGGAGGATTCGGACAAAGCCATGGCCATTGCGAATATCTTAGAGGAGCAGAACCAGCGGCGGCGCCAGGTGGATGAGCGGATGTATCGTGAGGCGATCGAGATGGTCGAGCAGGAGGTGGATCTCGATCAAGACAAGGCGATCGTGCTTGCCTCGGACGATTGGCACCCCGGTGTGATCGGTATTGTGGCTTCGCGGATCGCAGAGCGTGTCCACCTTCCGACAGTGCTGATCTCAATGGAAGGGGACAGCGGCAAGGGATCCGCAAGGAGTATCCCGGGCTTCGACCTGTTTGGAGCCCTTTCGCGTTGCCGCTCGCATCTTACAAGCTTTGGGGGACATAAGTATGCTGCTGGACTGTCGGTCGAGAAGACTCAGCTTCCTGCGTTTCGCAAGGCCCTTCTCGAAGCAGCCGTGGAACTGATCGATCAGGATGATCTGATTCCAAAGCTTGAAATCGACGATGAGATCACGCTCGACCAGATCGACAAAAAGCTGATCGATATCCTTAAACGGTTCGGTCCCTTCGGTCCACAGAACTCTCGCCCGACCATGATGTCGCGCGGAGTGGAGGTGGTCGGGAACCCGGCTATTGTTGGACGGAATCATATCCGCTTCAAAGCCCGACAGAAGGGGTCCGTCTTCGATTGCATCGGATACAATCTCGGCCATCTGACGTATAGGCTGACGCCAGGTGAAGCGAACCTGGACATGGCCTATGTGATCGAGGAGAACGAGTGGCGAGGACGGAAGGATATTCAACTGCGGTTGAGAGATTTGCGTTAGGCAAGTCTGATACCGCCGTTTATATGGGCTAGTCTGTGCCATGCTGACGCTGAGCGCCAAGCGCACCGCGCCGAGCGAACCCAAAACCCAATAAGTAATTATTGGAGAAAGTCACTGCTTATGCCTCCAATGCCGAAAGCGGAGAAAATCTGGTTCAACGGCGAATTTGTGGATTGGGATGATGCCAAGATCCACGTGCTCTCCCACGTGGTCCACTACGGATCAAGTGTGTTTGAAGGTATGCGCTGCTACAACACACAGAAGGGGCCTGCATGCTTTCGGTTGGACGGCCACGTGCACCGGATTTACGACTCGGCGAAGATCTATCGGATGCCGATTCCCTACACGAAGGAAGATTTGACCGAGGCGATTTTGGAGACGATCCGTGTCAACAACATGCAGTCCTGCTACGTTCGGCCGATCGCCTTCAGAGGATACGGGAGCCTCGGCGTGGATCCAACAACGTGTCCCGTCGACGTCGTAGTGGCGGTGTGGGAGTGGGGTGCCTACCTCGGATCCGACGCCCTCGAGAAGGGGGCTTCGGTGCGAACGGCGTCTTGGAACCGTGTTGCGCCCAACACGATGCCTTCACTGGCGAAAGTTGGTGCCAACTACATGAACTCACAGCTGATCAAGATGGAGGCTATGGCGGACGGTTACTCCGAGGGGATCGCGCTTGATACGCAGGGATACGTTAGTGAAGCGAGCGGCGAGAATATTTTTATAGTGAAGAATGGCTCGATCTATACACCCTCTTCAGGGTCCTCGATCCTGCCAGGGATTACGAGACACTCCGTCATCACCCTAGCACGGGACCTGGGCTATACGGTGACACAACGGCCAATCCCGCGTGAATCCCTGTATATAGCCGATGAAGTTTTCTTCACGGGCAGCGCAGCCGAAGTGACACCGGTCGCAGAGATCGACCATATCGCGGTCGGTGAGGGGAGCCGAGGTCCTGTGACGAAAGAGCTACAAGACGTCTACTTTGGGATCACTAGTGGTGAACGCGACGACAAGCATGGTTGGTTGACCTATGTTTAAAAGCAGTCGATAGACAATACTGTTTGGGAGAGGCTTTTTGGCTGGACTTGATAACAAGAAGATTGCGGTGATTGGTGCAGGGAACATGGGTGAGGCCCTGATTCGCGGACTTATTCGGAGCGTGGCGGTGGATCAGGTGGCCGCGGTTGATATCGACTTTGATCTGCTCTCCCGGTTGAAGACGGAGATTGGAGTGAGGGTTTCTGAGGATGCGACGACGACGGTAGATGGTTCTGACATCGTGGTGATCGCAATCAAGCCGCAGCATCTGTTCGATGTGGCAGGGCTCCGGGCGGCGATGACTGCCGATCATCTTGTCGTGTCGATTGCGGCGGGTGTGTCGACTGGGACGCTTGAGTCTGTGTTCGGAGATGTGCCGGTCGTTCGGACCATGCCGAACATTCTCGCGCAGGTGGGTGAATGTGTCGCAGGTCTTTGCGCTGGGAAATACGCCGAAGAGAGTCATCTGGAGACTGCGGCAGCCATTCTGGGGGCCGTTGGAGAGACAGTCGTTGTCGAAGAGAAGCAAATGGATGCCGTGACCGGGCTGTCCGGATCGGGGCCCGCGTATGTGTTTGCTCTGATAGATGCTCTGGCCGACGGGGGCGTGAAGTGTGGGCTTCCGAAAGGGGTAGCCCTCAAGCTTTCGACTCAGACGGTGCTGGGCGCAGCGAAGATGGTGACGGAATCCGGCGACCATCCTATGAGTCTGAAGGACAAGGTGACTTCTCCGGGCGGGACGACGATTGCAGGTCTGAAGGCACTCGAAGACGGGGGGTTTCGGGCGGCGTTGATGAACGCCGTTGAAGCCGCTACTCGACGGTCTTTGGAACTGGGCGACGGATGATCGCGATCATCGATTACGGGATGGGGAACCTCCGGAGCGTGCAGAAGGGTTTCGAGCGGGTCGGGTTCGAAGCAGAGGTAGTTTCGTCGCCCGACGCCGTATCTGGCGCGACAGGTCTGGTGCTGCCGGGGGTGGGAGCGTTTGGCGATGCAATGGACAAT
>DPVD01000391.1:12905-16287 GCA_003526745.1 Candidatus Latescibacterota bacterium
CGATGCAATGGACAATTTGCGTGGGGTAGAGTTCGTCGATTCGATCGTGAAGTCCGTGTCCGCAGGCGTTCCCTTTCTAGGTATTTGTCTAGGCTTGCAGCTGTTGTTTTCTCAGAGTGAGGAGCTCGGCGCGCATCAAGGGCTCGATATTCTTCCCGGTCGTGTGACGAAATTTCCCGCTGGCCAGCGCGTGCCCCAAATCGGTTGGAACCAGATCCACATGCGGCGGGAAAGCCCGCTTCTGGATGGTGTGCCCGACGGCGCATTCTTCTACTTTGTTCACTCCTTCTACGTTCAGGCCGAGCGAGGAGAGGATGTGGTCGCCGAAACGGATTACGGGATTGACTACTGCTCGATCGTTGGTAAAAACAATGTCTTCGGAGTGCAGTTCCATCCGGAGAAGAGCCAGGACGCCGGGCTCAGGCTGCTCAAGAACTTCGCCCAGATTGTTAGCGGAAAGAAGGGGGTGGTGGGCTGATGCTTGCAAAGAGAATTATTCCCTGTCTCGATGTCAAGGACGGGCGGAATGTCCGCGGAGTGAAGTTCTCGGCCGACAAGGATGCGGGCGATCCTATCGATTTGGCCAGGCGATACGATGAAGAGGGTGCAGACGAACTCGTGTTCTACGACATTACGGCATCTGCTGAGAAGCGTGATATCGTGGACGAACTGGTGCGTAGGGTTGCGGAGCAGGTGTTCATCCCATTCACCGTCGGTGGCGGTGTTCGGACTTTCCAAGACATCCGAACGATCATCGAGGGTGGAGCCGAGAAGGCGTCGATCAATTCGGCGGCGATCAGAAACCCCGAAGTGGTGACTCAGGGCGCGGAGAGCTTCGGGAGTCAGGCGATCGTAGGATCGCTGGACGCCATACGTCGGACGAAAGCAGATCGCGTGTGGTGGGAGGTCGTGATCGATGGTGGACGCAGATCGACCGGTCGTGACGCTCTGGAATGGTCGGAAGAGCTAATAGATTTGGGTGCGGGTGAGCTGGTTCTGAACAGTATCGATGCGGATGGCACCAAGGATGGATATGACATAGAGCTGACTAGAACGGTTGCGGGTCGGGTGGATGTGCCGATCGTCGCGTCAGGTGGCTGCGGTGGGCCTGAGCACATGCTTGACGTCCTGCGGGATGGGCACGCGAGCGCGGCGCTTGCCGCTTCGATCTTCCACTACGAACAGCACAGCATCCCTGACGTGAAGCAGTATCTGACGGAGAATGGTATCCTGATGCGACCCAAGCTGGAGCTGGGAGTCTAGAAGCAGTGACGGCTGCCATACCGAAAGTCTTGCGGCGAGATGTCCTCGCCGGTGTGAAACGCCTAGTTCTGAAGCTGGGCACGCGCGTCGTGACTGTTCACGACAACGAGCTCGATCGGCGCTTTATCGACCGGATCGCGTGTGAGGTGTCCGGTCTAATGCTGGAAGGGTATCAGGTTGCTATCGTCTCGTCCGGTGCCGTGGGGGCGGGAATGGGAAGGTTGGGACTCAAGGACAGGCCTTTACGGATTCCTGACCTTCAGGCGACGGCCGCTGTGGGACAGGGTCTTCTTATGAACGCTTACAAGCTCGCCTTCCGTGCCCACGACGTCCCGATCGGACAGGTGTTACTGACGGACGACGGTCTTGAGGACCGTTGGCGATACGTGAACGCCAAGAACACGCTCGAGGCGCTTTTTAAGTTCGGGGCTGTGCCGATCGTCAACGAGAACGACAGTGTGGCCGTCGAGGAGAATAAGGTCGGTGACAACGACCGGCTGTCCGCACTGGTGACGCATCTAGTCGAGGCTCAACTGCTGATCACCTACACGACAGTGGACGGGCTCTACACGAAAGACCCGTCGAAGAGACCAGAGGCCCGGCATATTCCGGTGGTTGATACCGTGACCGATGATATGATCGCGGCAGCAGGCGAGGCGGGGAGTGCTGTGAGTCTCGGAGGGATGAGGACGAAATTGCAGGCTGCAAGGAGCGTGACACAAGGGGGCGGCTCGGTTGTAATTGCGTCCGGCAGGCAGGCCACGCTCCGCGCTATCCTGAGCGGCGAAGAGATGGGCACGCTTTTCATGCCGAAGCCGACGCAGATCCAGGGACGCAAGCGTTGGTTGGCGAACACGCGGAAGAAGGGCGTTGTATTTGTTGATTCCGGTGCGGCGCGTGCACTTACGGATGGAGGAAAGAGCCTTCTTGCGAGCGGTATCGTCCGTATGGACGGGGCTTTTGATGTGGGTGAGTTGATCGAGATTGCAGACGAGTCCGGTGTAGAGATTGCCAGGGGGCTCGTGCGCTATACTGCAGACGAGGTGCATCTTATCATGGGTAAGCAGTCGGAAGAGATCCCGTCAGTCCTTAACGGTAAGGCCGCGGAAGCCGTGATTCATCGCGACGACATGGTAATTCTCTGATGCCAATCTCCGGTCAAAACCGAACGCACATCGAGTCCGCGGCGACAAGGCGCCTACGTATCCTTCTTGTTGTGCTTCCTTTTGTGCTGACAGGCTATCTTCTGAGTTCAGGAGACGGTGGGGTCGCCAAACTCTGGAATCAGGCTGGGCGAATTGACATTCTCCGGAAGGACATCGCTCGTCTCGAGCGGGAGAACGCCCAGGTGGCCGAGGAAGTAAAGCTGCTGACCGACGATCAGAGGACGATAGAGCGTATTGCTCGCGAGCGATACGGTATGGTCAAGGACAACGAGTCGGTCTATAGGGTTTACCCGGGCCCAGCCGCCCAACCCCGATGATCGTAAGAACCGAGGGTCTCGTCCTCCGCACACATAAGATGGGGGAGACCAGCCTCGTGATGGTCGTGTTCACGAAGGCCTGGGGGAAGGTGCGTCTTGCTGCAAAGGGCGCGAGGCGGCCAAAGTCGAAGTTTGGGGCTGCCTGCCAGCCGATCACGCTCGGATCCTATGTTTTTTACCGCAAAGAGGGGCGTGATCTTCAGACGGCCAGCGAAGGGGACATTACCTATACCTTCGATGTTATCAAGGCAGATTACGTTCGGCTGGGATATGGGAGCGCAGTATGTGATCTTCTTGATCAGATGACGATCGAGGATGATCCGAATGCTTTTCTAATGGGCATTACCCTCGACTGTCTGCGCTGGCTGGAAGAGGTTCCACCGGAGAAGCTGGAACTGCCTCTCTGGTACTTCCAGATTAAGGCGGCCGGGTGTCTGGGATATCGACCCCATCTGAGTGGATGCGCAGCCACTGGAGAACGTCTCGGGGGATCGCGTGCTTGGTTCAGTCCAGAGGACGGTGGTACAGTTAAGCAGAGGACCGACGGGGTAGGCGTCTGGCTCGACGGGGAGAGCATCGCGTTTCTGGAGCATCTTCAGACGCATACGCCTGACCGTATCGATACGGAAGCGTTCG
>DPVD01000391.1:16576-19828 GCA_003526745.1 Candidatus Latescibacterota bacterium
ACGATACGGAAGCGTTCGACAGGATCGATCGGAATCCTTGTCGGCTGGCCATACGGCTGTTTCTCAAGTATCACTTGGGCGATCGTCGACCGAAGTCATTCGACTATCTAAACAAGCTGCAGAGGAGCGGGCACGGTGCGGATTCGATGACCGCGGGTCGGCCTGCTGTTGGAGGGGGCTCCTCATGAATCTACCCTGGAGAAGAAGGAGGGATGTCGGCCGGTGGGCCGACATCCCTCTGTTCGCCGAGCTGAGCAACCGAGAGATCCAAGAGCTCGGCAAAGTCCTTCAGAGCAAGACCTATCAGTCGGGCGAGACAGTGTTTCAGCAGGGCAGCCCGGGAGTCGGTCTCTTTGTGGTGATGGTAGGGAGTGTGGAAGTCCGGCAGGAAGAGGAAGATGGGACATTCCTTCGACTGGCTTCGATGAAGCCGGGTGAATTTTTCGGCGAGCTGGCGCTCTTGGACGATTCGCATCGTACGGCGACGGCGGTCGCGGTGGATGAGACGTCGATCGTAGCCCTTTACAGGACAGACCTGCTGGCCCTAGCGGAGACAAAGCCACGGCTCGGTGTGAAGATCCTGATGCAACTGTCTCAGATTGTGGCTGAGCGGCTTCGCCGGACAAACCGGGCGCTCAAAGACGTTCGTTTGATGGCGGATTCGGTGAAGGATGGAGCGTAGACAGTGGAAGAATCGAGAGGTTTGACTGTTTCACAGTTCCTGCGCGGGATCCTTGTCGCAGCGATTCTCGTAATCTCGGGATGGGTTCTCTACACCATCCGCGGAACCTTGGTGCCCTTCGGTATCGCCTTTGGGGTGTCCTACCTGCTCATGCCAGTGGTCGACTATCTAGAGTCGCAACGCGTCAACCGAATGGCCGGAGCCGCCCTTGTTTTGGTTACGATTCTCGGGATCTCGGCAATCTCGATTGCCACGTTCGTCCCGGTGCTGGTAACCGGCATGGGCAGCATGAAGGACAGTATCCTCGGCAGTCGGCCGACGTGGTCGTGCGTGATTCTCAATAGGGGTTGGGATACGATCAGACTTTTAGGTGTGAAGACGAGCCACTCCGATTTTGTGACCGATGGCGAAGCATTCCCGATCGATCTGGCACCAGGTGAGCAGGATACGCTCACGGTCGAGTATGCGCCGACCTCTATGTCACCGATCGTGGGCACGGCCGTGATTTCGATCGATAACGAGGGTGCCGCCCCGCTCGTGCTCAGCCTTAGTGGCAACCTCACGGCATCTGCCGATCCGGTGAACTTCGTCCCGAGTAAGATGAAGAGCCTCGGACCGATCCTAGTGGCAGTGTCGGACTCGTCATACGCCTTCGGACGTGTCGACCCCGGATACCTGTTGCATCTGAAAATGCAGATGGCGACTCTTCAGCCACAGCTGGAAGCGGCTTTTCCGGTCGAAAACTTCGATGTCGCCGAAGAGGTGGGCTCACGCATACAGAGCGCTGCTACGGATGTACTGAAGGAGACACCTGCGCTACTAGGCGGTGTGCTTTCGGGAATAACCTTTCTTGTGATCGTCCCCCTCGTCCTGTTCTTCCTGCTGGCCGAAGGCCGCTCCATTAAGAGAGGTCTGATTGAGTTGATCCCGAATCAGTATTTTGAGACGGTACTCAATCTTCTGCACAGGATCGACCTTCAACTAGGCGGGTATATCCGAGGCATGGTTCTGTCGGTGGTGATTATCTCGCTGCTGTCGATCATCGGGCTCCGGGTGATCGGACTCCAAGACTACCTAGTGGTCGGCACGATCGCCGGGGTCAGCAACATCATCCCGTATCTCGGGCCGCTGATT
Source organism: Candidatus Latescibacterota bacterium (assembly GCA_003526745.1). GTDB lineage: Bacteria > Latescibacterota > UBA2968 > UBA2968 > UBA2968 > UBA2968. The sequence goes on from DPVD01000391.1 coordinate 18,393, forward strand.
GGAATCCTTGCCGGCACGATCGCGGCGGTGCTTCAGTATTCGACCTTGGAATGGACAACGATTCTCCCAGTAGTGATCGTGTTTTTTATGGTCCAGCTTCTGGACAACGTCTTCGTCCAGCCTGTCGTGGTGGCGAAGAGCGTGAACCTGCATCCGCTGATCGTGATCTTCGTGGTGCTCGTCGGAAGCAACACGTTCGGGGCAGTAGGCATGTTACTTGCAGTCCCGCTGATGGCCGTGATCAAAGTATCTGTGCAAACAGTGTATGAGAGCTTGAGGAGTTATTCACAGACGTAACGAGTATTCCCCGGAAGTCTGATGTTTGAAGAGAGCGAGTGGGAACTGAAAATGAGTGATCGGGAGCAATTGGAGAAGACATACGACCCTGCGCGCCTTGAGGGGCGGTGGTATGAGGTTTGGGAGGAAGGCGGTCACTTCCAGCCGAAGAAAGGCACGGACAAGGGAACGTATACGATCACGATCCCACCGCCGAATGTGACGGGTGAGCTTCACATGGGACACGCTTTGCAGCACGCGATCCACGATACTGTCGTGCGCTGGAAGCGGATGCAGGGTTACGGAACACTCTGTCTTCCGGGCACGGATCACGCTGGAATCGGTACGCAGACCAAGGTCGAAGAACAACTATATGCGGAAACGAAGCAGACTCGTCACGACATAAGCCGGGAGGAGATGCTCGATCGAATCTGGGCGTGGCGCGAAAAGTACGGTGACACCATCCTGACACAACTGCGTGAACTGGGCTGCAGCTACGACTGGTCTCGAACGCGGTTCACGATGGACGAAGGCTATCATCGTGCGGTGATCGAGACCTTCGTGAAGTTCTACGAGAAGGGGTGGATCTACCGTGGCCGCCGGATCGTGAACTGGTGCCCGCAATGCGAGTCCGTGATCTCGGATCTCGAGGTGGACGAGATCGAGACAGACAGCCACCTTTGGCATATCCGCTACCCTGGTGTCGATGGTGGACCTGATGTGGTCGTGGCGACGACCCGACCGGAAACGATGCTAGGCGACACAGGTGTGGCCGTGCACCCGGATGACGACCGGTTCAAGGATGCGATCGGAAAGAAGGTGATGCTTCCTCTCGTGGAACGAGAGATCCCAATCGTGGCAGACGAAGCCGCGGATCCCGAGATGGGGAGTGGAGCGGTCAAGGTGACGCCGTCACACGACCCGAGCGACTATGAAATCGGGCAGCGCCATGACCTGCCGGAGATCCAGGTGATCGGTCTGGACGGGACGATGACGGAGGAAGCGGGTGACTACGCCGGGCAGGACCGGTATGCGTGCAGGAAAGCGGCGATCGCCGCTCTGGAAGCTGGTGGATACATGGTCAAGATCGACGATCACTCACACGCGGTCCCGCACCACGATCGGTGTGGCACTGTGGTCGAGCCACTTGCGATGGAGCA
>DPVD01000304.1:0-2107 GCA_003526745.1 Candidatus Latescibacterota bacterium
CCGTCACGATCCCTGTGTCCTACCCCGCGCCGTGCCTATGGTCGAAGCCATGGTCGCTCTCGTACTCGTCGATCACTAACTGAGGCAGAAAGCGATCTCCTGAGAGGCGCTGTTCTTGTCTGACATCCTGACCTGTCTCAAACAGGGCGTACCGCACACGTATCGATTCCCGTGGCAGAGTTTCACGGACCTGCTCCGTACACGCGCATCGGAACGCGGTCAGCAGGACGCGATCATCTTTCGAGATGTCGACTCCGACCACCGCGAGGTCGTAACCTACGCCGACCTCGACGCCCGTACCGCACAGATGGCAGTTTCGCTGCACCACGACTACGACATCCAGCCGGGAGACTGTGTCTCCCTCGCCCTCCCCAACTGTATAGAGATCCCCCTGATCACGCTGGCGCTCTTCAGGCTTGGCGCGACTTCTGTACCGCTGGACCTGAAACGGGACCCGCCCGATCGCAAGCGCTTCAAGGTCATGGACTCCGCCTCTCGGCTAGTCTGCACGCAGACTGATCTGGTCGAGGAAGAACGATATATTCTGCCGGAACACCGGATCATCTCAACAGAAGAGCTTCAGGGGAACGGGAACCCAGCGTCTGCAGATCTAGAACCTGAATGGAGCGGGGTCCCGGATCGCGAGATCCATACAAATGTCGTGCTCTACACATCGGGCACGACGGGGACGCCCAAGGGTACGCGTCTCACCCGTCAGAGCCTCACCAGCAATGCAGACGGTATCAACAAATGGCTCGGCTTCGACGATTCGGACCGTCTCAGCCTCGTCCTTCCTCTCCATCACGTCAACTCGACTGTGTTCTCACTAACCATGCTGATGGTTGGAGGGACCCTGATACTCAATTCTCGTTACTCGCTCAACCGATTCTGGCAGATCCTCGAGGAGGAGAAGGTTACCGCCACCAGTATTGTGCCCACGATCATGCACGACCTGAACGGTACAACCCACGGTCCAACAAACGGCGCGCTGCCACATCTCAAGAAGATCATGATCGGTTCTGCTCCCGTGCCGGCCGGAGCTGCCTGCCGATTCGTCGAACGGTTCGGTGTCCCCCTGATCCAAGGCTACGGTACGACCGAAGTCAGCCTTCGTGTCACCGGCGTGCCGACCGATCTTCCCACCGAGACCTACCGTCATCTTCTCAAGAAGAACAGCATCGGTCGCGAACTGGCGAACTGCAACGTCCACATCGACGGAGACCCGGCCGAGGGAGAGCTCGGAGAAATCCTTGTCCGGGGCCCGGTCATCGCCGACGGTTACCTGAACCAAGAGGAGGCGACACTAGGGTCGTTCACGAACGACTGGTTTCGGACCGGGGACATCGGATGCTGGCGAGAGATCGACGGTGAGCGATACTACTTCATCCACGGTCGCGCGAAAGAGATCATCATCAAGGGTGGCGTGAACATATCACCCATCGCCGTGGAGAACGCAATCGTCGAGTCGACACCTGAGATTGCAGCGGCATACGTAGTGGGTCTTCCTTCAGAACGATGGGGCGAAGAGATCTGGGCGGCGGTCGTGATCGCTGACGAGGTATCAGACGACATAAAGGATCAGCTAGTGTCAGAGATCTCACTTCGAGGTTCAGCAGGTGAGATACCCGGGCTGAGCTCTTTTGAAGCCCCCTCACGTGTCACTCCCGTCGACCCGAACGCCCTGCCGAAAACATCGACCGGAAAAGTGCAGAGAAGTCGGCTGCGTGAGGTTCTGCTCGGTAGCCAAACCGCCTGATCTAACGGACACCAGTTATGAGGATCCCCATATCCAGACTCCCGCTGCGTGGCATGTTCGCCGTCTTAGCGCGACTACCACAATACATCCGTCTGTCTTTCAGGCTACTCGGCGATTCACGCGTCCCCTGGCACCTCAAACTCGTCTACATCGGCGTCATCCTGTACGCCATCTCCCCGTTCGACCTGATTCCAGATTTCTTTCCGCCCCTTACCTACACAGAGGACGTGATCCTCTACCTGGTAGCCCTCCACAACCTCGTTAAGTTCAGCCCCAACGAAGTCGTAAGAGAGCACGCCGAGCGTCTGGCAGGCAAGCGTAAGGGCGATCCATCGGGGCCTGCCAGTTGAC
>DPVD01000304.1:2478-3040 GCA_003526745.1 Candidatus Latescibacterota bacterium
CCTTTCCTGATCCTCTCTGAATCCCTGAATCCCGGTCCATACCCGAAGCTGCTACTTCTGCACGCCGGAATTGCGATGCTTGCTGTTTTGGCCCTCAGAGGGCTAGCCCAGCCTGCAACACATCCGCTCCTCCTTCCCTTGATTGCAGCGATCGCCTTGCATCTGCTGTCCACGACACAGTCCGTCAACCGAGTCGAATCGCTCATCGTCATCTCGCATCGGGTCGCTCTTCTGTCGGCGTGTATCCTCGGAGTCGCGTTGATCGACCGCCGACACATCGTGCTACTCTTTCAGACGATCGGCACCGCCAGCACGATCGTTTCGCTGATCGGGATCGCCCAGTACTCGGGGGTAGCCGGTCTCAACCTGCCATCCACGGGCATGCCGAGCGCAACGCTCGGATACCGTAACTTCGCAGCCGCTTTTGTCATCGTCTCACTCCCGATCCTCATCGCCGAACTGATTCGGTCTCCCAGGGACTTCGCAAGGATCGCGTGGGCAGTCGCACTCGCTCTGAACGGGACGTTCCTTCTAACAACTCGTTCGAGGGCCGCGTGGGGAG
>DPVD01000199.1:0-1416 GCA_003526745.1 Candidatus Latescibacterota bacterium
CAAGTTGACCCCGCGGAGTCAAGCGGTTTCACCGAGTTGTGGATTGACAAGCAGAACCCCAGCGGCTATCATTGCCGCCATTCGAAACGCGTCGTTTAAGCACGAAAGGAGCAGGATCTAGATGACTGAGGACATCCACCAATACGCCAGAATCGGTATTGTCCATTTCATGGCCTACAAGGCCTGTCTCCAAGGTGATGGACCAATCCTGGAAACGCTCGAGAATATCGCCCTCGACCCCTACTTCAATGTCGTCGAGGTCACGCAGATGAAGGATCCGCAGGTCAGGAAGGATGCCGCCGCTCTGCTTGCGTCTGCCCACATGGACGTTGCCTTCGGCGCCCAACCGATCTGCTTGGTCAACCAACTCGACGTCAACTCACTCGACGAGGCGACCCGGACCACGGCCGTCGACATGGTCAAAGGTGGCGTGGATCAGGCTCAGGAGCTCGGAGCACCAGGCATCGCCCTGCTCTCGGGCCCCGACTCGGGCGCCGACAATCGAACCGCAGCTACGGACGCCCTTGTCAAGTCCCTAGGCGAGCTTTGCGAATACACCGCAGAGAAAGGCATGTCGGTCGTTCTAGAGACCTTCGACCGCCTCCCCTATGGCAAGAACTGTCTGGTCGGCCCAAATGCTCTAGCCGTCGATGTCTCGCAGCGCGTCCGATCGGAGCACGCCAACTTCGGGCTCATGCTCGACCTCAGTCATTTCCCGCTCCAAGGCGAGACGTCAGCCTACGCCCTTGGTCTTGCAAGGGACCACATGGTCCACGCCCACATCGGGAACTGCGTTATGGACAACCCGTCCTTCCCGGACAACGTGAACCACCCGGCATACGGGGACAATCACCCTCGATTTAGCTGTGAAGGTGGCGAGAACGGCGTTCCTGAGGCTACGGAGTTCCTGCGCGAACTCTTAAACATCGGGTATCTGGACCCGGACAAGCGACCGATCCTTAGCTTCGAGGTCTCCCCGATGGAGGGTGAGTCGACGGAGATCATCATCGCGAACGCCAAGCGTGTACTGGACGAGGCCTGGGCGCTCGCTTAACTCCGATAAGGTTTTTCTGCGGATTAGCCGGGATCCTGATGGGATTCCGGCTTTTTCATTGGGTTTTCCCTATGCTCGCAAAACCTGGACCGTAATGGGTTGCGCCCCCCGTGACCCCAAGGCTGATCATTCTGCTTAGCCTCGCATCGGGATATGCGACCCTGGGACACCCCAGCAGGCAATGGAGCAGCAGGTGGCCAGGACCAGCCGTGTGTTCAGCGAAAACCTAAGCATCATCAGCGATCAGGTCCCACGGGAACGGACCTCGCCGGCATCCTTCGAGCCCACGACCCTGACAGCCCACCCACGACTGCCTATTCGATCCTTCGGCACCCCAAATACCCTCTTTTTAATTTTACAAA
>DPVD01000199.1:1780-4021 GCA_003526745.1 Candidatus Latescibacterota bacterium
CAGCAGCCACAAGACCAGATCAATGGAGCGAGAAAACCGGCTGTTTTACAGCCAGCGATGGATAGAATCTATGGTCGCTTCTACCTTCCGGACCAGCAGGAGGTCCGCGACGTCTAAGGCACAGGGCTCGGCCTCCCCATTGTCGAGGGCATCCCGAATACGCACGCTTGAGATGTCGAGGTCAGGGACGAGAATAGCCTGGGAAGAACTTTTTGCGGGCAAATTACAAATACACAACCTGGTCCGTTCAAATCGTCTTCAGCTTTCCCGGGTCCGGTCGATAGGATATAGGGAATGGTAAACCTAATGAAATCTTAACCTTAGTAGACTGGATGCACAAAGCCTCTAAGATAGCCCTATCGCTGGCCCTGGCCGCGTGTGCCATCTCCCCGCAGCCAACCGTTATCTCCGATCTCGGACAGGTGCCGACCTTCGATCGGGACACGCTGCCCGCTCAGGACGGCGGCAAACTCCGATCGGCCGCACTCGACTACTACGCGAAGGGTGACTACGTTAGAGCGCTCCGGTTCGGCTATTGGGCCGCGCAGACAATCCCCACAGACGTACGTCTCCGCCTGCTTCTTGGCATTATCTACGACGGCGGATTTGATCGTCCTGACCTCGCTCTGCCTGAGTATCAGACAGCGCTGAGCCTGAAACCGGATCGCCGCTTTCAGGATCGTTTGAGACATCGCGTCCACTTTCTGAGTCGTCGCCTGCTCCAAGACGATGTCCGAACTAATATCATAGAACAATCTGGCAATCCATTGTCAGAGAATTGGTTGGCCGTATACCCCATGGCTATTGAAGGACCCCGAAATCCCGACCTTGGCCTCGAAATAGCCTTGTTGGACTGGGTGCTTCCTGCGATCAAGCGGCGCTCTGCTGGCCTCCACGTCGATCCGTTTACATCCTTGATTGTCGCTCAAGTCTACCGAGAGGTCGCAACATCACCCTCGGCCGAGGATTTTGCTCGCTGGTGTGGAGCGGGAACGGTGCTTACCGGTCGCCTGTCTGATCTCGGGAACAATCGGCTGCGACTGACCCTTGAACTGCTCGATGCTGGCGCGCGTACGGTCCACAAATCGGATCCCTTCGTAATCGATTCAATGGATCCAGCCTCCGCCAGCAAACAGGTCCTGGACCACGCGGCAAAGGCCCTGGGGCTGCTCGAAGACCCTTTGTCAACGGAGCGCGCCGACCTGATCACCAACCCGGCCTCCATGGCCCTTTATTCGGCAGGCCTCGCCCAGTATCTGAACGGTCAGGTTGCAGACGCTGAATCGAACCTTTCGGACGCGCGGGTCTTAAACCCCGGATCCGCTTTCCTAGACTCGCGTTACTCTTGGGCCGATAGCGACCTCCTAGGTGGCAAAGAGGGTGAGCAGCTCCTCCAAGACTACCATCGTCTGCTGAACCTGCCCTATCCGCAGCGTGCCGTGCGAGAGCGGCTTCGTCGGGGACATAAGCTCGGCTCGCCTGCTGTCAGCGGCGCTGCCGGAAACGAAACCAACGACCCCTATAAACCTCCGAGACCTGACATGAAGGCCCAATGAGACGGATACTCCCCCTCTTCATCGCTCTGGTGACCTCCGTAAGCCACGCGCAGACACCGGCGCCCGTACTCACGGACGCTTCTGCCTTCCTCCACCAGGTAACGATCGGAAACGGCACGGACGAGATTCGATACAGGCAAATCGTCAGTCCCATCGCCCTGTCAATCCCGATCACCTTCGGCAATATCGACATCCAGAGCGCCTATATGAGGCTCGAACGAAGGGACTATGCGGGCACAGAGGATATACACGGCCCGATGGATACTCAGATCTCGGCCGAATGGGATCTGGGTAGGGCCCTGATTACCGGCTACGTCAACCTACCGACCGGATCCGACTCGCTAAACGCTGATGAGACCGGTCTCGTCAGCGGAATCATCAGAAACGATCTGAACTTCCCAATCAAGACGTTCGGTCAGGGCTTCGACTACGGCGGCGCGATCACGGTTGCTCACCGGGTGGAGCAGTGGACGTTCAGCTTTGGTGGCGGATACGTCGTCAGGGGCAACTACAGCCCTTTCGAAACCGCTGCCGACTACGACCCGGGAGACGAGCTGACCGTCACTGCAGGAGCCGGCTACTCGACCGGCGGCTGGACCTTCGGGCTCGACACGAATGGTAAGCTGATCTACGTAGACCGAATCAGCGGTCAGCCCACTTTCCGAAACGGGAAGCAGTTGATGGT
>DPVD01000447.1:0-2797 GCA_003526745.1 Candidatus Latescibacterota bacterium
GGCCCAGTCGTGGCTGCTATCTATTGTCGCCCTCACGATGTGGCACCTTCTGTTCGACGTGATCCTCGGCGCCTTCAGGCGTCGCGGGTCAGCGCTGACTCACGTGCTGATCGTCGGAGGAGATGAGTTCGGGCGGTCCTTCCACGAACTGCTCTCGCAGAATCCCGAGCTGGGATACGCGTCGGAAGGGGTGGTGCGCGAGGATCAGATCGAGATCCTCGCAGAGAGGTTGGATCGGAGCGACACAGACGAGGTGATGCTCGCATCCCACGAGATGGGCTCGCAGGAGATCTTGTCCGTCATGGCAACCTGCCAGGAGCGAGCGATCCGATTCAGCATGGTCCCCAACCTGTTCAACGTGCTGACGAGCAGGATTCAGGTCAGAGATATTGCCGGGGTTCCGATTTTCGTGCTGGACGAGAGGATTTTCCTCCGATCCAGTCGAATCCTGAAACGATCGATTGACCTGTTGATCGGTGGGATCTCCACGTTGCTTGCGTCTCCCGTGATCCTGATCGTAGGCGTGTTGATCAAGCTTGATTCAAGAGGACCGATCGTTCTCGCCCAGACGCGGATCGGAAAGGGGGCTAGGCCCTTCACCGTCTACAAGTTTCGCTCTATGAGAGTAGACGCGGAGGCATTGCGAGATTCTCTGGAAGATCTGAACGAGTCCCAGGGGCCGTTGTTCAAGATGCGTCGGGATCCGAGGATTACGCGTGTTGGCCGAGTTATACGCAAGCTGAGTATCGACGAGTTGCCTCAGCTGATCAACGTCTTCAAAGGTGAGATGAGTTTGGTCGGTCCGCGGCCCCCGCTGCCTTCCGAAGTCGATCTGTACGAGTCTTGGCAAAGAAAACGTTTTGAAGTTCTGCCGGGGATCACGGGACTGGCACAGATAAGCGGCCGCAGTGATCTCTCATTTGACGAAACACTGCGCTTCGACTTCTTCTACATCGAGAACTGGTCTCCCCTAATGGATGTGAAGATCATGCTCAAGACCCTGCCAGGTGTTGTACTCGGCCGGGGTGCATACTGATCTGACGGGTGACGTGACCAACCTTTCCTCACGGACGTTCCACGATCGCGTTGCGGTTGCCGCCGGGCTGACTGCGATCGGGATCGTCCCGCTTGCTCTTCTCCCTGAATCAGGGTATCACTTCGCGAACCTCCCCAAGCTCGTTATCCTCCTGACGAGTGCCGCAGTCGTTGCGATATCGCTCTTTGTTCGTGCCTTGACTGCCCCCGAAGGAATCAACCCGATCCCGTTGCCACTGTTGATGCTTGTCTTCCTATCGGTTCTTCAATGGTCCCGCGCCCTTTCTCCTTTAGAGGCGAGCATTCTCCTTTTCTGTATGGGTGGTTCGGTTACGATCTCATTCGGGCTCACCACAGCAGGGCAGGATCGCGACCAAGTTGTCCGTGTGGTCGTGGTCGTGGCCGGCGTCGTGAGCCTGATCGGGGTGTTGGAGACACTCGGGGTTTCGGCAGCGCAGCTTCGTTCGGCAGGGCGGCCCAGCGCTACGATCGGCTTCAGGAACACGGCAGCTGCCTACGCCGCCGGATGTTTACCCTTTGCCGTCTATCTCGCGACACGACGTTCGGCTCTCGACCGTCTGTCTGGTGCAATCAGTGCCCCAATCATCATTCTGTTCATTCTATACACGCGAAGTCGGGGCGCTTGGGTCGGGATCAGTCTGGCCGCGATCGTAGCGGCCGGCTGGTGGCTCTTCGTGGGGGGACGAGGGAGGAAGGCTTTACCGGGCCGATCGGTAGCGATAACGGCTGCGGTCTTAGGAGCGGTCACACTCTTGGCTACCATGCAGCCCTCCTTCGAGGACACAACGGTTTCCCGGTTGGACGAGAAAAAACAGTCGATCGAGGCTACAGTCTCGTCGTTTACGACACTTGGTGGTGATCGGGATCGACTGGCAATCTGGAAGCACACGGTCGAGATGATCAGTGCCTATCCGATCGGTGTTGGACTCGGGAACTGGAGTGCCTTCTACCCGGCGTATGACCGCGGCGGTGTGCTGCACCTGAATTCTTCCCCGAGGAGACCCCACAACGATTTTCTGTGGATTGCCGCTGAACTTGGGATTGCCGGCCTGGGGCTTTTCCTGGTGATACTCTTCGGACCGGTCTACCGCGCAGTAAGGACTACCGAGGCCCTGCCCGTGGCGGCGGGGTGCGCGGTGGTTGCCGTCGCGGCTCACGCATTCTTCAGCTTTCCCCGAGAGCAGTCGGCGCCTTCACTTGTTCTGTGGCTTAGTGTCGCAATTTGCTGTGCCGGTACTTCCGAAAGACGGAGTATTCACCCGACCGTGGTCTGGGGTGGTCTGCTGATCCTATGCCTGCTTGGGAGTGTCTACGCGTGGAGGGCGCAGATCTCCGACCTGCACTTCGCGAAAGGACTGATCGCTCAGGAGAGGAAAACTCTTGTGAAACAGGAAGCGGAGGCGCAGTCAAGTCTCGACTACGGCCCTGCCGATCACCGGGCATTCCTGCTGATGGGGGACGCGCTCAAGGAGCGAGGTGCGTTCCGAGAAGCCGTCGACCTCTATGACCGTTATCTGTCAGTACAGCCGCATCTGGGGGCGGTCAAGAATAACCTAGGTCAGGCGCTGAATGCAATCGGTGATCACTCAAGGGCAGAATCGATCCTGCTCGCCGGAAGAGAGGTGCTACCTGACGATCGTTCGCTGATTCACAACCTTGTCGAAGCCTATCGACAGTAGGGGAAGTTCGTTGAAGCTTTGGCACTCTACGACGGCGGTGTGCGTTTCACGGACGAGCACGT
>DPVD01000179.1:0-3901 GCA_003526745.1 Candidatus Latescibacterota bacterium
GTAGTCTGCCATGAAATCAATCTTTGTGGTAGCCTTGTTGCGCTATTCCAACAGAGTTCAGAAAAAATCGATCTCCTTTAGGATCTCCCGGACGATCTCTTCCGGGGTCCGATCGTTTGTCTCGACACAGAGGTCTCCTACTTGTTCTCGCTCGAGAGCCTCAGCTTCCCGCGTTGCTTGTTCTGCTATCCGGTCGAGTTCCTGAGTCGAACGGTCTCTCAGTTCGTCTCCCGGGATTCCCGGGCCGCCACCCTGTCCTCGAAGCTGGATCCGAGCCTTCAGATGCTCCTGATCTGCGTGAAGCCTGCACACGGTAGCCTCGCATCCAGAGACTGACTGCAGATACTGATTGGCCGACTCGTTGCCGCCGGAGGAACCAGACACGACCAGATACCTGGCTCCGTCCACTTGATGCGAATCCCAAAGGGCTCCAAGGTTGTGAGCTTTCAAACGGTGATTATCGGGATCATTTTCGCTGAGCGGCCGACACCAGCCAATCTGTGCGAGATCGATGTAGGATGCGCGGTTCCCGCCTGCCAGTAGACGTCGGAAGACCTGGAAGGCTATGGTGGACTTGCCGACACCCGTTGCGCCGCACACCCAGACCATCCGTGCGTCGGAGGAGTCGCGCGCGGCTGAGGGAGACGGGGCCTCGTGTCTGACGTGCTCGTGTCGTCGCGTTCCTGGCCAGTCGCCGAGTCGCTCGAAGACAAGCCCGACCACGTCGTCGATGGATCGTCCGTTCGTATCGACTCGGGTTTCCGTGATCCGGTTCTCTTCAAGCTCTTGTGTTTCCTGGTAGGCTGCCTCGATCAGGTCTGCGCCGGCACCTCTACCGACAAGCCTTTCACGGAGTCGTTCGGGATTGGCCGCTAACTGGCAGAGTGTCAGGGACGTCTCGGGCACCTGATTCGCATACATCGAGACTGTTTCTGCATCAGTGACGCTTCCCGACACGATGAAGCACTCCGGCGCGGCGGTTCGATAGCCCGACCAGACGGCACCCAGACCTCTGGCTTTCACGCGATCGTTGCTTGGGTTGTCTGAAGGCGGGGGGTAACACATGCCAACCTGATCGCAATCCACGTAGGCGGCCCTGATCCCTCGACTGGACAACTCGTCAAAGACTCGCCAACCAACCGTTGATTTGCCGGATCCGGGAGCGCCGCAAAACCAGAGGAGGGGGATCAGTTCCATCGTCATTGGATCAGGATCAGATTAGCCAAAGAAGGTTCTGGCTGAGTGCTGCGGAAGCATTGTCGTACATCTCGAAGAAGGGCTACCCAAAGGACGACTTGGTCTCCCGTGTTGTGGACGATATAGTCCTCTGCCAGATTTGTCCCTGAGCGGCCAGATGGCTTCCTCGATAGGGTTCTAGAACCTTGAGTGTCAGGATGCTAGGCATGTTTCTCTCGTAGTTGAAGCTCAGGTAGTGAAGCCAGCATTGTCGTCGCGCTGTGCGGCCAGAAAGGTGTCCCCTGCTACCTTGGATGCGTGCCGTCTACCGTCGCAATAGCGACGCTACAGTATAGAACCGTTGTGGCACTCATCGTAAACTTAGACCTGTGAACCGGCGTTACCTGGTTAAGTTGGCTGGTTTCTTGGGCTGAGGACGCGCTCGCGGTGTTAAGTGTACGTGCCGGTGCCACTGCTTTTGCAGGAGACAAGGCAAACGCGTTTTTCTGAGCCTTCGCTGCGTTCTGTCAGTCGCCCTAAGGTTGGTGTTCAGCTCGAAGCGACAGCGCGAACTGCCTCGCTCCAGTCGTCCCAGAATCCGGGACCACCGGAACGTGGTTCGGGCGGCTGGGCGGGCGGACTAAGTGCCAGCGCGTGGTCCTTTCTGACCGAGGGGGGGGGAGACGGGTGGGGGCCCCTGATATACCGTCCCGAATAGACCTGCTCATACACGGACTTCTTGTAGGCATCATACAGGATCATCTGTCGGATCTGTGGTGGGTTGTTGTAGTTCGGCGTGGCTGAGTGATACATGCATCCGTGCCACAAAATCACGTCTCCCTCGTCGCCATAGAACTCGACGGGCTCGATATCGTTGAGCGCGTCTTTGAGGTCGGAAGGCTTTGGCAGCTCGAATGCTGCGGCGCCGCTCTCCGGATGTGGGGGGTGGAGAACGGCGTAATGACCGATGTCCGCGGAGCTCGGTTCAGCCTCGTAGAGCAACCGGTGACTGCCTGGGAAGAGAGCTATCCCGCCACCGCCCTCTGGAACCTTGTCGATGTAGGCGCTAGCCACCATCTGCATTGGTTGTGGGTCGATGTGCGCACCTTTTCGGGCGGCTTCCGCGAGCGGGGGTGATTCGTCCGTGCGCTCCTGCGGCAGAACGCAATAGCAACCGCGCAGCTCCTTGCCGCCCCAGACCGGCCAGCCCCGCAGTCGAGTGCCCCGAGGATCCGGATCGGCGGCGGTGGATGTAGGCTCAGGAGTTACAACTTCGCCCTCTCCTAGGAACTGCTCAAACCACGGGAAGACACGGCGAGGAAGCAAATTGATCAGGTCTTCGTCTCCGGAGAGTTCGCGCAGCCGCCATCCGTAGTTGCCCGTGCGGTCGTTCAGGCCATCGGGCGTGCTCAGCCGGTCCGATTCCGGAAGTCCGCCGACCCAGGTCTCGGGATCGTCTCTCCGAAGATGACAGGAGGTGTTTCCTGCCCACAGTCTGTCCCTAGCGGTCGCACAGAGCTCTGGATCAAGGACGCCTCGTTTTATGATGAATCCGTTTGTGACGAAATCCTGGATCTCTTCTGACGTGAGAGGTTTTAACTCAGCATTCATGTGCTGATCTTCCTTCTGATTGTTCTGGGTAGCAGGGAAGATGATTCACCTGTCGAGCTGGTAGAGAATGAATGTTCAGATTTGGTCTGTTGCAATATAAGCTGGATCACAATTCATGGGTGTTCATGCCACGCTGCCGATGCCGTAATTTGCTCTTCAGCACTTTTGATGCGACAACAGAATGAAGCCGGGAGGAGTTGTCATGAATTCAGACAAATATCAGGCGCCCGACAAGGCTTTCGAGCAGCCCGTCCTGAAGCGTGAGCTGTTTGCAAATCCGGTCGTGATCGAATCTGTCGAGCTGCTGCGAGACCGCCAGGGCACATTCAAATAATTGTGCTTGCGGACAGCGGATTCTCTGAAAGCGCGACCTCGGTGATAATCAGACCAATTAGTTCGCGCCCTAGCCACCTCAGTTTTCCGCAACGCTCGTGGGAGAGCTGGGGCAAATGGGTTGGGCAGCTCCAAATCCTGATCTTGAATGGCCCAAACAGTCCTTTCAGCACTTGTTCATCCTTCAAAGTGATAGCAAATTTGCGTGTCAAAGGTGTACCCGATTCGGGTTGCTTCGGGAGCGAGATTCGCTTGCCGCTCGACTGGTCACTCTGTATTCTAAGCCCTTGGAATGTCGGATGGGTCCATTGCTATGCTGGGCGGTTCAAGTGCGTGGTGTCCCGGCCGGCTTCTTATGAACTCATCATTCCCCGCGACGTTGCCTCACCTCAACGACTTTGTTTTCCGAGGCTCCCTCAGAGGCCGTTACCTTGAATCATGGAGACCAAACCGAAAACAATGCTAAACGAAAATGAGATACGAGAGTTGGTGGCCGGCAGCGGCTCGCTAGTTAACGAGGGGCGCCCAATCAAGCAGATCATCGAGGATGGCGATATCCCGCGGCTAAATGGCTGCACGATACTCGAGGGGAAGGTGTCAGACTCGGTGTTCGGTGAGAGCCTCGTCAGCAGAGGCGGGAAGCCGATTCGTCTGATGTATCGGAATAACCGGATCTCGACACACGACGTCAATCGTGGTGCGATCCCGTTCAAGGATCAGGTGCTCGCGAACAATCACGACCACATGCTGCGCCTGGTCGAATACCTGCTGGGCACCTCCC
>DPVD01000460.1:0-5334 GCA_003526745.1 Candidatus Latescibacterota bacterium
CAAATGGCCTATCGGGCGGCAGCACATTCATGCCCGGCGACAAGAGCAGCCAGTATTTTACAGCGCTGATGCTCGTCGCCTCTTATGCCAACGAGAACTCGGACATACAGGTTGAAGGCGAGCTGCAGTCGAAGCCATATATCGACATGACCGCAGACATCATGTCCAAGTTCGGCGTTGAAATCGCCATCGACGGCTATAACACTTTCCAGGTTTGCTCGGGGCAGCGATACCATTCGAGACAATTTACGGTCGAGCCGGATGCCACCAACGCGACCTACTTCTTCGCAGCAGCAGCCATTACTGGCGGTCGCGTAGTCGTTCGCAATCTGACCACGGCATCGGCCCAAGGCGATGTCGGATTCGTAAAGGTACTCGCGCAGATGGGCTGTAAGGTTCACAAGCAGTCCGACGCAATCGTCGTGGAAGGCCACGACATCCTGCGCGGAATCGATGTCGACATGAACGACATGCCCGACGCAGTGCAGACGCTGGCCGCAATCGCGCCGTTTGCCGAAGCACCCGTCACGATCCGAAACGTGCCGAACCTACGGATCAAGGAAACCGATCGCATCGACGCCATGGCAACGGAGCTTACTAAGCTGGGTATTCAGGTCGACGTGTGGTCGGACGGTATGCGCATACACCCGACACCTGAAATCCTCCCTGCTTCGCTCGACACGTATGACGACCACCGCATGGCTATGAGCCTCGCTCTGATCGGGCTCAGAGCCTTGGGCGTCGTTATCAACGATCCCGAGTGCGTGAACAAGACCTTCCCGACCTACTTCGAGACTCTTTCGGGCATACAGCCTGACTAGAAGAAAAAAACGACTCCTGCTTGTAGACGACGAGGAACACATCCGAACGGTCTTGGGCGACCCGTTCCAGTAGACCGGCTACCTCGTGATCTCAACCTCCTCCGACGAGGAGGCCGTGTAGCTAATGGATAAGCCGATCGTCGACCTGAAGATGCGTGGCATGAGCAGACTCGATAAGGGCAGCACCATCATACTTATCCTCGCGATCGCCGACGTCCACGAACCGGCGGCCTAGGCTAGCCATCTTCCGTCCGGCGCAGCTTCAGGTAGGTGCCCACCTTCGCCTTGATCACCCTGAATCGAGTTGAGTCCTTCCGCATTCCAGCTTCAGGTGGCAGACTAGCCACATCAGTCTCCACGCTGAAGACATACCGGGCATCCTGTCTCTTCGTGTGGTGAGCCAACTCGCGTCTGAGATCCCGGATGGAGGTCACGACCACTGGACCCCGAAGCCTGGGTAAGCTCGCTTTGATGTCCCTCACAGCCTGACGACAGACCTAGACCTCATCCGACGTCAACAGCAGGTTGATCTGGCTGAGCGTCGCACACGACGTTAATCCGGCCGCCACACAGATGCTCCTACTCCACTCGGCCTATACTAACCTAATCCCATCTACACTATTCTCAAACGGCCTCCTGAGACCTGTGCCTCGCGGCCGATCGGGAGCACACGTCTAGGCAGACCGTGTCCAAAGGGCAACCCCTCGATCACCGGACACGGACAACGACCCTTGAAATCCTCTACCACTTCTGTGACCGTGCCGTCCTCAGCGTCCCCTTCGCACCCGTAGAACGTGCCGATCAAGACGGCGGAGACCGTTTTCAGGATACCCGACAGCAGCAGTTGGTTTAGCATCCGGTCGACCCGGTAGAGCGACTCCCCCACGTCTTCTAGAAATAGGAGTCTTTTATCGAGCCGTGGAAGCCACGGGGTACCAAGCAGATGAACCAGCAACGACAGGCATCCACCGATCAATTTGCCTGAAGCGTCTTCCCCGGCCAGACCTTCGACATCCTGCATCCGCCTTCCAGCCAAGAGGTCTATAAGATCACGGTTGAGCGTCTGGTCGGGTGTCCCTTCGCGGACATCGGTCGAAAGCGAGAGCCCCGTGTAGCTGACCATGCCTGTCTTCGCATATAGGGCGAGCTGAAAAGCGGTCGTGTCGCTGAATCCGACGAATGGTTTTGGATGTGCGGCAATACTCGACCAATCGACCAGCTCAAGGAGACGGGAGGATCCGTAGCCCCCCCGACCGATCAGGATCGCTTTGACGGAATCGTCTCTGAACATATCAGTCAGATCGCGAGCCCGATCCGCATCGGCACCCGCCAGGAAGCGATCGCGTGCACCTACCGATTTACCTAGTTTGACGGCATATCCGAACGATTCGAGCCAGCGCATCGCTGGCTGCATCTGGTCTTCGGTAACCGAGCTGGCCGGCGCAACGATCCCGATCGTGTCGCCGGGTACTAGGGGCTGGAACGTCACGAGTTTGCCTCTATACGCGCCAGAAGGCTGTGGCCGAAGTCCGTCAGCGAATCATCTCGGGCTCCCATGACCACGATCCTGTCGCCCTCTTTGACAGCCTCGGCCACCTGTTCACCAAGGCTCTCTCTGTCGGCAACGAACGCTGCTCGCTTCCCGCCTCGCTCCACATCCGCAACAAGATCGCCGGACGAGATCGTCTTCTCAGCCGTTCCTCCCGCGTAATAGATCTCAGGCATCCATAGCCGGTCGCTTTCATCGAGGTGGCTTGTGAACGCATCGACCAAGCCTTCTCTCAGCATACGCGTAGGGCCAAATCCGTGCGGCTGAAACACGACATGTAGCGGGCTGTCGTGAACCTTCAATGCACGAAGCGTAGCAACGACTTTGTCCGGGTTGTGAGCAAAGTCGTCGATGACCGTCACACCTCCGGCGGAGCCGAGGACCTCGAGCCGTCTTGCGATGCCCTTGAAGTCCTCAAGTATGGCCGCCGACTTCCCAACCGACACTCCCATAAGCTGACAGACCGCGATCGTAGCGAGCGCATTCGATACGTTGTGGTATCCTAGCACGGGTATTCGTACGGGTGTCGCATCGATCGAAAAGGACACGCCCGAGCCATCCGGTTCGACATCGGATGCTCGAACATCGGCCACGTGATCGATAGCAAACGTCCGTCGCTCTAACCCTTCCGTCGCCTGCACCGACTCTTCACAGTCAGCGTTGACAACGCACGTCTGACGCGCTCTTTCGCAGTAGGCACGAAAGAGCGGCCTTAGCTCATCAAGAGGCATGTGGTCGAGCGAGATGTTAGTCAGAACGCTGATCTCAGGTTCGTAGAATGCGATGGTTCCGTCGCTCTCATCCGCTTCAATCACTAGGGGTCCTGACCCTTCGATCGCATTACCCAAGTAGGGTTTCTGATCGAAGTTGAGCATCTTCCCCCCAGACACGATCGTCGGTGCAAGGCCGGCGCCGTGCAGTACGGTTCCGATCATCCCGGTCACGGTGGACTTGCCGCTCGTCCCACCCACTGCTATGCCTTGCGCATCGTTGAAAAGATCCGCAAGGAGCTCAGCTCGCTTCCGGATCGGGATCCCGAGACGCTGTGCAGCGCCTATGTCCGGGATCGACGCTTCGACAGCGGAAGACACGATCAACTCATCGACACCTTTGTCTACGGACCGACCGTCCTGCGCCACGAGCTCGATCCCCTGTGCCTTAAGGTTCCCAAACATCTCTGAGTGCAGACCACGATCGTGATTCCTGTCCGACCCGAGCACGCGAACACCCCGCCCCGCGAGAACCTGCGCGATCGCGCTCATGCCGCTTCCGCCGACGCCGCAGAAAAATATCGTCCTCTGTCTGGTCACATCTCAATATAAGTCAGATGGAGCGAAGGTATCAGGACCTGACGTCGCAAACCCAGCAATAAAACTAAGATGTTCTGCGATAGAGCGATCCTGGCCAGCTTCACAGCCAAGTCTGTCTAGGCCTTCTGTGCCTGGCCCAGAGCGCTTTCGATCAGGTTGCCAGCCAGCGAGAATTAGAGTGATGCAGCGTAGCGGGTCACAGTTCAACTCCTGTTTCCATTGCGTTCGGTTCGGCAGTCTCAACCGCGGTTGAGCTCGTAGGTCTTGTTGATCGTATCCCGGAGCGCTTCGTCCAGCTTTGTAATCCCCGAAAAGATTTTACGGGCCTAGCTGAAACCCTCTTTGATCGCGCCGCGGATCAGCGACATAAATCCGTCGCTCCCGACCTCTGTCGGCACCGCTGCCCTGAGCTCGATGTATCCGTCAAGGTAGCCCGTAGAAAAGTCGCTGATGCGACGTGCCTTCGGGAGACATATCGATAGATCCGTCCATACTAATGCGAAGGTCGATCCCGACCTCTAGGAGAGCTTTGTTGATCTGCTCGACGACGGAATCATTCAGGACGCCGTTGAACTTTACAACCGGAGAGACGGCGGAGAACTCGACCGAATCGGACGTGGACTGCTTCTGTGTTCGAGCCCATCAGCACCAGTCCATTTCATGGTTCGGTCTGACCGGAAGCGGGCGATCAGGGCCTCCGTGTATAGGCTTGTCTGAGTCAGGGAGTCGATAATAAAGGGTCAGGCCCACGAGGGCCTCTCTATTTTGATAGATTGGCACCATCTTTCCACCCTTTACTACTTTTGGTATCGTTCAGATGGCTAACAGGGAGTTTGCAATTATGATGAACATCGCACACCGTGGCTTTTCCTCCCGATACCCGGAGAATACGCTGCTGTCGTTTCATAAAGCGCTCGAGCTGGGGGTTACAAACGTGGAGTTGGACCTGCAGCTAACGTTTGACGGTCATCTTATCGTCATGCACGATCTGACGGTAGACCGCACGACAAACGGGTCCGGCACCGTGTCGGATCTGACTCTGAATGAAATCCGGGAACTTGATGCAGGGAGCTGGAAGGATCCTGACTACGCAGGTCTCAAGGTTCCAACCTACGAGGAGATACTGAATGGACTAGCCCCCTCCACGACAATCGTCACGGAGTTGAAGTTTGTCGGGAACAATGGAATCCAAAAGGTGGTCGACCTTATCCAGTTACACGATGCGTGTGACCGCGTGGCCATCTCCTCTTTCGACCTCCCCAAGCTTCCGATCATCAAGCAAATGGCTCCCGAACTCCCGACCACGGCCCTCGTCAAACGGGACGACGCCGGAATCGAGGAGTGGGTCGAGAGCACCAGACAACTCGGCATCGACACGTTAGCTCCACAAGCTTCGGAAACTACGAAAGAAGTTGTGGAAGCTGCGCACCGAAAAGGGCTCCTCTGCAGAGCGTGGGGGCTTGGACACGACCAAGGTGATGAGATGAACCGTCTGATAGATCTCGGCGTCGACGGAATGACCACAGATTATCCGGACGTTCTGCAGGCCCTACTGGTCGAACGTGGCCTCGCTTGAACTGAACAAATTTGTCGTAGGTAGGGGGGTGTCTTGGACGAAGGCACTCTCATAATAACGAATACACAGGGAACCTCT
>DPVD01000405.1:0-4939 GCA_003526745.1 Candidatus Latescibacterota bacterium
ACTCGCTCTTCTTCATTCTCGAACCTTCGGATCCAGATGTAGAGATCCTCTTCCTCCTCAGCCACAAAGCTCCCGACCACGACCATCCCTTTCGACACCTGGTAGGGAATAATCTCTGTCTCCATGAACTCAACCCATTCGTTCATGCGTCCATCTTTGATTCGATACTGTCTCAACTCAAAGAATGCCAATGTGTCCCCTCCTTGTCCTGTTGTAACGGTTTCAACCTGCAATTGCTGCGAGTCGTGCAAGCTTCATCCCAAGCGCCTGGAGCCGGATCCATTAGTCGCAAAACCTGTATCGAGCAGCGATCGAAATACTTATGCCTGCTGCGTAGACAAGCCCTAGTTCACAACTGGATTGCTGTGCAGATTAGTCCCCCGACAATGCCAAAGCCTGAACGTCTCATTACCCGGATGGGCTCGGTTCAGCTTCATCTGTTGCGAGAAATAGCGCATCGTGTATCCGCAGCGACGTCGACTGCTCGTGTTGGCCTCCGCACCGTGCACGATCCGGGAATCATGGAATGAACACTCGTTCTCCTGTAGCTCAAAGTAGACAGCCTTCGAATCGTCCACATCCACAATCTCTGATGCGAAAGTATTTGTTCTACGGTCGACGGATCGGTATGAATGGCCAGCCGTCTTATGACTACCCGGAATCACGCGCATACACCCGTTCTCCCGATCCGATGCATCGATAGCCAGCCACAGCGTGCAGATACCGGTAAATGCTTCGAACCGCCCGTTCCAGTAATCCGAGTCTGCGTGCCAAGCCGACGCAGGTCCCCGACTCGCCTCCTTGCATATGAAGTGGCTTGACCAAAGCCCGATATCCGGACCGATAAACGGCTCGACGAGGTCGATGATGTGGTCGTCGAGGAGATAATCGAGGAGTCGAGGTTCCGTGAAGTGCGGCGTATCCAGCTTGTCCGGTCTGACCGTCGCGTTCTCCAGCAGGTCCTCGAACAGGTCTTTGAGACCCCTAAACCTGGCCTCAGTGAACACCGGTTCGTGCAGCAAGTAATATCCCGTCTTCTCGTAGGATGCTGCAGCACCTTCAGCGATTCTGGCCATGCCCGATCAGCTCTGTTTCGCGGCCGTGATCTCAATCTCCACGTGCGCACCTGCAGGCAGAGACGTCACTTCGACCGTTGTTCGCCCCGGCGGGTCGGCCGTGAAGTATTCGGCATACACGTCGTTCATCGTGCCGAACTCGCTCAGATCAGTCACGTAGACAACGGCTCGGATGGCATCGCCCATGGATAGACCCGCCTCTTCCAAGATCGCCTTGACGTTGTCGAGCGTCTGTCGCGTCTCAGCCGCGATCCCGCCTTCGACGATTTTCCCCGTTTCAGGGCTGATTCCCTTCTCTCCCGCCACATACACAAAATCTCCATACCGGATCGCTTGCGAATACGGCCCCACCGGTGCGGCGGCCTTCTCCGTTTGTATCACTTCTTTCCTTGGCACCTTGCCTCCTGGCTCAAGCTGCGAATAGTCGGCCGCGGCTTACATCGGGTGACTTGCATTCATAGCACCCCGGCGTCACCTTTGATGGCCGGCCAGTCATCGGGAATAGCGTCAAGGAGTCACTGAAACATCCACCGGTCAAGAAGTTCTGTCTTATGCCCCCTGAGCAACCGAACGTCGTCCTGATCATCTCGGATCAACACAACAAGCACGTGATGGGTTGTGCGGGACATCCACATGTTCGAACCCCCAGCCTCGACAGTCTGTCAGAACAAGGTGTTCGCATGACCGACGTCTACTGTCCATATCCCTTGTGCGTACCGTCCCGCGCGAGTTTTATGGCGGCTCAATACCCTTCTGAGATCGGCGTCTACGACAACGGAGGGTCACAATTCTTCTCTTCACGAACACCCACGTTTGCTCACGCCCTTGGCGCCGCAGGCTATGAGTCCGTCCTGTGCGGCCGCATGCACTTCAGCCCGAATGACCCATTTCACGGCTTTGAGAGACGCATACACGGAGACCATTCGGCTCACTCTATAACGCCTGAGATCTTGGGGTCGGGTCTTAACAGGACAAACGGACAAACCCGGTATGCCGTAGAAATCGCAGGACACGGCAGGAGCGGGTTCCAGGCTTTCGACAGATCTGTCACACAGACAGCCTGCGATTTCATACATCAGCGTGACCAGAACAGCAGACCGTACGCGCTTGTTGTCGGACTCATGCTCCCGCACAACCCGCTGATCTGCACAAAAACGGACTATGACTTCTACGATAAAAGGGTTCCGACACCAGAACCGGAGCCAGAGAATTATATAGCACGTCTGCATCCTGCAGTACGCAAATGGCGTGAACGCAGAGGTGTGGACAAACTATCCCCGGAACAGAATCGGCGAGCAATGGCAGCCTATATGGGACTTGTCACCGAACTTGACCGGAATGTCGGCCGAATCCTGGAAGCAATCGAGGACACCGGCCTTGTGGGCTCAACCGTCGTCATGTACACCTCTGATCACGGCGACATGTGCTGCGAGCACGGGATGTGGTGGAAAAGCAGCTTCTACGAAGGATCGGCAGGGATCCCGTTCCTGGCACGGTGGCCCGACCATTTTCCGAGCGGTCAGGAGAGAGGAGCAATCGCCAGCCTGATCGACGTAGGACCGACGGTCCTCGACATTGCAGCAGCTCCTCCCCTCCCGGATGTTTTAGGGAAGAGTTTTCTCAACTTTCTAAATGGGAAGACGATTCCCGACTGGCCTAACCAGGTCTTCTGTGAATATTCAGGGCTGTTAGGCGACGAGCCCTCCTGCATGATCCGAGCAGACCAATGGAAACTAAACTACTACTCCGAGTTCGATTCCTGCCAGCTCTTCGATCTGTCATCCGACCCGGAGGAGCGAAATGATCTAGCCGGGAACTCCGAATACAGGATCATCGTCAATCAGCTGAAATCAAGGATTGACGAGAGATGGTCCGCCCAAGCTATTTTAGAGGCTCAGGCCAGGCAGCAGCGCGCATCTGAGATACTTAAAGGATCGGGACACGCCCCGATACCCCACGAGGTCGAGGACTTTGTCGGAGACCCAGAATCGGACAACCATTTTGACTTCGAGCAACTACCCAGCAAGCCAGTCGGACTGAGCCGTTAAAGCACACGATCACGAGGACAAGCGATGAGCAATAGAAACGGATACATCCCGGAAAACGTCTACGACTACATCCTGAGCAATTCGCTCAGAGATCGACCAGAGCTCAAGGCGCTCCGTGACGAAACGCTTGGCCTGCCGATGGCGGGCATGCAGATATCACCTGATCAGGGCCAATTCATGGCGCTCCTCGTCAAGCTCAGTGGCGCGAAGAGAGCGATCGAGGTCGGCACATTCACGGGTTACAGCGCGCTGATCGTCGCTGAGGCGCTCCCCGAAGACGGCCGGCTCATCGCCTGCGACATCGACGCGGAGATGCCCGCAGTCGGGCAAAAGCACTGGGAGAAGAACGGTCTCTCCCACAAGATCGACCTAAGGATCGGGCCCGCAGTCGAAACGCTTGAAACCTTACTCGCTGAAGGTGAAGCGGGCAATTTCGACATTGCCTTCATCGACGCAGACAAGGAGAGCTACGCCGATTATTACGAGCGTTGTCTGGACCTTCTCCGGCCACAGGGACTGATCCTGATCGACAACGTCCTTTGGGGAGGCCGTACGGCAGATCCGGACAACGACGATGATTCGACGGTCGCCATCCGCAAACTGACCAAGCACATGCAGGCGGACGAGCGTGTCGACTTCTCTCTAATCCCTATAGGCGATGGCCTCTCTCTCGCGGTCAAGCGATGAAGAGGTTTACATGACGCCTGCTCTCCGCCCCATCGTATGGATCCTTATCTCAACCCTCTGGCTCTTGCCCACACCCACCCTGAGCGACGCCTTCGGTGCCTACTGGTATCAGGGCAAGGCAGAGATCACTAGTTACGACCTGTCGCAGGCGCGCTACGGTGAGATTCACGAGGGGCACGCGGTGTTGATCTTCGTGACGGAAGACCTGTCTGCATCTAGGCAGGTCAAGCTCGACGAGCCTTCTAGCGCCGGAGCAGAGGCGATCAAGGTCCTAAAGCTGAATACAACTAGGAAGTTCACCACCGGGATCTATCCCTACTCGATGATGACATCGGTGTTCACCCCAGTCTACGCCGACAGGTATCCGCAGACCCTCAAAGTCACGACCTCCAGCCAGGAATGGTGCGGACATACGTTCACGCAGCTCAACCTCGTTGACGGTGCTTATCGCGCTCGGCTCATGTCTTACTTCGAACGTGAGGGTGACCGTGACCTGATATGGTCAGACGGAATCCCTGAAGACGAGATCTGGAACCGGATCCGACTCAACCCATCAACCCTTCCGAGCGGATCGGTTCGGATAATCCCCGGAACAATCTACCAGCGACTCAAGCACAGAGCCTGGGGTGTATACGAAGCTGAGGCTGCTGTCGAGGCACACGCTACCGATGCCGACCTCAGGGTTTACACACTCGTATTCGACCGCATAGGAAGACGACTTTCGATCACGTTTAGGAGTGCCTTTCCCCACGAGATCGAATCTTGGGAGGAAACATCCAGATCGGGCTTCGGACCGGCCGAAACGGAACTGACGACGAGAGCCAAACTCCGGAAAAGGATAGTCACGGACTACTGGCGACAGAACAAAAACGAGCACGCCTACCTGAGAGGAGCACTTGGGCTGGAGATGTCACGAGCGAGGAATTGACGAGGTAAGCAGGATCAGTCGTGTTGCAGTGAAGACATTCACACTTGAGGCGACGAGCCAGTCCATTTTTTCGACTCAAGCACCCAGCCAATAACGAGTGGGCCTCGATGCTTGAACTGCTGGATGGAACTCATCCTATATTCATCACAGATCCTGAGCAAAAGAGAGGGAAGGCCGACTTCGGCTTGATGGTCAAGTGT
>DPVD01000237.1:0-4087 GCA_003526745.1 Candidatus Latescibacterota bacterium
GTGTCGACCAGATTTGATCGGAGGACCTCGAAAAATGGCCAAAACAGGGAACCGTGTTAGAGTGGTGCTCAGAAGCACCGAGAGCGGACATAACTATTACACATTCAAGAACCGGCAGAACAACCCGGATCGACTCGAGATCAAGAAGTACGACCCGACGCTGAAAAAGCACATAGTCTATCGGGAAGACCGGTAGCCTTAAACATCAAAGGCAGCCCTACAGCTGCCCGGATGCATCAACGCCTTCCGACGATCAGTCAGGAGGCGTTTCGGTTTGCTTATCCTTGGCCGGTCGCCCTTCGATACAACTCCGACCCAGGTAGGTCGGCACCACTCATCCCTTCGCAAAGCCTTCGGCGTTACAGGCAGGGCGACCGATATTACCCTTCGCCTAGCACCTTCCTCGCCAGTCCTGCCAGCACCTCAGGCGAATCCTCCGGGTGCGACAGATACCGCAGACTGCCTTTGCCGTCGACTAGATAAATCAGTGTAGTGTGGTCGACCAGGTATCCCATCGCGGTCTCTTCCTCGGACTTGCTGTAGAAGACACCGAAGTCCCCTGCCACAGACTTGATCTCTTCGGCCGTACCAGTCAGCCCGATCACGGGAAGCTGGTAGTAGCTCAGATACTCTTTTAGCTTCTCGACCGTATCCCGTTCGGGGTCGACACTCACATAGACAATCTGAATCTGGTCCTCTTCTTGGCCGAGGAGTGCCGCAACCCGAGCAAGTTTCGAAAGTGTCATGGGGCAGGCGTCGGGACAGGTCGTATAGCCGAAGAACAGGAAGATAAGCTTCCCCCTTAGCGTCGATGTGTCGAATACTTGCCCATCCTGATTGGTGAGCACGAAGTCACGACCGAACTCTAGGTTCTTCAACTCCGGAAGCTCAACCGGTTCCGAGTCAACCTGTGCTGTCGAATGCTGTTCGGCGGGTTCGCACGCCAGACACGTGACGGCCAGCATGGATGCCCAGACTCGTGCCCTACTCATCTCTTACCCTCGCTGCCACAATCAGCTCCCTAGCGCTCTCGAACGTTAGCGCCAGCGGAATGTCATTCCCGGCTGCGATCGCGTATTGTGGACCGATCAGCATCAGATGGTAACCGCCACGCTTTAACTCGACAGGCTCATCCTTCTTGAGGTCGATCGGCCCGGACTTACGCATCCTCATCACGCCCTTGTCGTCGAGGGCCATCTCGTGCATCTCGACCGTCTCAAACGCTACAGTCGAAACGGACACGAGTCGATCGTCGATGTGACCGGTGTTGGTGATCCTCATATAACCTGCCGTCACGCTCTGCGTGGGCAGGATCTTCCCCACCCAGGCACCTTCCACCTGTATCGAATGCTCGGTCGAGCACCCTAGGACCAGCAGACAGCTAATCAGACTCGCGTAGAGACGCAACATACTCGGCTATCGCTCTCCTCTCCTCCTCGGGCAGATGCGGATACCCAGGCATTCCCACACCTCGATTCATCACCCCGTTCTCGATAGTCTCCGAGATCGCTACGAGTGACTTCCCGTTCTTGAAAGCCTCAACATCACGAAAATCGCGGGGCCTGGGTTCCATCAATTTCCCAACCGGTCCGTCCCCCCTGCCCGAAACGCCGTGGCAAACCGCACACCCATATCGGTCATAAAGCACCTTGCCCTCCTCGATCGCTGCCCCTCGCGTCGCATTCGACACTTGCGAGTCATCGCAGGCCATCACTAGCACAGCCATCGCCAGAGGGGCCACAATCCCCTTCACAATCCGGGCCGCGTAAGCATCGGCCCGAGTCCCCGTCCACCCAGTACGTGCAGATGAATGTGGTAGACCTCCTGTCCACCATGTTTGTTGCAGTTGATCATCAACCGATACCCATCGTCGGCAATCCCTTCGTCCTTCGCAATCTTCGAAGCGACTGTCAGCATCCTACCCAAAACCGCCTCGTCATCCTCGGACACATCGTTCATCGTCGGGATAAGCGTGTTCGGGATCACAAGAATATGCGTCGGCGCCTGCGGGTTGATGTCCCGAAACGCCGTCACCAGGTCGTCCTGATATACCACATCCGCCGGGATCTCTTTGCGAATGATCTTGGAGAAGATGGTTTCTTCGGGCATATGGCTACCTACTTGATAGAGACTCTTAAACTCAAGGCACGGGAGGCTTACGGAAGCACTGTCTTCCCACGGACTGAGTATGCCGGAACGCACGACTGATAGCAACGTTTTCGGATGACACGACGCAGGGAAGGAGAACAAACCGCTTGCAGAAGAAACAGGTTATATGTATAAATATACACATATTATACACATCCATTGGGGTTCCCGCCTTCGTCTCTTTAGCCGATTCCTCGTGTTCAGACCTTTTCGAAATAGCCGCACACTTTGCCTTATCGATCGAATCGTTTTCATCGTTTCGACTACCCTTTGCGCTTTGAGTGATCACAACAAGCATCGTGGAGCGGAGACATCGCAGTATGCCATCTGTCACTGGAGGCTAGCCCTTTCTGCCTTAGTTGCCGCCTTCCTCATCGTGTTCGGAACACCTGTTCTCCGATCGACATTCGCAACACATCTGACTCGGATCTTCTTCCGTAACTGCGTTCTGCTAGGACGCTCGCCACCTGCGGCCTTTCTCTAGCCAACCGTAATCAGCATTTACT
Organism: Candidatus Latescibacterota bacterium; assembly: GCA_003526745.1. Lineage (GTDB taxonomy): Bacteria > Latescibacterota > UBA2968 > UBA2968 > UBA2968 > UBA2968. The sequence goes on from DPVD01000237.1 coordinate 2,655, forward strand.
AACTCCTGAAACAATAAATCTGGTCGCCGCAATAGTTCTGCCCTTTCGGCCCCCATGGAGTTGCCATGTTTTCGATGCACAGCGTCGAGCACGCATATGCCGACGAGTCCGTCATTCACGTCGATGAGCTTTTCGTTCCCAAAGGCGGAAAGTTACTGGTAAATGGACCGTCCGGGAGCGGAAAGACAACATTCCTGCACGTGCTTTGTGGAATTCTGCGACCTAGATCTGGGCAAGTTCTTGTTCAGGACCAAGACATCTATGCCCTACCCGAATCCGACAGAGATCGGTTCAGGGGCCAAACCATCGGGATCGTACTGCAGCAGTTTCACCTGCTCCCCGCACTGACCGTGACGCAGAATCTGATGGTCGCACGATATGCCGCAGATCTGTCTCAGGATCCGAAAAAAACCAACGCTCTGCTGGCAGGTCTCGGTATCGAGGAGAATCGCGACGCATATCCTACTCAGTTGAGCTACGGTCAGCAGCAACGCGTTGCGATCGCCCGCGCACTGGTAAACGAACCGGCTCTGCTCCTTGCTGACGAACCCACATCGGGTTTGGATGACGAGAACGCCCACCGTGTCCTAGATCTACTTATGGAGCAATCGGATCGATGGGAAGTGACGCTTGTCGTCGCAAGTCACGACGATCGAGTTAGACTGAGCATAACGGACTCATACGAACTATGAATCTAACCGTCATCAGTCTCGCCTTCCTGCGGCGGAGAAGACTCAGCGGATTGCTGAGTGTCTGCCTGCTGGGCTTCGGACTTGGGACCATCGACGCCGTCCTCCTCTTCAGCCACCAGCTCAGAGACGGTCTGGAGCGAAACATCGGAGGCATCGACCTCGTCGTCGGGGCTAAGGGCAGCCCGCTTCAACTGATTCTATCGTCCATATTCCACGCGGACACACCCACCGGAAACATACCGCTGGATGAAGCAAGAAAGATCGCATCCAGACGTGGAATCCATCAGGCAATTCCGGTGGCATTGGGCGACAGCTACGAGAGCCATCGGATCGTCGGCACCCAAAGGAGCTACGCCGACCTCTACGACGCGAGTCTCTCAGAGGGACGCTGGTGGTCCTCGCCACTCGAAGTTGTGATCGGTGACGAGGCGTCGAGAGAAACAGGCCTGTCTCTCGGAGATACGTTCGCAAGTATCCACGGATATGAACCGGACGGACATCATCACGAGGAACGGATGCGTGTTGTGGGCGTGATGAACAGGAGTGGCGCAGTCCTCGATCGGCTCATCCTGACATCAGTCGAGACAGTCTGGCAGGTCCACGGCATACACGCAAAAGGGGATGAACACGACGAGGAACGACGCGGCCACGAGGGGCACGGCCACGAGGAACACGGCCACGAGGAACGAAGCGGCCACGAGGAACGACGCGGCCACGAGGGGCACGGCCACGAGGAACACG
>DPVD01000237.1:4363-4551 GCA_003526745.1 Candidatus Latescibacterota bacterium
AGGGGCACGGCCACGAGGAACACGAAGGACATCGGAGCGAGATGGACGTCCTGAAACCTGGTCCTCTTTCATCAACCGGGCTAGAACTGACGGCTATGCTGATTCAGTATACATCACCTGTCGCAGCGGCCACCTTTCCGATGAGCATCAACAAAAATACTGTCCTTCAGGCCGCATCACCCGCTTTT
>DPVD01000237.1:4865-5053 GCA_003526745.1 Candidatus Latescibacterota bacterium
AGACTGCACGGCTCTTCTCGCTCATCGGAGTGGGTGTGGACACCCTCCGCGCCTTCGGGATGCTCCTCGCCTTCGGAGCTCTACTCGGTGTATTTGTGCTTCTCCACGAGCAACTCAGCGAGCTCCTCCGCGATCTCGGTGTGCTCAGATTACTGGGCCTTCCCAAAGAAAAACTTTTGGGAATCGTG
>DPVD01000186.1:0-6786 GCA_003526745.1 Candidatus Latescibacterota bacterium
TCGCTTCCGCATCCTCCAGAAGACGGCCAACATCCGGATCCGTCATACGCGAATGGATTATTCCAGCAAGCAATCCGAGTTGATCCCCTCGATGCGAACTTCCACCCCTCGGCATATAAGTCCGCTCGTCCCATCCCAGAACGCCGGCACAAGAACCGAGAACCGAGGTCTCTTTCATATGGTCATATAGCTTCTTGTATGCTTCCTTTGCCATTTCCAATCTCTCTAGTATGATTCCATTTGATGCTAGATGCGTTGGATACTACCGGGCCAAAGATTGGCCGTCAAGTACACGAGAAAGTCCAGAAAATGGGAGTGACCGAGAGCAACGGCCCAGAACGCGTCCAGGTTCAGTTGGCGAGCTACAGGAGTGAACGGCAACGCGTGACCTTACCAGACTCAAGCCGGATCTGCTTAGTAGACCCGGAACACGCTGACCGGGTAAGACGAACAGGGCAGATCTTCTGGCTCCCGGTTGAACGCACATACGGCATCTTCGTGTGCGCCTATGCCGCCCTGTTCGCAATCCCGTCTTTCACGAATGAAGCCCTCGCCCGCCAGCCGGACCGTTTTACTCGCAAGAAGCTCCCAATGACAGTTCGCTTAACAAGCAGCTTCATCCTCGATGCCTTCGGCTATGACCGTCGCACCAACGGGAGCGCGAACTGCTCTACTCTCCTTCACCCGTGATCAGCAGAAATCACAACGAAATACAGACAAAGTCTCGAATTTCCGACGCACCAATGGCATACTTCGGTGTCCAACTGATACAGGGCGCCGAACGAGAATCCGGAGAGGCCGACGAAGAACGCTAGTGGCATCACGACTACTTGGCGAGCTTCTTCCGTAACGCGGGCTATACATTTCCTGACAAAGCCGGGTGCGAAGCTTATGTTGAACTTGTCGATAGGGAGCTGGCCGGTGATGAACACGTGGACCTCTGGAACAACGCGCTTCACGCTGCCGCCGAACTCGGTACGGACTTGACGGGTGAACAAATCGCTGCCAGACTTCCGCCTACTAGCCAGAAGCTATTCCTGAAAACCATCGAAACCACATAGGAGGAGAGAGCAATGAAACTGGAGATCGAATACTGCGCGCAGTGAGGCTACGAAGACCAAACCGTCAGTTTGACGGACCAAATCTTGAAAACCTTCAAGCAGGACGTTGAAGCGTTCACATTGATTCCTTCGAGTGGAGGGCGCTTCGAAGTAACCCTGGACGGTGAGCTTATCTACTCCAAAATCCAAGAGAAGCGTTTCCCGGAGTATGGAGAAATAGAACCTCACCTGAAAAACAAAGTCAGCTAAAACGAAAAAAAGCCGAGGATATATCTTCGCAGAGGCGGCCCTTTGCTTCTCTCCTCAAACTACTTCTAGGGTGTTTCAGCGACTCAGGGCTTTCATTCCTTAGGCCTACCCGCATCTTCGTGTTGGCTTTCTTCGGCCTTGGCAGTCACTCAGTTTACAGACGATACAACAGGCGTAACACTCCTCTCGGCAGCCTTCCCCTTCGACCGAACCCGACGCAGCTTGATCAGCGCACGATCGATCACCTTGTCGACGTGATCGACAAAAACAAGTTTGATACTCTTCCGAACGCTTTCCGGAATATCCTCGACATCCTTGCGATTGTCCTCCGGCAGGATCACCGCCTCGATCCCGGCTCGGTGAGCTGCGAGCACCTTATCCCTCACACCACCTATCGGCAGAACCTTGCCTCGAAGTGTGATCTCGCCGGTCATCGCGACTTCCTTCCGCACCGGTCTACCAGTGAAAATAGAAGCCAATACAGTCGCCATCGTCACCCCCGCAGAGGGTCCGTCTTTCGGGATGGCACCGGCTGGGATATGTATATGCAGGTCGTGCTCACTAGAGAACGACTCCGACAACCCGAGCTCTGCCCACCTTGACCGGACGTATGTCATCGCGGCTTCAGCCGATTCACGCATCACGTCTCCGACCTGACCGGTCAGCTTCATCCTTCCCTTCCCAGGCATCTTCGACGCTTCAACAAACAGCACATCCCCGCCGACGGGCGTCCAGGCGAGTCCCGTTACGACGCCGACTTCGCTCGAAGCTTCGGCGGTCTCGTGTCTGAACCTTGCCGCGCCCAAATAGCCGGGAAGATCCGCCTCTTTCACGCGAATCCTTCGTACTCGGCCCTGTGCAAATTTCCGAGCTGCTTTGCGGCTGATCGTACCGATCTCGCGTTCTAGGTTCCGAAGACCTGCCTCGCGTGTGTAGCTGGCGATCACAGCCCTAAGTGCACCCTTGTCGATGTAGAGCTTCTTCGAGTTCAGACCGTGCTCGACCAGCTGTTTGGGAACCAAGTATCTGCGAGCGATCTCCAGCTTCTCCAACTCCGTGTAGCCAGACAGCTCGAGAACCTCCATCCGGTCGAGGAGCGCCGCCGGAATCGTGTGGAGCGAGTTCGCTGTAGCGATAAACATCACCTTCGACAGATCGAACGGCACATCCAGATAATGATCGGTGAAGGTGTTGTTCTGCTCAGGATCAAGCACTTCGAGCAGAGCCGACGACGGATCGCCGCGAAAATCGGATCCCAGTTTATCGATCTCATCGAGCATGAAGACGGGGTTGTTCGCCCCCGCTCTTCTCAGCCCCTGTATGATACGACCAGGAAGCGCACCGACGTATGTCCGTCGATGTCCTCGGATCTCAGACTCGTCCCGCACGCCGCCAAGCGACATGCGCACGAATTTGCGTCCCATCGATTCGGCGACGGACTTCCCCAGAGATGTCTTTCCGACTCCTGGAGGCCCTACAAGGCAGAGGATCGGTCCCCGCATGTCGGCTTTCAGATGTCGAACCGCCAGATACTCGAGGATGCGCTCCTTCGGTCTATCAAGACCGTAGTGATCTTTATGAAGCTTCTTTTCCGCTGCCTTTACATCGAGCCGATCCTTGCTCGACTGCGACCAGGGCAGATTCACCATCCAATCTAGGTAGGTCCTTGAGACCCCGTACTCGGGTGACGCTTGCGGGGTTGTCTCCATGCGGCCCAACTCACGTTCCGCTTCGGCTTTGGCCTCTTCAGGCAGGTCTGCTTCCTCGACGCGCTTACGGAACTCCTCGACTTCCTGCGAGCCACCGCTGTCACCCAGTTCGTCCTGGATCGCCTTCAGCTGCTGCCTAAGGATATACTCACGCTGCTCCTCCTGAAGCGTACCGGCAGCCTCTGACTGGATCTTCTGACGAAGCTCGAGAATCTCGACCTCACGGTTCAGAAACTCATTCACTAACTCAAACCGGCGCCTGACGTTGAGCTCACCGAGGATCTCCTGCCGCTCCTCTAAATCCAGGTTCAGCTGTGTGCCGATGAAATCAATACGCTGTCCAGGCTCGGGGAGCGTGCCGAGCGCTTCGGCCATCTCGTTCGGAACGTTAGGTGCAAGCTCGACAGCCTTTCGGAACTGCCCGAGCACGTTCCGCTCCAAAGCCTCGAATCGAGTCGAGCTTTCGACCAGGTCCTCGAGGTCACGTACATACACGACGGGATGCGGCCCTTCTTTCGTGACCTTCTTGATACCCACACGTGAAACGCCGTGGACGAGCAGTTGAAGCCGCCCGTCGGGCATCCGTTGCGACCGGACAAGCTGTATTGCCGACCCTACTGGATACAGATCATCTTCTATCAGGGACGACGTGGGAATAGACTTGCCATTCCCATTCGTCTCCTTCTGGATGCGCCCGAAAAGAGCGACAACTTTATGACCGGTCTTAAGAGCCACTTCGACCGTTTCGATCGCCTCCTCGTCTTCGATGACCAAGGGCGCGGCCATGTAAGGGTAGATCACGACCTCCGACGATGTAAGAAGAGGAAGAGTGGGCGGATAAGACCGCGGGGCAAGCGCTTCCTCCTCGACCGCGTTACCGTTTTCTGGGGTTGCCATGGAGTGACTCCTGAGTTTCAGTCTGCACGCTCGGACACGAAATTTGTCCGCAAGTTCCGTACCCACTCTTATTGTAGAATCTATCTGATTCTATATCAATATCTTAGAATGCTTCTTCACACCTGCACTTGACCAACAGAGGAAGACACTCGTGCCAATTTGGCAGCCAAGGCAGACTATCCTCTACTTCTGTGACGCCTGACTGCTGATCTGGCCGCCTGAATCAGCGGAATCCTGTGACATCCCCGAAGCCGCGCTCTATATTCGGGTCGCTTGACCACCCACATTCATCGCTAGGCAGACCGACTGTGACCCATTTCGATCTAATCATTCTAGGAGCCGGCATAAACGGCCTCTGCGCAGCTTACTTCGCAATCCAGCGCGGTATACGTTCTATCGCGCTTATCGACCAGTTCGAGCCCGGCCACAACCGAGGGAGTTCGCACGGCCGCTCTCGCATTACGCGTAGCGCCTACGCCAACAAAGACTACGTCAAACTGATGCAGGTTGCGCACGACTCGCTTTGGCCTCAGCTAGAGAAGAAACTGGGAACGCAGCTCGTCTACCCTTGCGAGGGATGTTTCTTCGGTCCACCTAGCAGCAAGTACACCCGATACGCCAATGCAGTCACCTCGATGGGGGTGGACTGCGGAGAGATCTCCGTCGAAGAGGCACGAAAACGCTACCCCCAGTTCACCTTCTCAAACACCCCGGGAGTCATCGTTGACCGAACCGCCGGTCTTCTTGCTGCGCACAATGTGATTGCGCACCTCACGAGCTACGCGAGAGAACACATCGATGTGATCACGGGCGAGCGCATTGCGTCGATCGGCCCAGCCGCCCACCCGATCAAGCTTCGGTCTGACACGACCACATTCACATCCGACAAGCTGATCGTGACCGCAGGCCCGTGGGTAAAGATGCTTCTGCCTACGCTCAAACATCGCGTTAGCGTGGCACGACAGACCGTTGGATATCTGCGGTTGGACATGCCAAACGAGTTGCACGCTCTCGGATCCTTCCCTGTCTGGGGGGATCTGGGCGGTGGAGACAGCATCGGCTACTATGGTCTCCCGGAGTTTGAGAGACCGGGCATCAAGGTGGCCAAGCACGTGATACACGGACGGGATGACGACCCAAATGCTCCTAAAGAACCGTCAGACGAAGAGGTCAAAGACCTGAAGGCTTTCATTGCCAAGTGTTTCAAACCCGATCTGACTGAGATTCTCGATCTCGAAACTTGTCACTATACGAACACGATCGACGAGGACTACATCATCGACGTCCACCCGGACAACCCCTCGTGTGTGATCGGATCAGGATTCTCAGGCCATGGGTTCAAACTCGGTCCGGTAACAGGACGAGCCCTGGCGGATCTTGCCGTCGACGGACGACATACCTGTGAAGTCTTCGACTCGGTCCAAACGAGATTCAAACTCCAGAAGGAGGCGCTATGAAGTGGGGATGTTGTGGAGACGTGGAGCGCATTGCATCGATCGCTGCCTCCGGTTACGACTACATCGAATCACCGGTTAGGGCTCTTGAAGTGGCTAATCCTAAGGGATCCGCTGACAACTTAGTAGAGCAAGTCTCCAAGACCGGGCTCTCCGTCGAAGCATTCAACGTCTTCATCCCGGCCCCCCTCAGGATCGTTGGACCCGACGTCGACGAGAATGCGCTAAATCACCACATACGGACGACCGTAGATCGCAGCAACGATCTGGGTACGGAAATCATCGTCCTCGGTAGCGGTGGCTCCAGACAGATTCCAGACGAATGGAGCGCTTCCACTGCTCGTCACCAATTCTTGGCTTTCTGTGAGTTAGCAGCGGATGCGGTATCGTCCGCGGGGATCACGATCGCCATCGAACCGCTTGCCGAGTCGGTATGCAACTTCATCCTCACTGTGGCTGAGGGACGCGAGCTAGCGAAGGCGTCTGGTCGCGACGAGATCTCGTTTCTGGCCGACCTATATCACATGCACATGAATAACGATCCCGTCGAGGGCCTGAAGGATATTGCGGGCGAGATCGGTCACGTCCATCTTCCGGTCCCGAACATACCTGGACAGATCGACCACGAACCAGAATTTGACCACGCGGGGTATCTACGCGCACTTAAGCACGGGGGCTATGAGGGCCGGATATCCATTGAGGATAATGGGAAGCGATTCAGCGACTTCGACCGGGAAGCCGGTCTGGTGCTCCAGTATCTGAAGGAGATCTGGGCTTCTGTATAGGAGAATCGAATGAAGATCACGGATGTCAGAACCATACCTCTGTTCGGTGAAACACCCGAGACAGGGTGGTCTCGGGAGCCGGGCCCTGCAGAAAACCTGCATACACTCGTCCTTGTCGAGACCGACGAGGGGATCACAGGTGTTGGGAGCAGTTTCACGAGTCGCGGACTCGTTGACGGCGCGATCGAACTCCTCAAGCCGAACCTGATCGGGGAGTCGGCGATCGAACCAGAACGGGTATCGGAGAAGCTGCTTCAGATGACCTTCTGGCAGGGACGCGGTGGCGCCGTTACCCACGCCGTCAGCGGAATCGACATCGCGCTCTGGGACATCTTCGGGAAGGTGTGCGGACAACCGGTGGGGCGGCTACTTGGTGGCTACTACCGCGACAGGATCAAACCGTATGGATCGCTCCTGTTCGAGGACCCCAAAACCTTCCCAAACGTCCTTACCGTGGCCACGGATCGAGGATTCAAGGCCCTGAAGCTCGGATGGGGACCCTTCGGACGCGTCGACGCAGCTATGGACGAGAAACTCGTCAAGACAGCGCGAAATACCGTCGGACACGATGTCGAGATCATGGTCGACGCCGGGGAAGCGACCAGGTCTGGTCGGACGACGTCCATGGGGG
>DPVD01000067.1:0-7687 GCA_003526745.1 Candidatus Latescibacterota bacterium
TGTCTAACCGCAGACCTTCAAGGCAAGGCTCCCTTCGTTCGCCTCACCGAACTGGTCCCTCAGCGACACCCGGTCGTAGAACTGAGAGGTGTCGTAGAGAAAGGCATACCTTCCGTCACGATCGAAGCCCTTCTCGATCGCGACCTTGTTGATCTCTTCGATGTTCGGATAAGATGCCCACTGGACGCCGTTCTGGCAGTATGAGGTATCAATGAAGTAGCGGCGGAACGACCCGCCTCCCGGCTTCGGTCGTCTCGCGTGCTGGACCGCTGAATGAACTATGATGATTGAGGCCGGTGCCAAGTCGTCGATCGTGATCGATCCTGGCAGATCCTCGTATTCGAACTGCCGAAAGGCATCTCCGTTCATGACCTTCTTGTGCGTGCCCGGCATCACGAGCAGATCGCCCACCTCTCCGTTCAGCCCATCCAGATACATAAACACGTGAACCATCAGGTGTGATCGGTTCGTCTGTGGGATCTGCACATAGTCGTGGTGCCAAGCGACACCCCGCTCACCTTCCCCCTGCCAGCGCGCGTGGATGTGATGGTGTGTAAAGAGCTTCCCGTCCATCAGTTCCGCAACCCGGTCCACGACGGCAGGCTCGGACGTCAGCGCGCCGAGTTCGTCGTAGCTCATCACCAGCCGCTTCTCGCCCTGGGCACGGTCTTCCATCATCAGATCGACATCACCCTTGAGCCGCTGGTTCAGGTCGTCGTCGAACAATCCCTCGAACACGAGGTAGCCCGTCTCCTCGAACTCTTTAAGATCGGCTTCCGTCAGATAGTTCATATCCTTGTTCATCTGTGTTCACAGAGGCGGCCATAGGCCCCCTGCCGTTCAAGGTTTCCATTTCTTACGCAGGCTGTGACCGCTCGCGCGGTTAGCTCCGCGTGCGACATCTTCAGCATCTACGGAAGGCGATTTGCGAATCGCGTTCCGGAAATACGGCCGTCTCATGTTTCTTCCTCTTCGTTCCCAGCACGCCCTGCTCCGTTGGCTTCCGCTTCTTGCTCATAGCGCCACCTCCTGGTTGGGCATTCAAAGCTCTATGATGGGACAGATCTGACCCCGCAGAAGATTCAGACCTACACCCGCTGCTTCGCCTCCCGATAGTGTCTTAGCACCGAGACGGCAATCCCGTCCGGGTTCAGACCCACCTCCTCGAGCAGCGCCTTACGAGGTCCGTGTTCGACGAACCTATCCGGGAGCCCCAGACAGACCACGCACTGGTTCTGTTGAAGTCGATCTGCCAGATGCGACGAAACGGCCGCACCGAAGCCACCGGAGATCACATTCTCTTCAACAGTCACGATTAAGCTGAACCGTTCGGCGATACCTTCGAGAACGTTCAAATCCATCGGCTTCACAAATCGGGCGTTCACGACCGTGGGCCGGCAGCCCCCTTCCTCGACCGCCGCCACGGCCTGAAGCGTCGCCTCTACCATTGTCCCCGTCGCCAGAATCGCGACGTCCTTCCCTTCGCTCAATGTCTCCCAGGATCCGATCGGGATCGACTCCGGTGCTCGACCTTCGGTCACCGCACAAGGCACACTGTCGCGCGGATACCTGATCGCAAACGGCTTATCGTTCTGCTGGATCGCCGTATACAGCAGGTCACGAAGCTCGTCACCGTTCTTCGGTGCGGCGATGATCATTTTGGGTACGCACATCAGATAAGACAGATCGATCCCACCGTGATGCGTCGGACCATCCTCACCAACCAGCCCTGCACGATCGAGACAGAATATCACGGGCACAGACTGGATCGCCACATCGTGGACGATCTGGTCGTAGGCGCGCTGCAGGAACGTCGAGTAAATCGCCACGACCGGACGCCCACCCTCAAGCGCAATACCTGCCGCGAATGTCACGGCGTGCTGCTCTGCGATCCCCACATCGTATATTCTGTCGGGAAACTCCTCCGAGAACCCGATCAGCCCGGTTCCCTCGACCATCGCTGCCGTAATCGCGACGACACGACTGTCATCCCTGGCAATCTCTTGCAGCGCTGGCCCGAACACATCCTGATACCTCGGAAGCGACGGTCCTGACGACTTCGGCTTTGGAGGACTAAGCGCGTGATACTTCGTCGAATCCGCGCTGTAAGGATCCTCCTCTTCTTCCGGAATCGCGCCCTTCCCCTTGATCGTGTGGATATGCAGAAGCGTCGGCCCCGGTAGATCTTTGAGGTTTCGAAGTGTGGTGACCAGCTCAGGTAGGTCGTGTCCGTCAATCGGTCCAAAGTATCGGAACCCCATCTCCTCGAACACCACACCGGGGACAAGCATCGCCTTCAGACCTTCTTCGAACCCGCCCAGCGCCCGCTGCAGGTTATCTCCAATCACTGGGACCGTACCCGTCAGATTCCAGATACCTTCCTTAAGCTTCTGGTAGAGAAGATCGTTCGTAATCCGCTGTCTGAAGCGATTGTAGGTCGGGTCCGAGATGATCCGCGTCAGGTAGTGCGACAACCCTCCCACGTTTGGAGATATCGACATCCGGTTGTCGTTTAGAACGACCATCACGTCCTTCTCAAGAGCTCCCGCATTGTTTAGACCTTCCAGGGCGATCCCGCTCGTCAGTGCCCCATCGCCGATCACGGCGACGACCTTCCGTTTCTCTCCTAGCTGATCCCTCATCGCCGCGAACCCAAGTGCCGCTGAGATCGACGTACCTGCGTGTCCGACACCGAATGTGTCATATAGGCTCTCCGATCGTTTCGGGAACCCGCTGATGCCGTCCGCCTGACGGATCTTCTTTAGCTCATCTCGCCGGCCCGTCAGAACCTTGTGACCGTATGTCTGATGACCCACATCCCAGACGATTCGGTCTTCCGGCGTATCGAACACGGCGTGCAGTGCCACGGTTAGCTCATTTGCTCCGAGACTGGACCCGAAGTGACCGCCGATGGCCATCACAACATCGATGATGTAGGCTCTGAGTTCGTCGGATACCTGCTGAAGCTGTTCGAGATCGAGCTTCTTAAGGTCGGCCGGTGATTCGATTGTTTCGAGAAGCGACATAGAAATGGAATTTCGGTTTAGAGTGCCTAGTAGATCGGGAGCGCCTAAAGGTAGACAAGTTGGCCGTCCGGGTTGAAAGAAAACGCAAGTGGTGCAGGTCTAGGATCCGAGTCACCCAAGGAATACTCGGACAGCTTGGGTTTTAGCGCCCTCGGTACAAACATCGATTGTTGGTTTGAAGGCTTCGCTAATTGGCTTGAAAAGCTTCGCGCTCAGACCACGCTAGCCTTTCTCCTTTGCACGCGATCGCTTGCACGAGCGTTCTAGTTCGGGGTATCTCTCCCGGCGCTGGTCCGCACCAATCGTTTGCCTTAGCTTAAGTTGCTATAATTTGCGCACATCGTGTTCACCCAACCGCCTTGGGCGGAGAGTGGTTTCATTCGAACGCGAAAGGACCTGGATGAGCGTAATAGATGTACGGAGTCTCGACGGTGCATCGGAGCACACAGTCACGGATGGACAAGGCTACTTTCCTGTAATAGCAGCGTCGGAAACTGACGAACTGCTTGTTGTCCTGCGTGGCGGGGCAGCCCATATGGGGCTGGGTGGACGACTCGACGCGGTGCGGTCGGCAGACGGTGGGCGCAAGTGGAGCAATCCGGTCACGATTGCGGACAGCGAACGGGATGATCGGAACCCAGCACTTGGGTTCAATCGCGACGGGATCGCGATCCTCGGATACCATTGGCAAGGGAGCTACAACGACAATGGCGCTTGGGTCTCGGGCAAGGGTCCGACAGACACACGAATCGTTCGCTCTTCTGACGGCGGCACGACCTGGAATGAGGATCTCAAACTCAACTGGCTGCCATTGAACGGCACGTCACCCTTCGGGAAGATTAGAAGAGACGACGAGGGCACATTGTATATGCCCGTTTACGGCGGATCGCATCCGCTGGGAGCTGGCGGCGACACGCCTCGCCTCGGACCGGCGACCTGCCCTACCTATCTGCTCAGATCGAACGATGATGGGGACACATGGGCGGATCCGCTCACCGTCGCCGTCGGTCTGAATGAAGCAGACCTGTTGATCCTCAGCGCCAACGACTGGCTCTTCGCGGCCCGGTCGGAGGATCGCGACGAGCAGGCGATCTATACGCTCCGGTCGACCGACCGAGGTCACACCTGGTCATCCCCGGTCAAGGTCTCCGATAGCCAGGAACATCCGCCCGATCTCACACTCCTTTCCGGCGGTGCCGTCCTGATGACCTATGGACGTCGACACCCCACATACGGCGTCGAAGGCCGAATCAGTCTCGATCGCGGTCAAACCTGGCTCGATCACACGCTCGTAATCGGTAACAATCTCCCGGGAACGGACATCGGTTACCCCTCTACTGCACGGTTGACTGATGGCACGCTGATCACCGTCTACTATAGTGCGGGAACAGACGCCCGGCCGAACGAAGAGTATGTCGCTCGCGATGTTAGCTGTATCGCCGTACGTTATTCAGAGACAGCTCTTTTGTCTGCCGTTTCCTGAATCTTGTCGCAGATCACTACGCAACAAACGACCTGGTTGCCTCTGCATCGCCCATAGCAGCGGCAGCCGGACTTAAAATCCTGCACGCAAGCGGGCGCGGCCATCACCTCGCAAGCCTTGGCAACAACGCTGCCAGCCGAATCCAACTCATCCTCCACGACCCCGACGGCGCCTTTAACGGAGCCAACGATCCCAGAGGTGCGGGCATCACGCTAGCGTATTGACTCCGATATTGTTATCAGCAGGAAGAGCTTTCAGTTCCAAGATGGGTCCAAAGTTTAGCCCCCCTCCTCGTCTCTCCCCCCAAGATTTTCAATTTTTATTTTTCGTCTTCAATTTTCACGCCATCCTGGTCCACCCTCTAAATCCTGACCATATTCCTACCCCTAAACAAACCGTTCATTCAACTTCGTTCTCTCTACTACCGGTGATAGATGCCTCCTCTCAGACCCCGCAAGGGGCGTGGCGCTGCCACAAATCCCGGCAGCCGGTTCGAGTCGCTCGACGTCGAATACGACTCGCCCCATAAAGACCTTCCGGTCCTGACCACCGAGCTGTTTCGCGACGCCACCAAATCGGTCATTTCTCGAAACGACAGTCCAGATCTTAACTTCAACGCCACCTTCAACCCATACAGGGGCTGCGAGCACGGGTGTGCCTACTGCTACGCGCGTCCGACACACGAGTATCTGGGTCTTTCGGCTGGTTTGGATTTCGAGTCGAAGCTCTTCGTCAAGGAGGATGCGCCAGAACTGCTCAAGAAAACTTTCTCCGCAAGCAATTGGAAGCCTCAACTGGTAATGATGAGCGGAGTGACAGACTGCTATCAGCCAATCGAGCGTCACCTGCGTTTGACGCGCGAGAGCTTGAAAGTCTTCGCCGACTTCTTAAACCCGGTTGATATCGTCACCAAGAGCGAGCTTGTCACACGAGACATCGACATCCTGAAAACGATGTCGTCACCCGACGTCGCAAGCGTAACGATGTCCGTCACAAGTCTGGATCCCGCGCTCGCGAACAAGCTCGAACCCAGAGCATCGAGCCCGAAAAGAAGGCTTAAGGCCATAGAGGAACTGCGTAAAGGAGGAGTACGGGTAGGGGTGATACTCGGCCCCGTGATTCCCGGGCTTAACGACCACGAGATATTCGATATCCTCCAGGCCACATCCGATGCGGGCGCGATCACGGCCACCTACACCCTGCTCAGGCTACCTCATGGGGTCAAACTGCTATTCTCAGAATGGCTAGCGGCGCACTATCCAAACAGGAAGGATCGAGTCCTCAACCAGGTCAAGGATACACGGGAAGGTGTCCTCTACGATCCGAGTTACGGGACTCGGATGCGAGGTATTGGCGAGTTCGCCGACCAGATCGAAAGGATGTTCCACATCGCACAGAAGCGATTCGGCCTTGATCGGAGCCTTACACCACTCCGTACAAACCTGTTCAGGATTCCCAGACAGCAGATGTCTCTTTTCTAAGCCCTCTGAAGAGTCGTCTGGGAATCTCGAAAGTCAGCCGATGCAAATTTTCCCGACTTCACGGGGATGCTATCCAACAGACTGAGGAGGTCGCTATCAGACGAATGCGCCTGGACGTCGTTCAGCCTCCGTCCGGCCAACTGAGGAACAAAATGTGTACAGCTCGTCGGTTTCTGTCCCTTCAATCGGTGGCTTGGGCGCAACCGACACAGCTCAAGAGATGCGAATATCAACATTTCGCATAGGTATTACTGATCTCAGAAGCAGCACCTCAATCCAAGTCGAGCCGTCCTGAGACGGGCCGACAGCGAGCGCCTCAATCGGTTCTGGCCTGACTTACACGGTTTCAATCTTAAAGTTGCCTTAGCTTACTCCTTCCTTTTGTGCTCCTTAGTGTTTTTCGTAGCCTGCCTTTAAGCATTCAAACAGAGCGCTCGAACACGTGCCACCCCGACCCAATACCCGTGACCACGATACCATTTCTGTCAACTCTGCCAGCGACACGCCGACCATCCACCGTCACAACCGGATCGTCCGAATCCAAAGTCGGTAGTACTACCGTCGATGTCGTATTCGGTGGCGTCTCAGTCTCCAAATGGAACATCTGCAGCGGGACGTGGTTAAACCGAACCGTCACACCCCCTCGGATCGTCGGGGTCTTCAACTCCGCCCACTCGAGCGCCCCAGGCTGCGGCTGAATCACGATGGTCTCGAACCCGGGTGACTCGGGACGGATCCCCATCAGGTGTCTCGGAATGATGCTCGCCGGTGCCGCTCCCCACGCGTGGTTCCAATCCTGATTCGGCTTGAACCGATCGTCCCAAGCTTCCAGAGCGATCGTCGTGCCCACATCGTAGACCATATGCGCCCAGGATCGCTCAGATGTCGATGTCAGCAGTGTCAGAGCGAAATCATCCTCTCCAGCTTCATACAAAGCCTCCATCAAGAACTGGGATCCATACACGCTGCACGCCATACCCTTCGACTTGAGATGATCCACGACAGCATCGTGATTTGCCTCTGGGACGAGCCCGAAGGCAAGTGCCGTCATATTCGCGTGTAGCGAGCTGTGCGTGCTCCCTTCGCCATCGAGCACCAATCCGGTCACCGGATCGACCAGCTTCGCGACAAAGGTCTCGCGAATCAGTCGTGCACGCTCACGATACCAGAGAAGATCTTCGTCCTCACCGAGAGCTTCTGCGATCAGGCTCATCAGGACTACCGCCCGATAGTGGAAGGCGTTAGTCTCCGCGTTCACGGGCCGCATATCAAACCCGTCACGTTCGGCCTGCGGCCAATCCGGATTGTCTTCGATTCCCCTGTTGAACTGCTCGGCCGATCGCCCAGCGAAGTGGATGCTCTCAAGCACTTCGTCGTTCATGTTTTTCAGCGTGATCAGACCGTCCTCACGTGCGATCGCCGTCAGTGTCTTCGCCTTCAGATCCTCGTAGTAATGTCGGATCGACGCTTCGTTCCCAGTGTAGACATAATCGTTCCAGGCGATCAGCACCGAATCCAGGATCCACTCCGTCGGCCACGTCGGTGTCGTGATCAGATACTCGTGGGTTCGGCGACCCATCGCATACTCGCGGTCGCAGCAGTAGTGACCGAGCTGGTTGATGTATACGTCTGCCTCGTAAGGAATCCGTTCGCGATCTCCATCGACATAGTAGCCACTGAAACTGGTCGCCTTCATC
>DPVD01000055.1:0-17148 GCA_003526745.1 Candidatus Latescibacterota bacterium
CGTAATTCAGCGGCAAAACATTATCGGTTTCGGCCAGTTTACAGCACCGCTTGTGCCCATCTCATCCCGAACGCCGTTCTTTTTGACCTTCGACACGTGTCATTTGTCACTGACAATCCCAGTCTGCTTCAACAACGCCTGCGTATCCGGCTCCCGCCCTCTGAAATCCTTGAACACATCCATCGGATGACGCCCGCCCCCTAGAGCGAGCACGGTATCTCTGAACCGTCTGCCCAGTGCGCGAACCGCGTCCTCGTTCTCCAGCCCTGCGTCGATGAACGCGCCGAACGCGTCTGCGCTCAGCACCTCCGACCACTTGTAACTGTAGTATCCGGCCGCGTAGCCACCTGCAAAGATGTGTGTGAAGCTGCACAGGAAACGGTCTTCATCGATCGGTGGAAGAATCGACATCTTAGCACTTACTTCGCGATGTATATCGAAAGGTGATCGTGCTTCCGACGCTTCATAGCTGCCGTGCAGCGTAATATCCGTCTTCCCGAACTCCAGCTGCCGGAGCATCAGAGATCCCGCTCGGAAGTTTCTCGCTGCGGAAATCTTGGCATACAGATCCTCGGGGAGAGGGTCTCCTGTCTCGATATGCTTCGTCATCCCGATTAATGTTTCTTTGTGGTAGCACCAGTTCTCCATGAACTGTGAGGCCAGCTCGACCGCGTCCCACTCCACACCGCCAAGACCCGAGACCTCTGCATAGTCCATGGTCGTCAGCATACCTTGCAGACCGTGGCCAAACTCGTGGAACAACGTCTCCACCTCGCGAAAATTCATCAGCGAGGGTGTACCGCCGACGGGCGGGGTTCCATTGCAGATGAGGTGAACAACAGGGAGCTGAACCTTGCCGTTCACAATGCGTCGGTCCAAACAGCCACCCATCCAGGCGCCGCCGCGCTTCTCGCTCGGCCGGGAATACGGATCCAAGTAGAACGAAGCCATCGCCTCGCTCGTGGTGGCATCGTAAACCTTGAAATATTGAACGTCTTCGTGCCAGACCGGAGCTTCTCCGACAGCGCAGACGATCTTCACATCGAATAGTCGCTCCGCCAGACCGAACATCCCGTCGAGAACACGTGGAAGCGGGAAATAGGGCCTAAGCTGCTCGTCCGTGTAGTCGAACCTCTGCTCTCGCAATCGTTCCGCCCAAAACCCCGTATCCCAATGGGCAAGCGACTCCTCTTGGCCCGACGATTTCGCGAGCTCCTCCAGCTCTGCGAGATCGGTCCTCGCGTGAGATTGTGAGGGCTCACTCAGAGAGTCGAACATGTCAACGACAGCTGACACGCCCGAAGCCATCTTCGAAGCAAGACTATAGTCCGCGTAGGTCTCGTAACCAAGAAGCTCCGACTTCTCCTGCCTCAACTTGAGCATCCGGTCGATCAGACCCTGGTTGTCATGTTCACCCGAGGACGCGAGTGTTATCTGCGCACGATACAGCTGCTCTCTATCTTCGCGATTCCGATGGTGCTGCATGAACGGGAGATAGCTGGGGTAGTCGAGCGTGATCCGCCACGGACCAGCATCAGGAGTCGCTTCAGCCGCATCTTTGAGGATTCTGGAATCTTCGCTCAATCGTGCCTCGTTATACGACTGGGCAGCAATCTGCCTCAGCGCCTTCGGCCACCCCTGAGCTGACTCTTCACCCTCAACGACCAGCTCAAAGGCCTTTCTGGCGTCGAGCACGTTGTTCGAGAAATCCGTCCCGATTTTGGACATCTGGCGTGAAATTTTCAGGAAACGGGCCTTCTCCTCTCCTTCCAGCCCCACGCCGGCATGCTCTGCCGACAATACGTTGCTTTCGATCGCCCTTTGCTGTGCTTCATCCAGCCGATCCCACTCCGACCCGTTCTGAATCTCTTTCAGACACTCGTAAACGGGCTTGCTCTGATTAATTCGAAGGCTCAGCGCGACCATCTCCGGCTGAATCTCTTCGTGCGCCTTCCGCAGATCATCCGAGTTCTTGACGCTCAGCAGGTGGCTAACGGGACTCCACGCGTAGCTGAAGGCGAGTCCCAGTTCCTCCATCGGCTGCATCACGCCTGCCCACGTAGGCTCCAGATTCTGCTCAATCTCTTCGATCCGTTTCATCGTGTCGACGATTACCGCATTCATCGCAGGAACCACGTGCTCCGCCTCCATCTTGTCGAACGGCGGAATTCCTTCGCGAACCATAAACGGATTGTTTTCTAGGCCTGTTGCCATGCTTTTCCTTTTGCTTTCTAGTTCTGCAGGTCAGATGACCCGCGACATCCACTGACCCACCATCACGGCGACGATGCCCATGAATACGCTTACAAGGACATAGAGCACCGCACTGAGGCGTTCAGAGCTGTCGATCAGGGAAATCGTCTCGTATCCAAAGGTGGAAAAGGTCGTAAAGCTACCGAGGATTCCGACCAGGAGAAACAGACGCGTCTGAGGTCCAATCGTGCCTCGCGATGCGGCGAGTCCGCTCAGGAAACCGATCAGGAGACACCCGACCACGTTGACGACCAAAGTTCCGTAGGGGAACGACAAAAGCGGATATAGCCGGTTGACCATTCCGCTTGCCAAGTAGCGCAACACGGCTCCTATAAACCCGCCGGACCCCACGAGAATCAGCTCACGCAAACCGACCCCTCATCGGCACCCAGACAAGCCCGGAAACCGCTCACAGCGTCAAGTCGGTCACGAGAGGCGATGCCCTTCCGCTCTCGTGGGTTTCGTAGGTGACCTCGCTCAGGCCTCCCAGCCGAGATTAACTCCGTCAAAATAAGCACTCCAGTCGGCATACAACGTTCATCCATGCGGCTGGCCTTGGGGTGGCGATGATGGGTCTCCTGCTCTCCCTGCTCTTCCGCCACCACTCGGGTGAAGCTGTATGGTGAGATTCGGGGAGCTTATGCCCACGCCCCCTTAGCCATAATTCCCCCGTCCACGCAGACATACTCTCCTGTCATAAACGAAGCATCCTCACTCGCCAGGAACAGAACCACCTTTGCGATATCGGACGGCTGGCCCATCCGTCCGATGGGGTGAACATCCGCCATGGCTTGTCGCGCTTCTGGTGTGTTCGATCCGGTCGCTTCCAGCGCCTCATCGACAAGCGGTGTATCGATCGTCCCGGGATTCACGGCGAGGACTCGAATGTTGTCCTCCGCATATTCGAGAGCAAGCTGACGAGTCAATGACAGCTGACCACCCTTGCTGGCTGCGTAGGCCGACACACCTTTGGCGGACTGCAGACCTTGGACACTCGCCGTATTGATGATCACACCACCGCCCTGATCCCTCATCACCGGAATCGCGTGCCTCGACATCAGAAACGTACTCTTCAGATTCACATCGATGATCCTGTCCCACATCTCTTCTGGCATCTCGTGCGCGGGCAGGTAGCTGTTTGTCGGTTGGATTCCAACGTTGTTACACAGGGTGTGCAGTCCACCGTGTGTCTCGACGGCGTACTCAACCAACCCCTCGCACACGCTGTCACTGGACACATCACAATGCTGGAAGTCGACCACTCCCTCCAGCGATTCGCTTTGGGACTCGATCGCCGCTCCCGCCGTCTCGTCGACATCCGCACACACGATGGTGGCGCCCGCTTCGGCGAATGCCAGTGAGATCCCGCGTCCAATGCCCTTGGCCCCACCTGTTACGATCACGACAGAACCGTTGTATTTACGCATCAATAACCCCCTTATAGTCGCTTGACGTTGGAAGATCACAAGATACTGCGAGATACAGACGATCTCCAAAGGTGAGTGAGACGTTGCAGGGTGCGGAGGCTGGTGTGCTGTTTATTGAAGATCGCAATGGATGGAGCAACTCGTCAGTCGGAGAGACGGGTCTGCATTGGGCACGCGTAATCCGTCTCCAAAAGAGTGATAACACCTTTCGCGGCAAGTCTACTGCCGCCGATACCACTCCAGCCAGGAAGAGATCTCGTCCGCCTGCAAGTGTTGAGGCTCCATTTCGAGCACGCGCTCGAAATGATGCTGTTTTGCTGCAGGCTCATCGACCTGTCCGTAGATCTGGCCCAGATTTAGGTGCGCTACCACGAGATTTGGCTCGATACGAAGAACCGCCTGATATGCATCGATGGCCTTTCTATAGTCGCCGTTCGCATAATATGCGACACCTAGCGCGAACCGGATACGTGCAAGATCTGGCCTCAGATCCCGAGCGCGCAGGATCGCGTCGACAGCCTCACTCGCCTTTCCGATCTTTATCATGGACAGACCCAGGTTCATCGGCGCCTCGTAGCGTTCAGGATCCAACCGCTCAGCAAGCTCGAACTGATCAGCAGCGCCTGAATAGTCGCCGGCCTGCATCAGAATAAACCCCAACAGGTTTGGATAACGAGGATGTCTGGGATCGCTCTCGATCGCCCGCTCGTAGCTCAAGCTCGCCCGACCGAGATCTCCCGCATCCAAGTAGTGTGCGCCGATCGTCTCCCATCCAAAGGCCGTAGCTCGAGGAGAGAGATTCGAATACCGCAACCCATCTTCAAACCTGTTCGTGGATCGGTCCGTATCCGCGTTCACCGAGATCCACAGGATTGACTGCACCGCGCATACCGTCACCGCCACGCAGCACAGGTGACGCAGCCGCCCCCATTCGACCGACTCCGACAAAGCAAGAGCAGCCCAGATCGTCGTAAAAACCGTCGGAAACGAGAGCGCATCCCAATCTCTGAAAGCACCGATCACGGTGAATCCGAAGAACGTGCTGGCAAGTCCGGGCAGGGCCGCCGCCAGCAGGAACACCGAGATGCGGGTCCGCAGGAAATTTCGGGACACGAAGGGGAGAGCAACCAGAGTCGGCGTGTAGACTAGCAGAATCTGGTTCGCGAACTCGACCAGGTGATCCAGAGAAAGCGCGCCATAAGGAACGGAGTGATCCTCATCAGATAGCAATGGAAGCAGCGTCTCCTTGGCCGTGTGCCGCATGTGCGTTGCCAGATCGAAGTCAACTAGCCAGAGTAGTCCCGTCAACACGGCCATGAACGCCAGACCGCCCGTCAACACCGTGGCCACTAGACGCCCCTGTTGCCTTCCCGATAGGACCAACAGCAGCAACATCGAGGGAATCAGTGTAGCCATCGTGAAGTGGAGTGCGACCATTCCCCCCAGGAGCCCACAGACGACCCATCGCTGGACACGGCCCCTCATGGCGGCGACAGCCAACCATACGTAACCCAGCAGGAGGGGATACAGGATCGGATAGGTCTCATGGTAGCCGAAAAAAAGCTGCAGATATGCAGGAACCAGAAGGAACAGACTGAGGGTCGTCCGGCCTGAAGAAGACTCGGCGATCTGCCTGCTGAAGGCTGGCACCATAGCCACATAGACAAGTCCGGACACGACGCTCCACACCGAATAGATCATTGATGACGAGACCCCGAGCGCGTGTGCAAACGGTTTTGAGTGGTGGAGCAGCCAAAACGACAGGGGTTCGTTTGCGATCTTCCTAAACCCGTGCTCAAGCTCACGTGCAAGTAGATACCCATCCCCTAGTAAATGTGTGGCGTCACTAAAACCGACGAACAGGATGCCATAGAGGACGATCGAAATAGATCGCCACGCCGATTTGGTCCGACCCTGGAACGACACCGAAAGAATCCGAGCGCGAACGGAGGGCAGAGAGAGGAAAACAAGAATCAAAACACACAGAGCCCATACCCAAGTCTCGTGGTAGCGGAGATGGTTCACTCCCCAGAGCAGCGGCCGATCGAGAAAGGGTGCGATCAGAATCAGAGCGAGAAACACTACAGGAACTGCCGCCACCGCAAGGGATTCTGTCGCCTGGCTGCACGTGGCCCGTTCTTTTGGTATGGTTGAGTGGTCCGACATATCGTTTTCAGGTTAAGCAGATTCTCAGTATACATCCACGGGAGCCTGCTGAAACGAGGCACCTTCGGATCCTTTTACTACATTGAAGAGTCGGACATCAATCGCTAACCAGGACGGAAAAGATGGCACACTACCTTGGGATCGACTCGAGCACGCAGTCCATGACGGGTCTGATTATCGACACGAAATCGGCGACGATGGTCGCTGAGGAATCGATCAACTTCGACGAGCACTATGCGGAGGCATACGGCATATCAAACGGAGTGGTCGACAGGGGTGACGGGGTCGTCCACAGCTACCCGCTCATGTGGGTCGATGCGCTCGATCGGCTTCTCGACACGCTTCGTGGATCCGGTCACGATCTCAGCCAAGTCGCGGCCGTGGCCGGGAGCGGCCAGCAACACGGCACGGTTTACCTGAACGATAAAGCCGCATCTCGATTGGCAAACCTCAAGCCTCACATACCTCTGGCCAGTCAGCTGGAGGGCACCTTCTCGCGGAAGACTGCCCCCATCTGGATGGATTCCTCCACATCCGATCAATGCCGCGAAATCGAGTCGGCAGTCGGAGGAACACACGCTCTGATGACACTCACGGGTATATACTCTCGCTCGGTGTGACGCATTCGTCGAGCACGGCCTACCACGTTGGTGAGCTATCTGTACCCTGCGGATGTATCGATCCCGTTGGGAACCGACGGCCTATCGTCGAACCCTCCGGTGACATCAGAGTCGTACCCACGCTCGCTTTTCGCGACGGCACCTGCCCGGGAGATCTCGACAAGCTGAACGCCATGATGGCCAAACAGAAACTGCAGCGATCCGGCAAAGTCGGACACGCGGCTGCCACCCTTGTCCCTGCAAGGGTGATCCGAGACACTCGCAAACGTCAGCTCCGGAATCTCTGTCCAACCTGTACGATCAAACCTTCTATACATCGATGAAAACGAACCGATCAGCCGAACTCTACGCAAAAAGCAGCGAAGTCCTCGCACTCGGCGTCTCGTCCGGATTCCGCGCGACCGTCACTGACCCTCCTTTGTTCTTCGATCGAGCAGAGGGCCCTTACTACTACGATGTCGACGGCAACAAGCTCCTCGACTACACACTCGCTTGGGGTCCGCTGATTCTGGGGTCCAACCATCCGCACCTGAACAAAGCCGTCACGGCCACCCTCAGCAAGTCCTATACGCTGGGGGCACAACACGAGGGTGAAATCGCGCTCGCCGAAAAGATCGTGTCTATCGTACCCGGAGCCGACCAAGTCATCTTCTCAAGCACGGGATCTGAAGCTGTCCAGACAGCCATCCGGCTGTCTCGAGCGAAGACGGAGCGAAACGCGATCATCAAGTTCGAGGGGCACTATCACGGGTGGATGAACAATATCCTCGTCAACTACCGCCCGGACCTAGAAGCGTCGGGTCCGATCGAGTCGCTTAACGTGCTGGGCGGAACGGGTGGGCAGCCGCAGGAAGAATACGCGCATACACGCGCGCTTCCGTGGAATCGTCTAGACCTGCTGGAGTCCGAGCTAAAAAAGGGAGACGTGGCGGGCGTGATCATGGAACCACTCAACGCGAACTCGGGGTCGATCGAACCGGTGGAGGGATTCCTGCAGGGCGCTGTCGATGCCTGTGCGAAACACGGAACCGTGTCGATCTTCGACGAAGTCATCACCGGCTTCCGACTCGCACTCGGCGGTGCGCGAGAATACTATGGTGTCATCCCGGACCTGTCGATCTATGCGAAGGCACTGGCAGGAGGGTTCAGCCTGGCCGCTCTTGCAGGCAAGAGAGAAGCGTTCGATCCGTTACGGGAAGGGAAGACCATGCACGGAGGTACATACAACGGCGCAACGGTCACTATGGCCGCCGGCCTCGCGACATTGGAAGTCTTGTCAGAGTCTACGGCCATCTACGAGAACATGAACGCGCACGGTCATGCGATCCGCGAGACTTTCCTCTCCGAGGCGAATGCGGCCGGGATCCCGTTGAGTGCGTCGGGGGCGGGAACGGTCTTCAACATCCACCCGGGGCTCCAAACGGCACCGAAGGATTACAGGGACTACGCAAGCGTCGACCTCACATCCTATGACGCGTTCAGACAGCAGATGATGGATTCAGGTATCCAGCTGCTGCCCGATGGCCGCTGGTATGTCGGCGCGACACACGGACAGGCGGAACTTGACCTCACCCGGCAGGCCATCAAGACGCACATCGGAAAGCTCAAGGGATAACATCACGAGCGCATCGGAACCCCACCGTGTAATCGGGATCGACGTTCTGCGGATACCCGAGCCGGTGGCTCGCACTGTGGAGTGACGTCGCCTGATCCGCCCAGGATCCACCTCGCAGGACCTTGCCCGTCGCCCAGCCCGGCTGCCGACCGGACGCTTCCGCCACTTCATTCCGCGGGTTCTTGTCTGGCGCCCGCGAATAGTAGTCATATGCATACCAGTCGTCGACCCACTCCCAGACGTTCCCCGCCAGATCCTCTACTCCATATGGGCTCGCACCCAGGGGCCTGGACCCGACCGGCCAGGTCGTTTCGCGTCCACAGCCGTCGCCCCCCGAATCGATCACGGCACGATCACAATCGGGCTGCTCTTCACCCCACGGGTAACGCCGGCCGTCATCGCCACGCGCAGCCTTCTCCCACTCCGCTTCCGTCGGGAGACGCTTCTCCACCCAACTGCAGAAAACATTCGCCTCAGACCAGTTGACACAGTTGATCGGATGATCGCTGCGCTCAGGAATGCTCCAGTTACAGTTTCTCCACTCCCACTCCTTTGGGAACACGGGTCCGCCCGAATAGGGCTCGACACACCGGCCCGAGTCCACACACTCCGCGTATTCAGACACACGGACCTCGAACCGATCGATCTCAAAAGCATCGACATAGACCGTTCTGACCGGTCGTTCGTCGTGCTGTCCACGGTCCGATCCCATCGTGAACACGCCGGCTGGAATCGATACCATCGTGGCCTCGGGGCTTGCGGAGACTTGCCGCGATGCATACTCAGACATTGCGAACTTATCGTTGCGCACATGCCAGTGAGTGACCGTCGTAGGGATATCGGATGACAGAGCACCTGCAGGGTCGAATGCGATCGGATCGTCAGCTCCCTGAAACGCGCAGCGGAATCCTATATATGGGTAGTAACGCTGGGCAGGAAAGGGATATCGGTTCGACATTCTCGAATCGAGGGGAGGGTCCGAGTAATACCATGAGTTCCCCCGGAGCACCTTCCGATCTGATACTACGAGGTTTACGGGGTCCTTCTCAGGGAGAGAATCGTATGCTTCCGCTTTGTAGGTGTCGAGTGTCCATTCCCACACATTTCCGACCATGTCGTGCAGTCCGTATATGCTTCGTCCCTGCGGAAACGAACCGGTCGGCCACGTCGAGAGCTCCCCACATCCCAATCCATTGCCGAGCACCGCGTGGCTGCAATCGGCCGGGTAGTCACCCCAGGGGTATGGCCAGCCGATCTCACCACGTCCCCCCTTTTCCCATTCCGCTTCTGTCGGCAGTCTCCCCCCTGCCCAGTCGCAGTATCTCACGGCGTCATACCAGCTGACACAGTTCACGGGATGATCGACTCGGTCGCTTCGACCCCAGTTGCACTCGCCACCGACCGCGGGCGGTTCACAATCGCCATCTTCCACGCAGGCCGCGTAGGATGCGACCGTCACTTCCGTCTCGTGCAGGAAGTATCCCGACAACAGAACGCTGCGCTGTGGCCCCTCGTCTTCCTCGCCCGTGTCGGACCCCATAACAAACCGAGATCCAGGTATGTGTCGAATGTATTCAGAATGTTCCGATGCGGTCTTGAACGAAGGTCGACCTTCTCCCATCGGAGTCTGTACCGACGCACCTTTGCTCCCACATCCGATCACGAGAAAGCAGATGGACATCGAACACAACAAGTCGGTCTTTACCCTACTCAGATAGGGTGGCTGGCTTGACATGACCCGGCCTTTTTTGTAAAATGCAATCGTCCTAAGCCCCTGAATTTTCAGGGGCTTTTTCGCAACCAGAAGCCGAAGGATAAGCCCGATGGGCAAGGACATACAACCCCTTCTTGACGGTTGGCCATATGACCCAGGCAAGCTCTGTGTGCGCAAGATAAAGGGTGCGGATGGAAAAGAAAAAATCCAGCTCAGAATCGAAATGGGTATCCTGCAGATGGAGATATCCGACCGCCCTGATGGACAACGGCCGCACGGCTACGAGAGCCTCCTTACCTACTACCAAGCTCAGGCTGCAGACAAGTCGAAGAAAAACGAAGAGTTCTCCGTAGACGTTGAAACCTGCATGATGCTCCAGCTTGAAGCCCTCCAGTATTACCACCGCCGGATCAGCTTCCTCGAACTCGAAGATTATGAACGGGCAAAGCGTGATGCCGAGCGAAACCTCTCTCTGTTCGATTTCGTCAAGGAATATGCATCGGATGATGAAGATAAAATTGCTTTCGAGCAGAACCGTCCTTTTGTAATCGGGCACCGTGTCAGAGCTTCGGCCCTGCTCAAGCTCGAGTCCGACGACTACGACGGCGCGCTGACGGATATCGAAGAGGGAATCGAAGAGATTCAGTCGCTCTTTACCGAATTCGATCGTCCTGACCTCATGGATGACAGTGAAGAAGTCGAATTCCTGAGGGAGTGGGCGAACGAAATCCGTCAAGACCGTCCGCGCAGCCTCAAGCAGGACCTCTCGGATCAGTTGAAAGAAGCGGTCGCAATTGAAGACTTCGAAAAGGCAGCAGAGCTCAGAGACCGCATCACCGAGATGGCAAAGGCAGGCAAGAATTAACGCGTCCAACACCTACACCACATCGCCATCCGCAGCATCCGAGCGTGCCGTTCTCGTAGGTCTTGCAACGAATGGCACGCTTCGGTCTGAAGTCGAGGACACGCTGGACGAGTTGGCACTCCTCGCAGACACTGCCGGTGCGGTCGTCGTAGAACGCACCCTCCAGGAACGAGATCAACCCGACAAGGCCTACTTCATCGGTCGCGGTAAAGCCGACGAGATAAAGCAGATCGTTGAGGACATCGACGCGCACGTCGTAATCTTCGACGACGACCTGTCCCCGGCTCAAACTCGAAACCTCGAGAGCCTTATCGATCGCAAGATCATCGATCGAAGCAGACTGATTCTAGACATCTTCTCGAGTCGAGCACGGACGAAGGAAGCACAGACCCAAGTCGAGCTCGCACAACTCACCTATATGCTGCCCCGCCTCACGCGTCAGTGGACTCACCTCTCGAGACAGGCAGGCGGTGGCGGGGCGAGTGGTGGGATCGGAACTCGAGGTCCGGGTGAAACACAGCTTGAGGTCGACCGTCGCGCAACCCGATCGAGGATCAACGTGCTGGAAAAGGCACTGGACAAAATCGCGAAACAGCGTGCGACAGGCCGCAAGCAGCGGGAAAGCATCTTCAAGACCGCGTTGGTCGGCTACACGAACGCGGGCAAGTCGACACTGTTGAAAGGCCTGTCAGGATCGGACGTCCTGATCGAAGATCGTCTGTTCGCAACTCTCGACTCCACGACACGCCGAGTCCGCCTCGGATACAACAGAGACATCCTGACAACCGATACGGTCGGCTTCATCCGAAAGTTGCCGCATCATCTCGTCGCGTCCTTCCGAAGCACGCTCGAAGAAGCCGTCCAAGCCGACCTTCTACTGCACGTAGTTGACGCCAGCTACGAGCATCGGGACGGGCACATCACCACGGTCAACCAGGTACTGACCGAACTCGGCATCGTCGATCGCCCGACACTTATCGTCTTCAACAAGATCGACGAGATTGACAGCGACGAGCTGGGCGGGCTTCAGACCACATATCCCGATGCCGTTTTCGTCTCCGGTCTGAGAGGCGACGGTCTCGACCGACTTCGGAGCACCATCTACCACCATCTTGAAGGTGCGCGCATTACGCTCCACTTGGCCGTTCCCCAGGCCGAAGGCCGGCTGCTGTCCGACATCCATCGTATCGGGGAAGTCATCAACACCTCATACGAGGGGAACGACGTACGCATCACGGTAAAGCTGAGCCAAGAGAACGCAAAACGGATGTTCCCGAACGGTCGCTACCAGGCCAACAACAAAAAGGGGGCCGACCACTTAGTGGCCAGCCCCGATAAATCCTGATGGTGTCGCACCTCTAGGCGTTTGCCGCCCTGCGCATACCGTCCTCAACCTCACTCGCTTTCGTGTTGTCCTCTCCGACACCGATCAGCCCTGTGAGCACAGCCCCCTCTTCCATCACCATCGCGTTCGCGTATACATCGCCAACTAAGATTGCAGAAGACTCTAGCCGGATCTCGCCTTCACACTTCAGGTTACCCTCGACACGACCCGCTACAACGACGTCCTTCTCGCAAACAATGTCGGCCACAACCTGACCAGTTCGCCCGATCCGGACGTTACCCCCAACCTCAAGCCGGCCTGACAACGACCCGTCGATCCGGATCCCGTGCGCCACAACAATCGTCCCCTCAAGCGTGCTCCCTTCCCCTATCACAGTCTCGACACTCGCACGTTCTCGGTTATTCGACTTCATAGCCAACGTTGAGCCTTCCTTGAATTGATCAGGAACCGGGTAGAAACTTTCTCGGATTCCTGACTGTACCTCGTTGCCAGATTTCGTAGTGCAGGTGCGGTCCGGTGCTCTTACCCGTGTTCCCAACCAGAGCGATGGGCTGTCCTTTCCTGACTGCCTCTCCGGGGCGGACGAGAAGAGCAGAGTTGTGACCATACCGGGTCAGATATGCGCCAAAGTGATCGATCGAGATAACCAATCCGAGCACATCGTCATCACCGGCGAAGACCACGCGACCGTCAGCCGTAGCGCTTACGATCGCACCTTCTGTTGCTGCAATGTCGATTCCCGAGTGACCCCTTTGTACCGTTCCCGACAGTGTCTCGAACTCTTGCGTCACCACGCTCTCGAATCGACCGACGGGCCAAGAGCTCGGCACGAGTCTCGAATCGACTATCCCAACAGCAGCCGACGAGACGTGTGACACGGTTTCTGCAGCTTGAGGCTCCCCCGTAATTGCCGGCGCATTCTGTGAAGCGATGGCTGAAACCTGCAAACTGACGGCAGGAGAGAGCATCTTCTGAAGCTGTGACTTCACCTGCTTCATCCGCGACACAGCATCGGCAAGCTCGCCGACCTGCCGCATCTCGTTCTGAAGGCCCTGGTTCTCCCGCATCAGACGCAGAGCTTCTGACTCCCAGGAGAGGGATCGTGAGTAGAATACCCCACCCAACACCACGAGGATAAACAACAGGACCTCACCGAGAATGATGCCCCGGATCAGGCCGTATCCGAGCTTGAACTCCCTCGTGCTGCTCCCGTCGTCCGGAATAATCAGGATCGAGAGTTGACGACCTTGTCGCTTCGCCAAAATACTCCTTTAGGGATACGGTCAAGACCTACGAATATACGTGGACACATATACAATGTCAATAATTCCAGTTATTTAGGGCTACCGACTGAGGAATCGATCGGTAGCGATGTGGGCAAGATCGGACACCACTAACCCTGCGAGGGTGCTGGCCGTCTTCATCGACCAGAGCCGATTGAAGTCATAGACCGAGATGGACCAATTCCAGCCCATAAGGCTTTCCACAACCGCTCCCAACACGTAGACCAAACAGGTGAGGTAGAGAATCCGCGTTAGCGTTCCGATCACGGGTGTATGGGACATCCCCCGATGCCGAAATAGAGTCGCGTAGGGCCGCCAGATCGTCTGGAAAATCCCCCAGCTTCTAGTGGGATCGCTGTCGACAAGGTCCAGATCAGGTGACAGCAGGTAGGTTCCGACCAAGAAAGCACAGCAGAACAGTAAAGTGTTTTCGAAG
The DNA here is from genome assembly GCA_003526745.1 of Candidatus Latescibacterota bacterium. Taxonomy (GTDB): domain Bacteria; phylum Latescibacterota; class UBA2968; order UBA2968; family UBA2968; genus UBA2968. The sequence goes on from DPVD01000055.1 coordinate 13,725, forward strand.
ACCGGATCCGTCCCGAGCCACTGGACAAGTGAATCGTAGTATGCAGCGATCAACATCACAGTCGCAATCACCACGAGCGCAGAAATCCGGCGATGGGCCACTCCCGCTGGCAAAGGATCAGTCCACCGTACCGCGACTTACCCAGCGTGAGCCTTGCCGCTTGAGCCGCATCAGTTGCGAACTCCCAACAGGGAGCAGGATATCCGTGCCCTCTGAATCGACGCTTCGCGCCCTGATTAAACGGCCGGAGGAAGATGTGAATAATTGCGGGCGACCACCGACCGGATGCACAAGTAAGGATGACGCACCGAGCATCCTCTGGACAGACAAACACCGCTCTCCTTCCGTCACGCGCCCCGACCAGACACGATCAGGCACACCCGTCACATCGTAGACGGACAGATCGCCCCCCTCGTCGCCCGCACCGGACTCGAGAACCAAGAAGGGCCGCTCTCCGCTTAACAGGGCGAGATCGCCAACGTGTGCACCGATGTGGAACGACCAGACCTCTACCAGCTCGCCTCCCCTGACCCGGAAGCCTCGGATGGTCGTGACGCCCACATCCTGATCCGGCTGGATCTCGTATTCCGTTACCGCGACCAATGTACCATTTTCGGGATCGTTCAACGTAGCTATACGGTCCGTCCATTCAGACCGGAGCCCGAAAAATGCTAACACTTGGAGTTCGTTGCCATGGTAACGGTATACTCGAAGTAACCCATCCCCGACGGAAAAAACGTCATCCCTCTCTGTCCCATCAAAGCTCCCCGTATCGACATCGCAAATGACTTCAGCTGTTGACATTTCGGCGACAATGCGTACGAACCCCGATTGGATCTCTGCTACTTGCAGCACGCCCCTAGAACCTGGCAGGCCGAATACACCTGATCGTCCGACGATCACGACCGCTGGCTTCTCACCAAAATTGGCCGACGCGAGTCGGGGGCGCTCCACCGTGTATTCCGCGAACAGATTCCCAGCTACCAGCCAGAGCACGCAAGCTGATAGGATCGTGTTCACTAAGGCCCGATCACGTCTGGATCTCCGGGCGCAAGCCGTGTAGTTAGTCACGCCGCTCTCTCTTCATGCTTCTCCACTAGAAACCTCGATCGTCAAGATGGACCCATGACACCCGCGTGGCCCCGAACACGTTGACTGACGTGTCGTCGAGCGGCAACACGAAGTCGACCCCCACGTCTCTTGCCTCGTTAAATATCTCCTGTCCGCGTGTGTTTGCACCAGGCAACGACTGATCTACATCGATGTCAACCGCATCTCCATACAGATGTCGGCTGTATGTGGCTCCGCCCACATCCCTGTTGTGCTCTGGCGACCGGAAGGACGAGGAGACGATCAGGGGGCGCCCAAGTCCCGACCTCACGAGCTGTACATGCCAAACGACCTCGGGGTCGACGTATGCGCGTCTCCCTCCCCGTTGCGTCGTCGGATTAACAAACTCGGACATCAGAAAGTTCTCGGACACCCGCTCGGAAACGGGAGCAATCTCGAGAGGAATGAACGAGCCCACACGCTGATACTGCTGTGTTCGCAGCTCGCCGAAGGGGTTTGCGCTGGGGGACGGATATGTTGCAGTCAGGGTCGCATCAGGAACCAGCCCGACCCGAAGACCGCTCGGATAAATGACCTCAGAGCCATATGGAGGGTCGGCGGGCGAAGGTGAGGTCGGATCTCGAAACAGGACATCGATATTGACAGAAGCCTTCCCACCGCAGGCGGCGGCGAAGGCAGAGAAGAAAAGGATGATCAGACCCCGCGGTGTTAAGAACTTTCGGAGCATCAGTATCCCGCATCCTTGCGCAGGTATTCGATCGCGCGTTTAGCCTTGAAGCGAACACCCGAGTCAGGATCCTTCAGAAGCGGCGTGAGAAGAGATGTCTGTTCGAGGGTCCCGAGACGACCGATCGCAGTTGCGGCTGCCGCTCGGACCCGTGGGTTCGCATGAATCACCTTCCGTCCGCACAGCTTGATCCCCTTGGTGTCACCCAACTTTCCGAGTGCGACGAGACCTGCAGCCACAACAGTATCGACCGAATCCTCGATCGTCTGCTCGAGTGCCTGGACTGCCGTTTCTCCGCCCACATCACCGATCGCATGAGCCGCGGCGATCCGTACCCAACTATCGCGGTTCTCTAGCATCTCTTTGATCGCGCCCGTCGCTTCAGACGACCCGATCTGACCGAGGATCTGGAGAGCTGACACAAGCGTGTTGCGATCGCTGCTCCTATCGATCACCTCTAGGACCGGAGGCACACTTCGCTCGCCCTGACTGGCCAGATACCGAACGAACCGAATCTTCCCCTCCCCGGCTGTAGACTCGAGCAGCGCTGCGGAGACACGAACGTCTTGTGGGCGGTGATCCGGATGCATCAGGACCAGAACGGACTCGGCTGACAGTCTATAGCTGTCTAAGATCGAATCACGGTAAGAAACGGATACGGAAGGCCGGTTGATATCTTCAGCGCTCGCGGGCCCATTTCTTGGAGCCGGATCAGGGTCCGAGCAACCGATCCCGGAAAGCAGGAAGATGAGCGGGAGTCTGCGCCTCACGAACCGGTGCGCTTCTGGAGCGCCCAGCCGATCAAGAACAGAACAGCTCCGAGAGCGGCGAAGGTGAGTTCAGTCTTGATGTCCTGCTCGTAGAGGCCAATGAACAGACCGTAGCCTGCCCAGACAAGCCCGAGAAGCTGGAGAATCCGTGCGAAAAAGTGCATAATATTCAGGTCAGGGCTAGATGCTGTAATCACAAAACGATACGCCGATTGCTCACGCCGGTCAACCACCTACGGGGCGAGCTTGACGGGCGGATAGGCCCAGCCTATCTTTATGAAGATTCAGAACTTAGTCGAGGAACCGCCAGATAACCAGGAGGCCTTTGTGGCCCGGATCAGCGACGTATCCCAACCTATAGACCCCAAAGACCCAAGACGTGTCGAAGGTCGTCGCTCGCAAGAGTCACAGAACAGCGATTCGTCCTCGACGACGAATCAAAGCGACCGCGTTAAAATCTCCTCCGACGCAAAGGATACAGCATCGCTCCACGCCCGACTGACCGAAGAGGCGGCAAACATTCCTGATGTTCGAGAGGACAAAATTGCGGACGTTAAAGCCCGGATCGAATCCGGTGAGTTCGATGCGAACTCCGACGAAGTAAAAAAGGCAGTCGCGGACGGGATACTGAAGCAGTTCAGTATCTAGATCTGCCAAGAACAACAACAAAAGTAGGCCGCTTTCCCGAGGGAAGGCGGCCTTTCTGATAGCATTCTGTTGTCGATGCCCCTAGAATGTTCGCCTCAACAGCAGTCCCATCCGTCCGCTCCGCGGGTCCGCACCGGCGTCGATCTTCACACCCTTTACCACGACGAGCCCCCTGTCCATATTCGGGTCGGGAAGCTTGTCCCGGTCA
>DPVD01000288.1:0-6320 GCA_003526745.1 Candidatus Latescibacterota bacterium
CAGGATCAAGATCAGCAGGATCAAGAGAAAAATGAACAGCAGAGTCAGCAACAGCCCGGCGAACTCTCTCCAGAGGAGGCGAAACGGCTTCTCGATGCGTTGAAGGATCGCGAATCTGAATCGCAGAAGCGACGTCGACTACGTCTTCAGGGCAAACGCTACAGAGGAAACCCTTGGTAGCCCGTGTATTGACAGCCTGGGCGATGGTATGCTTAGCCCTGATACTGGTTGCAAACGAGGCTGATGCCGTGTCGGTGCAGCTGTCAGCAGACAGGACCCAAGTCAGGACAGGCGATTCGTTTACCGTGACGGTTGCGATATCGATCGACGATGGATCGAGCCAACCGGAACCGGAGCTTTACCTTCCGGACGGATTCGAGCTCGTCGGATCACGATCGTCGTCCTCCACGTCGATTAGCATCGTCAACGGCGCCGTGACACAGGAAAAGACTGTTAATGTGGTTAGCACGATCCGAGGCAACACCGAAGGGACGTTCACGATCGGTCCTGCCGCCGTGAAGGCGGCAGGGAAGACGTTGCGGTCGAACGCAATCGGGATCCAAGTGGTTAAGGGTCTCGCCCAACCACGGACTTCTTCGGCTCCTCAGTCACAAGAGTCCGTGACGGCAGATCAGCTGGAGGAGATCCAAGAGAACCTCTTCATCGCCACGACATCTGACCGAAAGTCTGTCTACGTGGGTGAGCAGATTCTCCTGACCTACGATCTATACTCGCAGTATCGGAGGATTCAGAATCCGCGTTTTGGTGCAATTCCCTCGTATACCGGGTTCTGGGCAGAGAAGGTGTTCGACGCAAACAGGCTGGAGCAGCGATCCGAGGTGGTGAACGGGCGACCCTACAACAAGTCGAGGCTCAAGCAGGTGGCTCTTTTTCCAACGCTTCCTGGAACGAGAAAGCTGGAACAGCTGGAGTTCATCTGCGACCTGCCGATCCGGTCGCGTAGGCGAAGCCTGTTCGACATGGATGAGTTCTTCAGCTGGGATCCGTTCCGATCGCATCAGGTCACTGTCAGAGCTGCCGATATTGAGATCGACGTCAGACCTCTGCCATCGGGTTCACCGACATCGTTCTCCGGCGGCGTTGGGACGTTCACCGTTCGCGCCGATGTCTCATCTGAGAAAGCGGCGCAGGGTGACCCGGTCACGGTTACGGTGACCGTAGAGGGTCGAGGGAATCTACACGGCGTGGGTGAACCCCCCCGCCCGGATCCCGAAAGGTTCAAGTTCTACGACCCGAATGTAACCGTTGAAGCAACGATTCAGAACACGGTCTTAACCGGTTCTAAGACGTTCGAGTATGTGGCGATTCCGGAGACGAGTGGACGCGTGGATCTTCCCTCTTTCGAACTGACCTACTTCGATCCCCGTCAGGCCAAGTACGTGACGCTGCAGACCGATCCCATCCCGCTCGAGGTTGCTCCTGCTGCTCGCGTCGAGGAGGTTGCCATGACGGCCACACCCGGTGGCTCGGCGGTCAAGGTTCTTGGGGAGGATATCCGGTTCATCAAGGCGGATGCAAGTTCCTTGAGTGATCATGCCAATTACCTACACGCGTCCGGACTGTTTTGGTCATTCAATGCGCTCCCTGTGCTCTGTTTGATCGCAGCCTGGCAATGGCGACGGCGCCAGGCCATGCTCGATGGGGATTTGGCGTATGCCCGGCGACACCGATCTAGAGGCGAGGCCAGAAAGCGTCTTGCCGAAGCGAAGCAACTGATGGCCACGGATGGCGCCTCTTTTTACTCAGAGGTATATCGCGCGATGTCGAGCTTTCTCGCGGACAGGCTGAACCTCGACGCCTCCGAGCTTACGACGAATCAGGCAAGACAGGCGCTCGCTTCGGCATCCGTGCCTTCGGATCTGACAAACAAGGTTGTGGGCGTGTTCGAGGCTTGTGACTTCGCGCGGTTCGCATCAGGTGCACAGACTGCCACAGATCGTGAGGATATTCTTAGTCAAACAGAAGACTTGATTGGGGAATTGGAGCGTGCACTGTGAGGCACGTTACGTTTACCCTTCTGGCGTTTTTTCTGACTTCAAACCCTGGGCGCTCAGAAGCCTCGGATGCGGCAAGTGCACTCTACAACGAGGGCAATGCACTGTATAGGCAAGGCGCCTACGAAGCTGCGATCGATCGGTATCAGGATGTAGTGGGAAGCGGGATTCGTAACCCGGATGTGTACTACAACTTGGGAAACGCCTACTTCAAGGCTGGAGCGCTCGGTCAGGCTCTCCTGAACTACGAGAGAGCAAGGCGTCTAGCGCCCTCTGATCCGGATATTTCGGGAAACGTCGCCTTTGCGAACACTCTTAAGGTGGACCGGTTCGATATCGATGCGCCAAATGCGGTGACGCGCTTTCTCAGCGCGATCTACACGCGTCTGTCACCCAATGGACTGGCGGCTTGGGTTTCTTTCTCTTTCCTCGGGATCTGTTTCGGGCTGGCCGGTCTTCTCTTCCTGCCCGGTCGACGCGTCCGATGGTTTGTCGTCCTCGGCGTCGCCAGCCTCGGCTGTGTTTTGAGCATCGCACTCCTGACAGTGAAGGTCGACGAGCTGAACACGCCCAAAGGCATCGTCCTCGTTCCCGAGACCGTCGGGCGAAGTGGGCCGAGTTCCGACTACCTCCAGGTGTTCACGCTGCACGAGGGGACACTGGTCGTCCTAGAAAGACAGGAGGGGCAATGGGGTCTTATCAGGCTGCCCAACGGGATCGGTGGATGGATCCAGCTCGAAACGTTCGGGATGATTTAGGGCTTTAGGCTTCCCCCGAATCCACCGTTCGTCTATATTACCAATTCCCTTGTTGTTCCGACCGACACCATAACACCTGTTTCATGAAACCAAACGCGTGGTTCCAGTGCTTTCGCGGCTGTGATGGCCGTTATCCGCTGACCCAGATCATATACGAGTGCCCCACCTGTGGTGGTCTGCTCGAAGTCCGTCACGACATGGACACGCTGAGGCAGAAGAGCGGCGAAGCGTGGCGTGCGCTCTTCGACAGTCGCTACATGAGGACGACCTGGCCATACGGAAGCTCCGTGTGGGGGAAGAAGGAAGTGGTCTGCCCATCCGTCCACGAGGACAATGTGGTTTCCGTGTTCGAGGGGGGGTCAAACCTGTTCTGGGCCGATCGACTCGGTCGCGAAATTGGTGTCGAGGACCTCTGGATCAAGCAGTGTGGGAACAGCCATACCGGCTCGTTCAAGGATCTCGGGATGACGGTGCTCGTGTCGATGGTCAAGCAGATGCTGTCCGAGGGACAGACGATCCCGGCCGTGGCCTGCGCATCGACTGGAGACACTTCGGCTGCTCTTGCTGCCTACGCAGCTGCCGCAGGTATGCAGTCTGTCGTATTCCTGCCGAAGGACAAGGTGTCGACTGCGCAGCTTGTCCAGCCGGTGTCGAATGGAGCGCTGGTGCTGAGTCTCGAGACGGATTTCGACGGCTGTATGCGCATCGTGAAGGATATCTGCCAGAAGGAGAACATCTACCTAGCCAACTCGATGAACTCACTTCGCGTCGAAGGGCAGAAGACGGTTGCAATCGAACTCGTTCAGCAGGATGACTGGCAGGTCCCTGACTGGGTGATTATCCCGGGTGGGAACCTCGGAAATTCTAGCGCGCTCGGTAAGGGATTCCTGGAGATGTACGAACTGGGGATCATCGACAAGCTGCCCCGGATCGCTGTGGCGCAGGCAGCGAACGCCAACCCGCTGTATCTTAGCTACCAGCAGAACTTCGACAATTTCGAGTCCGTTCAGGCCAAGCCGACGCTGGCAAGCGCAATTCAGATCGGAGACCCTGTCAGCTGGGAAAAATCAATCGCAGTGCTCAAGCAGTTTAATGGCGTTGTTGAGCAGGTGACCGAGCAGGAGCTGTCGGAGGCGTGTGGACGCGCGGATAGAACCGGACTGTTCTGCTGTCCGCACACGGGGGTGGCTTTCGGAGGGCTGTTCAAGCTGATCAAAAGAGGTGACGTGACCTCCTCGGACAAGGTCGTCGTGATCTCGACTGCACACGGGTTGAAGTTCACGGACTTCAAGATCCGGTATCACCAGGATGAACTGGAAAATTTTGGCGTCAAGCCAAGCGTGCCCAACCTGCCTGTCGAGCTAGCAGCAGACTACGACAAGGTTCGGGATGCTCTCTTCAGACGTCTTGATTCTGCTGCCTAGTTGACACGATCAGATCGTGCATATATATTCTGAAAACAAGGGGATATGGCCCCCGAAGTGGTGATTTGCGGCATATTGCAGCCACTCTAAAAAACGCGCTAAAAAGCCCTGCTCCTCCTGTCGCTCTCATTGCTCGACGAATCCGAGTCCCGGGTGCTTTTTGCCGCCCGGGATTTTTTCGTTAGAAGGTAAACATGCCTGACAATACTCGATTAGGGACACGAGCCGTACACGGCGGCGAACAGGACGGGGACGGGGTCAAGGGGCACTGGGGGCATTCTCTGACGGTGCCCATCGCCCAGACGTCGACCTATGTGTTCGAGGATACCCAAGCCGTGGACGATTTCGTCCAGGGACGGAGCGCGAGACTTGACTACGGCCGGTATGGTAACCCAACCCAGCAGGTTGCAGAACAGAAGCTTGCTGGTCTTGAGGGTGCGGAGGCCGGGTTGCTGTTCTCGTCCGGGATGGCCGCCGTGACGACGACCATGCTCGGCATGCTGAAGACAGGACAGCACGCGGTCATTATGGACGATTGCTACCGAAAGACCGCTCAGTTCTGCAAGATGGTCCTCAAGAAGTTTGGGATTGACACGACCTTTGTGCACGCGGGCGATTACAATCAGCTCGAGGGTGCGATTCGGGAGAATACGCGGATGATCGTGTCGGAGTCGCCTACAAACCCGCATCTGAACGTCGTGGACCTGAACGCGATAGTGAACCTGGCAAAGGCGCACCGCCTTAAGGTGATTATCGACAGTACGTTCGCAACGCCCCTGAACCAGCGTCCTCTGGAATTCGGCGTCGACTTGGTCATCCACAGCGCAACCAAATACTTGGGCGGACACAACGATCTGATGGCGGGAGTCGTTCTCGGTGATGCGCCGCTCGTGTCAGCGATCAAGGATTACCGGGGGATACTGGGCGGGGTGCTCGATCCCCATTGTGCCTATCTCCTGATCCGGGGACTCAAGACATTTCCCCTGAGGATGGCGAGACAGAACGAAAGTGCCCTGACGGTGGCGCGTTTTCTCGAAGGGCACGAGCGCGTCAAGCAAGTCTACTATCCCGGGCTAGCTTCCCATCCGCACCACGATATTGCACGAGAGCAGATGACGGGATACGGCAGGGTGGTAAGTTTCGACCTTTATGCCGACCTGGACGGCACGATGCGTTTTCTCGATGCCCTCCGGCTCCCCTGTATCGGTGCGAGTCTTGGGGGCGTGGAGAGCATCGTCTCGCACCCCTCGACTATCTCCTACTACGAACTTGACCGTGAGGACCGGATCGCAATCGGTATCGCCGACGAACTGGTCCGCTACTCAGTCGGGATTGAGGATGCAGAAGACCTGATCAGCGACCTCGAGCAGGCGCTGGCTACGATCTAAACGGATGGAAGAGAAAGAAAATTACGCCGCTGTTCTAATCGAGGCGGCAAGAGCCCCGTTTCAGGATCCCCAAATCCTGAAGAAACTTCTGATAGGCAGCCTAGTGTCGCCGTTCCCGGTTGCGAACTTCCTAACTTGGGGCTATGCCTACCGAGTGTTCATCAACGGGCTGAACGGTGCCCCTGTTCTGACACTTCCCGACTGGGCAGAATGGCGTGCCTACTTTCGTGTCGGTTTCTGGATCTTCCTGATTACCTTCGGCTACGTGATCCTGACGGTATTCGGGCTCGTGGCAGTCATCAGCCTGACTCAGGGCGGTGTGTCAAGCGATGTGGCGACGATGGCCACAGTCGGCCTCGGGAGTATCGCTCTCTTCAACACGATCTCACCGGTTGTCTTCATGCGGTTTGCGGAGGAGGGCCGCGTCTGGGCAAGCTTCGAACCCGACGCCATCTTTCGGGATCTGCGACGGGTCGTTCGGTTGGACTACATCCAGCTCATTTTTCTCTTCTTCGGTCTTTACACAATGACACTGATCGTGTTTGGTGGTTTGCCGGTTGCCGGCATCCTGCTCGTGCTCGTGACCCACTTCTACCTAACGCTCGTGTTCTCTCACGTGTTCGGTCGGATGATCGGCCAACGGAAGAAGGGCCCGCCTGTCGTGGTAACTGAGCCAAACGAGTAAAGCCCCTTCGGAAAACCGAAGGGGCTTTACTCGTTTTGGCTTCTCTTCGG
>DPVD01000349.1:0-9479 GCA_003526745.1 Candidatus Latescibacterota bacterium
GATGGCATCTGCCGTGGGCGGCTGAGGAAGTAACCCGCGAGCAACTCCCGGATAGTGTCGAACATATCGAACAGACCTGAGCAGCGACTGGGAGCAACGCCGCCCACGTTGATTACGGAGGATGTGTTGTTGACAATGAAGTTGGGAGCGGATATTTCAGAAGAGCCGGCAATTTGGCGAAACCTGAAGCAGGCAGGGGCTTTTCAGGAATGGAAATAGCCCAATCATTCCTAAACATTTCCTTTAATTCTTATGCGGTTCTTTATTCCGGGCGAATATCCCACACGTGGATGGTGCAGGCGTCACTCTTACTCCCAATATCCAGATTGGGCACCACACAGGCGGAGAAATCAAGGTAATGCAAGCATTCAGAGAAAGGATTTGGTGTGCAATCAACGCACCCTGGGCAAACTAACGATTCCAAAATCAATGTCCTGTTCATCACGCTTGACGACCTGAGGCCCCAACTCGGTTGCTACGGTCAGGATGAGATACACAGCCCGAATATCGATGCGCTGGGTGAAAGCGGGACGGTATTCAATCGGGCTTACTGTCAACAAGCTGTGTGTAACCCATCCCGTGCCAGTGTGATGACGGGCCTGAGACCCGATAGCGGGCGTGTGTGGGATCTACGAACACACTTCAGGGATATGAATCCTGATGTTGTGACGTTGTTCCAGCACTTCAAGAACAATGGCTACCACTCTGAAGGCGTCGGCAAGATCTACCACCAGGGTCACGGGAATCGGGATGATCCAATGTCATGGTCCGTGCCACATCGCGTACCGGACATCAGCAATTACGCCCTCGACGAGAGTAACGCGATCCTCCAAGCAAATATAGAGGCGTCGAAAGCCCGCGTTGAACGCGGTGAGCCAGCAGGTATTTCGAATGGTCCTGCATCAGAAATCGCAGATGTAGACGACGACAATTACAAGGACGGAATTACGACAGACTGGGCACTGGAGGCGCTGGATCGGTTGAAGGATGAATCATTCTTTCTAGCAGTAGGGCTAGTTAAACCCCACCTCCCTTTCTGTGCCCCGAAGAAATACTGGGATCTTTACGATCCCTCTCAGATCACGCTCCCGGAAAATGACTATCTGCCAGAAGATGTGACCGAGTGGTCGGCCACTGACTGGGGTGAGTTGAGGAAATATGACAATATACCTGCAGAGGGACCTCTTCCGGAGGCACAGGCTCGCCATCTGATTCACGGATACTACGCGTGTGTCAGCTACATCGACGAGCAAATCGGAAAATTGATTGATCGCGTCAAAGTTCTGGGGCTATGGGAGAACACGGCAATCGTGCTTTGGGGTGACCACGGTTGGAAACTCGGCGAACACGGGCTGTGGTGTAAGCACACAAACTTCGAATTGGATACGCACTCACCCCTTATCGTCAGGGTACCTGGTCAAGCATCGGTTGGGAAACCCAGTGACTCGCTGGTCGAGTTCGTTGACATCTATCCGACGCTCACTGAAGCAGCCGGACACAAGCAACCCGACCATCTGGAAGGCACGAGTCTGCTGCCCTTGCTAGATAACCCGGACAGAGCCTGGAAGCTAGCGGCATTCAGTCAGTATCCGCGGCCAAAGAATATGATGGGGTATTCGATGAGGACGGATCGCTATCGGTACACAGAATGGGTGGATCGAGAGACCGGAGAAGTGGGTGCGAGAGAGCTCTACGATCACGTTAACGATCCAAACGAGAACGCGAATGTAGCGAACCGGGCGGAGAACAAGGAAAAGGTGGAACAACTGGCGAAGATGATGGATGAGGGATGGGAAGGTGCAAAGCCCCAGGTAACCGATTGAAAATCATTCAACGCAAATCCTGAATTTTTGAAGCCAGACATCTGATGAAAAAATTGAACACGCGTCAAGGGTCTGTTACGGAACCGTTCGACTATGATGAGGATCCGGATCGGTTTCGGACCAACGTCTCGGTCGTGGAGCGATACGGACTGGTTGGTGACGTACACGAAGAGGTTGCTGCCCGGATCACGGCAGAGGATCTCTGGCCAGCACTCGACTTGGGCTGCGGTGAGGGGCGGCTCCAGCGTGCGTTTGGGGATAGGGGCCTGATTTCAACTGATTTGTCCAGGACCGTGCTGAAGGTGGCTCCACATCCTAAATGCTGTGCGGACATGACTCATCTCCCGATTCGAGATAGGAGTGTCGGCAGTGCTTCAGCCCTCTGGTGCCTGTATCACGTTAGCGAGCCCCTCCAGGCAATCCGCGAGGTTTACCGGGTCCTCCGCCCAGGAGGCTTGTTCGTCGCTTGTGCACCCAGCCAGTACAATGACCCTGAAATGGCGCATCTCTTCCCAGATCCGACCCCGACGCCGTTCGACTCTGAGGTTGCCGCAGAATTGGTCGGGGAAGTGTTTGGAGAGGTGCACGCCGATCGATGGGACGTGCACGCCGTCAGATTACCGGACGAGGAAGCCGTTTTCGCCTATCTCCGTGGCAGACGGAAGTCGCGTGAGGAAGCGGCGGAACTCGCGAAAAAAGCCGCTCCCCCTCTCAAACTGACAAAGCGAGGAGCGTTGGTTTGGGCGTATAGGAGATGACAGCCATTTCCGGCAAGGCGGGAATCCCACAACCACGTGAGCTATCGCGCTGTATCTTCTCCTCAGGAGGTCCCCATAGCCGTTTCACGCCCGTCAGCATCATCTGCCGACCAAATTAAAAAAGGCCAAGGAACTCCGAGCGTGAACTCAAGTCCTTGACCTTTTCTGACAGTTGTGATTAAGCGTCTGAATACCTGCTTTAAGCCACTAATCCTTCTTGAAGATAGAGTAGATGACCCAAACAGCCGCCAAACCAACGAGGCCCTGTCCGCCGAGGGCACCAAAAATGTTGAGAATGTTTCCTACAACATCTCCGGGGATAAATGCCGCATCTGCCCCGAACAGAACCTGATCAACGATTGCCAAGGCAATCAATGCGATACCCACTTCGGTCAGTTTCTTGGCCAATCCCACAATTGTATCCAAGATATTCATAGCCCCCTCCATAACTGATGGACAAACTAACGGCGATCACCTTTAAATAGGATCTAATCCTGCCTGTAAACAAGACTAAAACTACCCCAAACTTCGCACAATGTTCCCTTTTAGGCAGTATTCTCCAAACTGATAGGCGAGTCTCACCACATTCTTTCCATTTTGCATAGATATGCGACAGTAAAGATCCACAAGGACCAGAGTGGATTGAGCGTAAGAAAAGATCATCGGTATACGATCCACACTGAGAGCGAAGATCCATTTCAAAAGCTGTGCGATAGCGAATGATAGCGACGTCACCAGCCTCTAGTCACGCCTCTGCCTTGTAGGGCTGCTCGAATTCCTGATTGCTCAGTTCAGTGATCTTGGGCTGAGTGGCAACACGCGCCATACCATCAGCGCAGGCCTGAAACAATCTTTGCACCAAAATTCTTGATGGCATCTGGCAACTGAACTGACAAAGGGGTGCTGCACCAAACGCCAGACTCAGTGACTGCGAGAAGGCGATGGTTGTCACTTAGCCGTCGGTTGGGAGATCAGTAAGAATTACGCCCCGTCGAGCTTTCTTTCAGGGAAGGTTGTGATTCGATGCGGCGTCCTGGTGGGCTGCCAAAAGCAGGCGAATCTTAGAAGGGTTTGGGACTGCAGGAGTGATCGTTCGGGTTCCTGCGCGCTCAGGAAGGCGGAAAACCGCCCCTTTTCTGGGACTGCACTTCGTAGGTAGCTACCATTTGTCGCCTGCAGGATGCAGGCAACAAAAAACCCCGCAGAGGTTATCTGCGGGGGTTTTACTATCTCGGACCTCTCAGGGCCATCCGTTCTGCTTTGGCTCGGCGTCTCATCGCCTCCTCGCGCTTGCGCTTGCGCTTGAGCGAAGGTTTCTCGTAAAAGCGGCTCTTCTTGACGTCTTTTGTGATGCCCTGCTTCTGCATCTGGCGTTTGAGAATTTTGAGCGCCTTTTCAACGTTGTTGCCGTAGACCTCTACAATCATGAAGCCCCCTTCTGATCGTTGTTTACTCCGGAAACCGCTGACCAATGAGACTCCCCCAGAGCCTGAAAACAATGCAGCGCATTAACGCTAAAGTCAAGCTAGGATTGAGGCCGGTTTCCAAGGGATTAACATACCAAATTCCGGGACCTGCGCGAGATCAAAATTCACTTGTGACCCGAAATTTCCATAAAAACCCCTTAAAATGGGACTTTCCCGGCTGACCGATCTTTATCAAATCCGGTAGATCAAGGACATCCTTGGACTCGGTAGTCGACGAATTCGTGCTCATTTTCGCATCTCTAACATTTCGTTATAGCCCTAACCCTTCGATCATCTTTTCCAAATTTTTTCGCTCTTCGGGTGTCACGGGCTCTCCAGGAGCCCTCGGAGGACCACAATCGACGCCAATTCGGATCCCGACCGCTGCCTTGATCGTGGCGTGGAAACCGCGGCCCGGGATCGAGATTGCTTCCCAGGCACGTCGAGCCCGATCCTGCGCCTGCTCGGCCAATCTCAAATCCCCTGCCCTGTATGCGTTCCAGACGTCGACCCAGAGCTCCGGGAGCGCGTTGGGCGGTCCGTCCACACACCCCGTTGCACCAATCGTCAGGCCTGGCAGCATCAGCAGACAGTTGCCCGTCATGCAATCCAATCCCATCTTCGAAAAGGTCCAGACATTCGCGAACGGCAGCGCCGAGTGTTTAAGGCCGCGAAGTTGCGTGACACCTTCCTGGATCTTTCTCATCAGATCAACCGTAATCTCGACACCCGTGGCAGAGGGCAGGTTGTAGACGAACAAAGGCAGATCTGCCGCCGCTCCCACGATCCTGTAGTGCGCCACGATCTCGCTATCCGACCTCCTGTAGAAAAATGGAGGAACGCAGCAGATCGCATGACAGCCAACAGCCGCAGCGTGGTCCGCCAGCGCCGCGGCACGATCCGTCGTCGGCGCACCGACGTGCATGATGATCTTCGCTCGATCCCCGACCACATCCGTGGTGATACTTGCCACACGCCGGTTCTCTTCGTCCGACAACAGGACGCTCTCACCCGTTCCACCCGCCACCCAGAAACCGTGAACGCCTGCATCAAGGTTGAACTCAAGAACTCGACGCAGCGCCTCTTCGTTCAGATTCCCCTCCGAGTCGCTCGGCGTGATTAGCGCAGGTACGATGCCTTTGAATTGGCCCAATTTAATCGCCTCTTTGATAGTCGGTCCCCCTCGAAAACCTGCTCCTAGCCGTCAAGCGAGTCCGGGTGTCCCTCTTCCAACAGTCGCGCCGAATACGCATCGATCGCATCGTTCGCCTCTCGGATTTCCTCCGGCAAGATCACCCGCTTCATGACGAGCTACTCCGTGAGATCCCCGAAATAGCGTTCGCGTGATTTCATACGGTCACCGCATCATCTTGAAAGACGTTCGATAAGCCACGGGATCGACTTCCTGCCGTTGAACATGTGACCACCCCGATACCGATGCAAACCGATCGAGTCGGCGACGCCCAAGCGGTCGTATGCACCGTACACCAAAGAATAAGCAGGCTCGTGAGGATAGCGTGTGTCCGACAGCCCGGACTCGACAAACTGGTCCCTTGGTGCGATGAGCGCCGAGATGTCTGGCATGTCGCAGAGGAGCCCGATCCTGAACGGATGGTGACAGATACAATGACCGTGCCACGTGGTCTGGACGAATGTAGTGAAGAACCCGCTTAGAACGACGGATCGGATTCTCTGATCTAGAGCTGTCAGAACCTGCGACAACCAGCACCCCCCGGAAAGCCCCGCACACCCTATCCGTGAGTCTTCGACCTCGGGCAGCGAAGCGAGCAAGTTCACTCCGGCCATTAGATCAAACACCCTCAGACCGGTCAAATCAATGCCCATCTGGTTCAGTCGTGCCCACGCCAAAAAGCAACCGTGACTGTCCGCGAGTTTCCTGCCCGCGTCGATGTCTCGCTCCCCCATCCCTGCATTGTCGGGGGCCAGAACGACTGCGCCCCTTTCCGCAATCTCGTGTCCATAGGCCACCCCAGCCGGATCAGCTAGTCCGACGACGGCATCCTTCGCTCCCTGTGTGTGACCGTGAGGGCACAGAACGGCAGGCCGTGGCCCAGGGATCTTCGGGCAAAGCAGATACGCCGGGATCCTGTGACCGGGAACCGCTTCGTATACGATCTTGCGTCGAACGTAGGACCCCAGATCCTCTTCAGACAGAACATCAAACTCAGGAACAGGCACCTTCCCGAGGGCATCCAGCGTCAGCACCTCTCGCAAGGCCTGTCTCAGCTTTCTGCGCCAGACCTGCCACGCGACAGGGCTTTTGCCTGATGGCATCGACAGAGTCCGCTTTGTCTCAAAGTATGACTGGTTCAGGGCATCTGCAGTACCAAGCGACCTGACCGGCGCCTCCGTCAGGGGCTGCACGAACGGCTGCCTTTGCGCTGTCACTCGCCTCAAACTCTCGCTCCTTTGGTCCACAAGATAGTGTTACATTGGCCAACCGTCATTTCGAGCGAAGCCAATAATCCTGTTCCGATCGACCCATGTCACTGCGGATCTCAAGACTCACTCTGTTTAGGGCCATCCTGCTCATATTGAGCCTGTATACGACAGGATGTCTTGCTCCCGACCCCGGTGGAGATCGTCCATCAGAGCTGACGGAACAGAAGCAGACCCAGACGATTGCGACTTCGGCTGCACCCGCCATCATCAATACTAAGATCCTGGCTCAGCGCTCGTTCGAGGAAGCGCCGATGCTGAGTGCTATGGTCAACGCAGGGAAGCTTCCCGCCGTGTCTGATCGACTCCCCGACAATCCGCTCGTCATACGACCGATCAACCGGATCGGGGTATACGGTGGCTCGTTGCGAAGAGCCCTCACGGGTGACATCGTCCAGACACCAGGCCCCGCGAAGTCCATGGCCGAGAACCTGATGGGCTATTCGCGCCCGCTTCCAGACAGCCTCGAGCTTCAGCTCGCAGAAAGGGTCACCTTCTCCCACGGTGGCCGAGTCGCCCAATTCAGGTTACGAAAAGGATTGCGCTGGTCAGACGGCCATCCTTTCACCGTAGACGACATCCTGTTCTTCTATAACGACATAGTCATGAACGCAGATGCCCGTGAAGGTGTTGCCCCCCCTGCCGGCTGGATAGTCGAGGGTAAACCGATGGTGTTCGAGAAGGTAGACGCCCTGACCCTTCGTGTCTCGGCGACGAAACCGATGGGCCGCGTACTCCATCAGTTCGCGCGTGAACTGACCGCCGCCCCAAAACACGCGCTCTCTCACCTACATCCGGACTACAACGAGAACGCCGCATACGATGTATTCAGGGACAGCACAACGGCGGCCATGAGACGGATCAAGCCGGGGATCCCGTCGATGTCAGCCTGGGTGCCCGTGGAGTGGATTCGAGGCCAACGAATCGTTTACGAGCGCAACCCCTATTACTACAAGGTCGACACCGAAGGAAACCAGCTTCCTTACGCGGACAGCCTGGTCTTCAACGTCATCCAGGACCCACAGGTCATCCTGCTCAAATTCATCAACGGCGAGATCGACCTCTTCGGACGATACACACGTATCGACATGTTCCCGGTCCTCAAGTCCGAGGAGGTGAAAGGTCAGTTTAAGCTTCGGATCACGGGACCCAACCGAGGACCCACCTACCACCTCAACTGGGACGCGCCGAACCCGAAGCTCCGGGCCGCCTTCCGTGACAAACGAGTACGGATAGCGCTGTCACACGGTGTCAACCGGGAGGAGATGAATCAGATCGTCTTCCACGGCCTGCTTGAGCCTTCCGGATACTCCTTCGGACCGCTTAGTCCATACTTCTCGGAGGAAGCATACCACCGGTATGTCGATTACGACCCCGAACGTTCACGTGCTCTGCTGGACGATGCCGGCTACGTGGACCGAGACGGCGATGGGTATCGCGAGTTCCACGACGGGTCCGTGTTCGAGATGACGATCGACTTCGTCCACCCCGGGGGCATGTTCAACGGTGGACCCGTATCCGAGCTCCTGACAGATCATTGGAAGGACATAGGTGTCAAAGTTCACCTGAACGGCGGACTCAGAGACATCATCGTACCCAGACGCTACAACAACGAGTTCGAAGTCCACTACTGGGGGCTGGAGGGCCCGAACGACCCGTTGACCTATGCCATCGGCTGGGGCATCCTCGGATCGAATGTGCCCTACTGGCATCAGAATGCATCGAAAGAAGGTCCAAAATGGCTTTGGGAGGCGACGGAATCCATTCAGCTCGCCATGACGACGACGGAGCCAGACAGTTTGCGTCTGCACATGCAGAGAGTCCGCGACCTGCACTCGGAGAACGTTCCCCTGATCACGATCGGGTCTGTCTTTAATGTTTGGGGTGCGAACACACGGTTAGGGAACGTTCCCACAGACAACGTCGCGGACAATGCGTTCCTTGGTTGGAGCCGTCCTGTGTTCCACGAGCAAATCTTCATCCGGAAATAGCCACCCTAAATTTGCGTAGAGCAACTATCTAAAAGACCGACTCGACAAGTTGAACGAATTCGTCGACCCCGAGACAAAACTGGCCAAAGCCGCCAGATTCCGTCACAAAAACGCGACAGTCGACTTTCGTGTTTTCGTGACTAAGGTCTAGTTCCACGAAGTCAGACCCAGCAGCTTCTCCCCCAGATCGGTTAGTGTCGCCGGACCGTAGTGCTCGGCCTCCCACCCCCGAGCGTCCCCTGGCCACCCTCCCATCGGCCGCACCTCTCGCCAAGAAGAAACCCGTGCTTCCCTCGCCTCTTCATTCTCGAAGTGCGCCGGACGCATCGTGATATACTGCGCCAGACGGGGAACACGCGATCTGTTATGCCCATTCCCATGCGCCAGCAGCCTATGCCAGATCAGCAGATCACCCGCCTCCCCGGGGATGGCCTCAACCGTCAACCCGTCGAGATCCGGCTGTCTGGGATTCCGGTCCTCGGGCTGGCTCTTCACCCACTCGGGAAAAGTGTTGTGGAATCCGGGCACGCACTGAAAGCCACCCTGATCGCTTGCCGTATCCGTCAGATACATTACTCCCTGTACACCGAACGGAATCGGGTCGTGCGACGTATCGTGATCCCAATGAATCATGCCTTGGTGGTTCCACTCGGGGTTCTGGTCACGCACGGGAGGCTTCATGTTCGCACGATCCAGACTAACCCACAGATCCTCCCGTCCCAATAGATCTCGGAACGCTCCGTAAACTCGAGGAAACTGTCGGTTGTTCCAGATCGCCTGATGCTGATACATCTCGACCATACCGGCAAGTGAGATCGGGGAATCGTGGTCGTTGCAGCGTTCCCTAGGCAGACGCAAATACCAGTTCTCGGGATCCGACCCATCCACTTCCAGGAAATCCCAGATTGCCTGGATCATCGCGTCCAGGTTCTCCTGCGGGACCGCGTTCTTCACGATCACATACCCGTTCTCTTCCCAGAA
>DPVD01000249.1:0-4923 GCA_003526745.1 Candidatus Latescibacterota bacterium
GAACCTTGGACTTCGTTTCAGCCTTGAACAGTGGGTGGAAGGCATACAGAAACGGCATGTCGTAGGGCCCGTCGTTCGTGACGGAATAGCTCAGCCGGATATACTGCTTTTCGTGCCGGGCAAGCGTCTCGAAGCTGATCGTTCTCTCGAACAGATAGGGCAGCCGGACCCCCCGCACCCACGTGCGAAGTTTGTCTTTACCAATCTCGTATTCCCAGGGAAGACACCAGAGCTCCCCGTGATCAGGAATATCAGCACCCTGCCAGGGATAGTTCGGGTATGGGCAACCTTCAACGGTCGGGAAGCACTCGTCCGCACCGTCACGCTCGTAGTCCTCGAAGGAGTCGCCATACTCGCGCGCTCTGTACTCGACGTTAGTGCGCGACAGAAACTCGCGCTTCGTCTTCCGGTTATAAATCGACGTGATCTTCGCACCCAGTTGTGGGACGACCGTCACGGAATACTGACCGCTGGTCATCGTCACTTGCTGGATGTCTTCGACAAGCTTCGACTCTTTGATCTTTGCCTTTTCGGTGGCCACGGTGCTTTCTCCTTTCGATAGGCGTCACGAACGTCCCGCAGGTTGCACGGAACGCCCGCCCTAGACGCTAAACTGCCGTGGGTGACGAGTTACTTTCTTGGACGTGAACGGTTCGACCTGGATCTGCCCGGGCCACGTCCGCCTCGTCTGCTTCTTCGGGCGCCAGATGAATCCGGGGATCTCAATTCCGGCTCGTCCCCAATCCATACCGGTTCGATTTTGTTCGTTTTAATCAGACGACCTAGCACTCCCAGGTCGCGGTTGGTCACGAACGTCACAGCCACACCTTCGCGACCCATACGGCCGGCCCTGCCTGTGCGGTGCGTATAAGCCTCCTCCGACATCGGGAAGTCGTAGTTAATCACGTGGGTGACCTTGTTGAAATCGAGACCACGTGCCGCCACATCGGTCGCGACCAGAAGGTCGATCTCCTTGCTTTTGAACTTCCGAAAAACGGCGCTCCTTTGAGGCTGGTCCAGCCCACCGTGGATGATCTCAACAGAGGGCTGTGTCGACTTCAGCTGCCTGAAGAGCTGTGAGCTTCTCGAACGGGAGTTGCAGAACACGAGACCCTGACCGACCTCGTGTTCTCGCAGATACTCATAGAGTCGCTCCTCCTGCTTCCCGTGCTTCACGACCTGGAAACAGTGCGTGAGCGATTGCGGAGCCACCTGATCCTTGTTCAGCTCGAGTCGCACCGGTTCGTGTTGATATGTGCGCGCGAGCCGAGCTACCGCATTCGGCATGGTGGCAGAAAACAAGAGGGTTTGCACCTCCTGCATGATGCAGGAGAAGATGAAGTCCACATTCTCGACAAAACCCATTTTCATCATCTCGTCAGCCTCGTCCAGGACGACGGTCCTAACGCTGTCCAGAGGCAACGGATTGTTCCAGATGAAGTCGATCAGACGTCCCGGTGTCGCCACTAGGATGTGGACGCCATCCTTCAGCTTCGCACGCTGGATATCCATGTCGAAACCACCGAACATCGCGAAGGGGGCGACATCGGAATACTTCGACACGTCGGCGATCTCCGACACATACTGCTGTGCGAGTTCTCGAGTCGGCACCAGTATCAAAGCCTGTATTTCGCGAATCGACGGATCGACCATCTCGACGAGGGGCACGGCGCACGCACCCGTCTTCCCCGATCCGGTCTCCGCGAGCCCGACCAGGTCCTTCTCCTCCAGGATGTGGGGAATCGCCTGCTCCTGAATCGGCGTCAGATCGTCATACCCCATGTCCTGCAAGGCCCTCTGTATTTCAGGCTTCAGCAACAGCTCTGCATACTTCATGCGTTTCGTTTCCTCAGAATTTGCCCGTCCGCGATTCGAACTTGGTCGGTTTACCTAACGTCTTCCCCCCACTCACCAGCCACCCGGCGACCCAGGCAACAATCTGGTCGAACCCAATTTGGGGTTCGCCCAGGGCATCGAACATCTCGGATCCATCTCCGAGCAAAGCTGTATCCGCTTCTTCACCTGTAAAAACTGGGTTGACACCGAGCGCCTTGCCCAGAGACTCAGCGATCGCCCGAACTGATAAGACCTCTGGCCCGGTCATGTTAATCGTCTTCGCGGGTGACTCGCAGAACTCGAAGCACCGGCAGAGGTAGGCGTTGGCGTCTCCCTGCCAAATCTGGTTCACATACCCCATCGTCAGGTCAACAGGTTCACCTGCCGCAACCTTCTGCCCGATGTCGAGAACGATCCCGTACCGCAGCTCTGTCGCGTAGAACAACCGTACGATCGCCAGTTCCGTTCCGAGACGGTCAGCCTCGAATGCAGCGATCCGTTCGCCACCGAGTCGTGACTGCGCATACTCGCCAATCGGCTCCACTTCATCCGTCTCGGCCGATCCTGCCCCGGTCGTCTGAGCAAACTGATAGACGTTCCCGGACGATACATAAACGATCTTTGAATTGCTGTAGCGAGACACGACTCGTGCCGGCAACAGCGTGTTCATCGCCCACATCAGCGGCTCGTTCCCGGTCGATCCGAACTTGTGTCCCGCCATCTGGTAGACGTAGGGTGCGTCCGGAAGTGAAGCCATCGCCTCCTCACCCAGCAGATCCGCCTTAATCGTCTCGATGCCACGGTCTTCCAGATCTTTCTGAGAGGCGGGATCGGAAAACCTCGACAAACCGATCACACGTGGACATCCTGCCCGCACAAGTAGTTCTCCCAGGGTCGGCCCCATCTTCCCTGCGATCCCAAGGATCAGGATGTCCCCGTCCAGATGCTCCGCCGCGGCCTCGACCTCAGGCGTCGGTGTGGTCATCTGGTCGATCAGCTCGGCTTCGGTCTCAATCCGATCGTGTGTGTGAACATCAGCCACTAGAAAAAGGGCCTATCCTCGCGCGCATACTTTCTCAGCATTTCCTCGTTTAGCTCGACACCCAGGCCCGGTCCATCCGGAAGCGTGATGTAACCATCCTGAATAAGCGGAGGATCGGCGAACACGAGCTCGTGCCAGTGCGGTCGGTCCACCCAGTGCCACTCTAGCACGAGAAAGTTCGGTACCGACGCACAGCAATGGCTCGACGCGATCGTCCCGAGCGGTCCGCATACGTTGTGCGGTGCGAGTGGGATGTGATACATCTCTGCGTGATTCGCGATCTTCCGTCCTTCGGTCAAACCGCAGCACTTCGGGAGGTCGGGCATGATCACATCGACAGCCTGCTTCTCGATCAGATCGCGGAACCCGGAGCGCATGTAGAGGTTCTCACCCGCACAAATAGGCGTCTTTGTCGAGCGTTTTACCTCCCGCATGGCATCGATATTCTCCGGCGGGATCGGTTCCTCCAGCCAAAGCAAGTTGAACGGCTCGAGCGCCTGCGCCACACGGATCGCGGCAAAGATGTCGTATCGCCCGTGCATGTCGATCGCGAGGTCCACCTTCGGCCCAATCGCCTCACGCACCGCCGCCACACGCTCGACCATCTGATTCAGCTCGCCCGGTGTGATCGACCAGTTGTAGTCGTCGAGCTTGTAGGGACTCTTCGCATCATCGATGTCGAACTTGATCGCGTTGAACCCCATCGCCACGATCTCTTTAGCACGCGCCGCATAAGACTTCGGTGAATCATCTTTGCCAGCGTGGCAGTCACAGTAAAGCCGGATCTTATCCCTAAACTTCCCGCCGAGCAACTGGTAGACCGGCACGTTCAACGCCTTCCCCACCAGATCCTGCAGTGCTATCTCAATCCCAGTCAATGCAGTTACTACGTTCCCGGCGATCCCCCCGTTGAACAAGTAGCGGCGCCGAATTTTCTCATACAGCCGGTCGATATCGAAGGGCTCTTCACCCTTGATGATCTCGGCCATGTTCTCGATCAGACGGCTGCAGCCGTCTCCACCGTGGATACACTCACCGATTCCCGAGATCCCTTCGTCTGTCAGAATTTTCACGAAGGTGGAGTATCCGTGCCCGCTTGCCTCTGCTGTCCTGATATCTGTGATCTTCATCGTGTTCGTTTGTTCAGTTCGTGCATTGTTTCGTTGGCTGGTTCGTGATCAATTGCGCTGTAGTTCATTATCTGGGTCTCCGATCCCAGTCCAACGGCACGGCACTGGATGCACTAGATGCAGTCCGTTGCACGCTTAGACCCCGACAACCCCTGTGGCGAACTCCATACTCTGGTACCGCCAGCGACCTTCTTCCCCTGCACCATTCCCAACCCGACAGACATCTCGTTGATGATCTGATCGAGGAACGGGTAGACCTCGATGCAGTAATCCGTGACAGAAACCAAGGCACCGAGGTGTAACTCTATTTTTTACAGTAACATATATTTGAACCAGGGGATTCTATAGGCACAGCCACGCGCGACGACTTTAATTACTTTAAAAACAATAATTTAAACCCAATGCCGGGCTCTCTAATATAGAGGCGAAACCAAACCCACACAACTAATATATAATGACCACAGCCGAACCGTTTGACAGCCCGATCCCGCAAACCCTATTGTTGGTGTCAAATCCCACCTATCCGAAGAGGAAATGCTCTTGGAGTTCCTGAAACAGATTATCGAAATCCTGCGGGGAAGACGCCTTTTCATGGTCTGCTCGGTTGCCTGCGGGCTATTATTTGCCGGCGCCAACCTGATACCCCCGCTCCTGATCCGGGAGCTGATCCAGTGGCTGACGGAAGGCACAGGCACGTCCTCCGAATTGACGTGGGTCAGCGTTGGCCTGTTCGCGATCTACCTGATTCGGGGTGCCACTCGTTACGGATACGGGTGGTTCTCGCACCAGACGGCCTACAGCGTCCTCCACGACCTAATGGTCCGAGTTTATCGACATCTTCAGCGACTCCCGCACCGATTCTTCACCGACCAGCGCACCGGTTCCATGCTCTCGCGCTCGATCAACGACATTGAG
>DPVD01000476.1:0-9479 GCA_003526745.1 Candidatus Latescibacterota bacterium
AGCTGGCGTGACCGTCTGCGTCAGGATAGCTCTTAATAGTCAACAGGTAGTCGACACCGACGACGCCGTAACAAAGCACACGAGACATACGAATAGCTCACAAAAAAGACCGCCGCGACAAGTGCCGGGCGGTCATCACGAAACTGTTGATCTCTAGATTTTGTGGATCGCGTCCGCAAACGACCGAATCAGGCCTCGATCCACCCGCTGTTCTAGCACACTCCCGACGACTATGAACGAGGCGCCAGCCTCCGCACGCTCAGCAGCATCTTCGGGCCTCCGAATCCCGCCGCCCGCGATCACGGGTATCGACACATACTCGGAAACTGCCCTAACCATTTCGACGGGGACCATAGCTCCCGCACCACTTCCCGCATCGAGGTAGACACAAGACATACCGAGGTATTCGGCTGCCAGCGCGTGAGCCATCGCGATATCCGGTTTGGTCCGAGGGAGTGGCTTCGTATTGCTCACGTATTCGACCGTCGTCTGGGTACCGGATTCGACAAGCACGTATCCTGTGGCGATCGGTTCCAGGCCCATGGCCTTGATCGTGGGCGCTGCCTTGGCGTGTTGGCCAATCAGAAGCTCGGGATTTCGGCCGCTAATCATCGAAAGAAAAAGGATCGCGTCAGCGACTAACGATATCTGGTTCGTGTCACCCGGAAAAATGACGAGCGGGATGTCGGGAGCAACCCGCTTCACCTCTCGAATCATCAACTCGAAGTTCGTCGAAACAAGGAAGCTCCCGCCGAATAGCAGGGCATCCACCCCGTTCTCGACATACGCTTCCGTCGTCTGAACCAGATCCTCCTTGTCTAACCTGTCAGGGTCAAGCAGGACCCAGAATCCGGCACCGTTGTGGTCTCTCGATTCGATCAGACGGTCGAACGTTTTCATACCCTACCCCTCAACCATTCCCCGCACAATGTCCGCCACCTTCGACAAGGCGTCCGGGATTCTCTCTGGATCCTTGCCGCCTGCCTGTGCGAGGTGAGGTTTCCCCCCGCCGCCACCACCGACGACCTTCGCCACGTCCCTGACGATGTTACCGGCGTGCACGCCCCGTGAAATCAGATCATCCGTCACGACCGCGATCAAGGAGGCCTTACCGCTGAGAGACGCCCCGATCACGCCGACTCCCTGATCCTTCAGACCCTCGCGCAGCTTGTCTGCCATCGACCTGAACGAATCCATGTCCGCCACGTCCACTGCCCCTGTGGTGATTCGAATTTCGCCCAATGCGGTCGCATTTGAGATCAGGCCGTCAACAACGGAGCCAGCCGACTTCTTGCGGACGCTCGCTACTTCGCGTTCGAGCTCCTTGTTCCGCTCGACCAGATGTTCCACACGGCCGGTCAAACGCTCTTGGTCCGTACCAAGGAGAGTGGACAGCGTTGCGATCAGGCTAGATTCGCCCTTCACGAGCTGTTCCGCACACCGGCCGCTGACCGCCTCGAGGCGCCTTACGCCTGCTGCCGTACCCGTCTCGCTCGTAAACCGCACCAACCCGGCCTGACCCGTCGTGCTGAGATGTGTTCCACCGCACAGCTCCAAACTGTAGTGGCCGATCCTGACCGTCCTTACTGTCTCTCCGTACTTCTCGGAGAACAGCATCATAGCGCCCATTTCCTTCGCGCTATCTAAGCTGGCGAAGGCGATCTCAACCGCCATGTTCTCGCGAATCATTTCATTGACGCGGGACTCGATCCTGTTCAGCACCTCCTCTGACACCGGTTCCATGTGGGTGAAGTCGAATCGCATCCGGTCCGGACCGACATACGAGCCGGCTTGGTGAACGTGCGTTCCAAGCTCCTCACGCAGTGCCGCGTGAACGAGATGGGTCAGCGTGTGGTTCCGCGCCGTATCCAGCCTGAGTGACTCGTCGACCTTTGCATCGACGGTCTGACCGTTCAACTCGGGTAGCGAGCCCGTCTCCATCTCGCCTTCGTGAACGATCGATTCGCCATTCTTGTAGGTGTTCTCCACCAGAAAGACACAACCGTTCGCGTGAATCGAACCCCGGTCACCGATCTGACCGCCCGATTCCGCGTAGAATGGTGTCTCCTCCAGAAACACGGTCTGTTTTCCGCCCTGCATCTCTTGGATGGCCACCACCTTCGTGCTCGCGGTTAGCGTGTCGTAACCTACGAACTCTGAATGTCGCTCGGGTAGGAACCCTTCCCCCAGCGCCTGCTGAGCGCCGCCCGCTTTCCGGGTTGCTTCCCGAGACCGGTTCTTCTGCTCCTCCATCGCACGCTCGAACCCGGTCGTATCGACTTTAATCCCTTTCTCGGCCGCCATCAGTTCGGTCAGATCTATCGGAAAACCGTATGTGTCGTAGAGCTGAAATGCGTCCTCACCGGAGATGCTCCCGGACGCGGACACGGATTCGAAGATCTCAAGCCCCCTATCAAGAGTCTTGTTGAACCCCTCCTCCTCCGAACGAATCACTCGCTCGATGTGGTCACGCTTCGCGCGGACCTCCGGGAAGGAGTCACCCATGACCTCAGCGATCGTCTCTGCAAGCTCGTGAATGAAAGGCTCCTGCATCCCAAGCGTTCGCCCATACCGAGCCGCACGCCGTAGGATTCTCCGCAGGACATAGCCTCGTCCCTCATTGGAGGGCAGCGCGCCGTCGGCAATCGAGAACGCAAGCGACCGTATGTGATCGCCAATCACTTGGATCGCGACCTTGTTATCCGCGTTGTAGGGCTGCCTAGTGATCTCGCTGACCGCCACGATGATCGGCTGGAATAGGTCCGTCTCGTAGTTAGAGCCAACGCCCTGAAGGACCGAGCAGATCCGCTCGAATCCCATCCCGGTGTCCACGTGCTTGTTAGGAAGCGTCTGCAGATCGCCGCTCTCGCCTCGGTTATACTGGATGAAGACGAGATTCCAGAGCTCAAGGTAATCGGGGCCATCCAGGTCCGGTTCTGTAGACTGACTCGACGGGTCGCTACCTGTGTAGAAGTGGATCTCCGAACACGGTCCACAGGGACCGATCTCGCCCATCTCCCAGAAGTTATCCTTCTTCCCAAGACGCAGGACACGTCCCTGAAAAATGTCGGTGACCTCATACCAGAGGGATTCCGCCTCGGTATCCGCCTCGAAACCGTCCGCCTCGTCCCCGCCGAACACTGTGGCCCAGAGCCTTTCTTTCGGGAGCTGCCAGACCTGGGTCAGAAGCTCCCAGGCCCACTCGATCGCTTCGCGCTTGTAATAATCTCCAAAAGACCAGTTCCCGAGCATCTCAAAAAAGGTGTGGTGTCCGGGGCTGTGTCCGACCTCCTCGAGATCATTGTGCTTTCCGGACACACGAATGCACTTCTGCGTATCGGCGGCACGAGTGTAGTCTCGACGCCCTGTCCCGAGGAACACATCCTTGAATTGATTCATTCCGGCGTTCGTGAACAGAAGCGTCGGATCATCTTGCGGCGCAACAGGTGCACTGGGCACGATCGTGTGCTGCTTGCTCTCGAAGAACTCAAGGAAGTCCCGGCGAACCTGCTCCGCCGATGTGAGTGTTTTTGGTGTGGCTAATTCCATAGAAATGCCCCGTCAATCAGGGTAGTGACGGGGATCCGACTCCTCTTCCCAATTTTCTATACCCTTCTCAATACAATCCCACGCGCGTGCCGTTACAGAGCCAACGACATCGGGAGAAAAACCGCGCCGGGCAAGGAACGAATACATCCTGTTCATCGCCTTGTTACGATCAAGTTGAAGATAACGAGAACGTCTTGCGGACAAAAGACGAAAGGCAACTGCCTCGACGTTCAGGTCGCCAAAAACCTTTGCTAGTGTCTCTTCGATCAGATCGGCGTCCACTCCTCGACGAGCCAAGTCTCGGCGCAACACGAGCTGTCCGGCCGGTCTCAGTCGCAGCCGCTCCTCAACAAAGCGAGCAGCGAAATCGCGGTCGTCGATCGCGCGGATCCGCTGGAGCGTGGAGAGCGTCTCTTCCACCACAGCCTTCCTGAAGCCGCGCTTGTAGAGTTTGTCCCGGATCTCTTTCCGTGTATAGGCGCGGCGTCCGAGGAGCTGGAAAGCTGCCTTCTTGGCCTTCTCCAGATCGGGGTTGATTGTGAAGAGACCCGAGTTCAGGTGTTTGTTCATGCGCGCATGGATCAGATTAGGATTTTCAATGGGTTGAGGCACCGAAAGTTTTGGGTCGCCGATATTGCTCAAAGACGGCGACACCTGTGGATCAGATCGTGCAAACTAAGAGCTTCTTTCCTCGCAAGCTCTGTCGGCGCGCCTGGCTATTGACGCCTCGCCCCGTTGGAGTGCTCAACTCACAGCCCGAAGTCTTCTTCGTCTCCCCTGCCTTCGCAGGGACAAGCTTTGTATTTTGATGGTTCAGTCGATACTCACTGCCCCGCGGACTTGCCTGTGTTGCAAATCTCCCCACTCTCCGCTTGGCTCTACCAAACCCTCTCTCTCCTGTTTTCTCCGTGGTTGTTTTCAGATTTTCCATACCTGTAAACGACACCGTCCCCGCACCGGAAGCGCGGGGACGGTCGCTGCATCAGGGCGCGTTTAGACGGCGATTCTAGACGGAAGCCTCTTCGAGCTCTGCAGCTACGCCGTTCGTCTCTGCCGGCTTCGCATCCTCCTCGTCTCCTGTCTCTTCAAGCCCGGACTCCGCAAGCGTCGGTAGACCAACGGCCATGCGGATCTCGTCTTCGATCTGTCGTGCCATTTTAGAATTTTCCTTGAAGTAGCGTTTAACGTTCTCGCGTCCCTGACCGAGTCGGGTCTCGCCGTGCGAGAACCAGGTCCCGCTCTTCTGGACGATGCCCTGCAGCTCTGCCAGGTCCAGGACGCCACCTTCGCGCGAAAAGCCCTCGCCGAACATCAGATCCATTTCGGCTTCCTTGAACGGAGCCGATACCTTGTTCTTGACGACGCGGACCTTGGTCCGGTTTCCGATCACATTCTGCCCATCCTTGATGGCCCCGATCCGCCGGATCTCCATACGGACGGAAGAGTAGAACTTGAGCGCGTTCCCGCCTGACGTGGTCTCGGGGTTCCCGAACATCACACCAATTTTCATCCGAATCTGGTTCACGAAGATGACACAGGTGTTCGACTTGCTGATCGATCCTGTCAGCTTCCTGAGCGCCTGCGACATCAAGCGTGCCTGCAGACCGACGTGTGTATCCCCCATTTCGCCTTCTAGCTCGGCACGAGGCACAAGGGCCGCGACAGAGTCGACGACGATCACGTCGAAGGCACCGCTGCGAACGAGCGTGTCCGTAATCTCGAGTGCCTCTTCACCGTTATCGGGCTGAGAGATCAGGAGATTCTCAAGGTCCACACCAATCCGCTCCGCGAGCTCCGGGTTCAAGGCATGCTCCGCGTCGACAAATGCGGCCACCCCACCGCGCTTGAGCGCCTCAGCGATCACGTGCAAGGTCAGCGTCGTCTTGCCCGATCCTTCGTTCCCGTAGATCTCGACGATCCGGCCCTTCGGCAGTCCACCCGCTCCAAGGGCGACGTCGAGCGCCAAGGCGCCCGTCGGGATCACCTCGACGGGGACCGAGTTCCCGTCTTCACCAGCAAGCCGCATGATCGAGCCCTTGCCGAACTGCTTTTCGATCTGTGATATCGCAGAGTCAACCGACTTCTGCCTGTTATTCTCCACTCGTTTGACCATTCTGGAGTCTCCCTCTCGAATGCTAACCCTCTGGATAACCGGCGCAGTCCGCTGGTTTCTGTCTGTGCCGAACGTGGGTGACAACTGCGAATATAGTGCACATGCGTATACCAGTCAAGGCCGTGGTGTTCTTCCGAGCGAAATCGTACGGAGGGGAGTAAATTTGGCACCCTTAGGGCCGGGCTCGTTCCGGTTCAGCACAAGCTCAGCGACCTCGAAGTCCGTGTCGGAGACCCCAACATCCATGTCCCGCAGTGTAACCAGATCGCATCTGCATCTTCCGGGTCCTAGGTGGGGCCAAAACGGACCCCGCCATCTCTGAAAAACACCGAGACCGGCCATCACGTCATCCGCCCGTCCCCGCAGACTTGTGAACCGATCAAGCTCTCCACCCAAGCCGACCCAGATCACTGGTGCTCATGCAGGTTTGGGGAAAACCCCAATCGTGGTAAACGAGAGATCAGAGCCATCTTCACCCTGTCTACCTGATCTATGGACCGGGCGATATCCGGGATCCGCTCCGCTTCCACGTCCCCCCAAAAAATTTGAGGGTCTGATAAACGCCGTCCGGTCGCACCCAACGGACACCTAGAATCCGCTCGCTCAGATCGTGTGACACTTGCTCAAGATACAGTTTGACCGCTTGAGGAAGGTTCGGTGCGATGAAGCTCCGAACGGTTGACATCAGAGAAGATGCCCGATGGAATCGCCGAACAGGTAGATCAAGACGTGCAAACTGGCGTTCACATAGGCACCCGCCACCAAATCATCTAGCATTACGCCCCATCCACTGGAGATCTCTTCACTCTGTCGTGCCGGCGGCGGTTTGATGATATCGAGGGCCCGGAACCCGAAGAAAGCGGCTATCCCGACCAAGAGAGATTGAGGCAGGAATGCAGCAGAAACAAAGAAGCCAGCCACCTCGTCGATCACGATGGGGCCGGGGTCGTGACCCCACTCGGCTTCACCCTTGTCCGACACATACACACCAACGAAGAAGGTCGCAGCGATTAGCAGGACCCATTCGATGCCCGACAGCTCGGGGAGAAAGATGTAAACGAAAAGGGCTACTGCGGTGCCGCACGTCCCGGGAGCAAAGTGGGAGTATCCCGAGAAGCACGCCGTCGCGATCGTTCGTTCGAAGATGTTCAACCGGTTTCAGCCGTTGAACGTCTATTCGTTATAAGGTAGTGTACGCCCGATATCACCGCGAAAAGGGTGACACCTGCGACCAGACTATTCAGGAGGAGATGAGACCAGACACCAGTCAACTCGAGGGGGCTCGAGGTCAACTCTGCCTGGATGACACGGATATTCATGAAGACGAGGATCCCGAAAACTAGAACCAGTTGAAGCATCGTCTTCCACTTTGCCAGACGAGAGGTCACCACCTCTTTGCCCTTCCGGATCGAGAATACGCGAAATCCCGTAATTGCTGCGTCCCTTATCAGCATTGCCGCAACCAGCCAGGCCTCAACAATCCCGAGCATCACAAAGGAGATCAGCGCCGAAGAGACGAGAAGCTTGTCCGCAAGCGGATCCATGAATCGGCCAAAGGCCGTGATCGTTCCGTCCCGTCTGGCAATCTTCCCGTCATAGAGGTCCGTGAGCGACGCGATCGTGAATACGATCAGAGCTAGGATCTTGTTGAACCAGACCTGCGAGAAGATCAGAACCAAGAACACCGGTGTCAGGACGATTCTTACGATCGTCAGGACGTTCGGGAACGTAATGATCTGCTCCGAGCCTGAGCTCAGCTTCGGATTGGTCTCGATCGTATTGACCTGGTTCACCTATCAGAGTTCCCGGCGCCCTTCGAGCGCGCGTGAGAGAGTTACCTGGTCCGCCAGCGACAGGTCACTACCGACCGGCAGCCCCCTTGCGATCTGGGTAATCTGGACACCACTATTCGAGAGCGCCTGGCTGATATACTGGGCGGTCGCATCTCCTTCTACCGTCGGCTCGTTCGCCAAGATAACCTCGCGTGCCTTACCGGATGCAATCCGAGCCTCCAGCTCTGCGATCTTCAAATCCTCTGGTCCTATCCCATCCAGCGGCGATAACCGTCCGCCCAAGACGTGGTAAACGCCACGATAACTGTTGGTCCTTTCGACGGCAATCAGATTAGCGACGGCGTCGACAACCATGATCGTAGAACCATCGCGACGCATATCCGA
Source organism: Candidatus Latescibacterota bacterium (assembly GCA_003526745.1). Classification (GTDB taxonomy): domain Bacteria; phylum Latescibacterota; class UBA2968; order UBA2968; family UBA2968; genus UBA2968. The sequence goes on from DPVD01000476.1 coordinate 7,840, forward strand.
ACAGATTCGACACGGATCCTCGACGGCAAGGTTGAAGCAGGTCGAACACTCCAGAACGTTCGTCTTGATCTCAACGAGCAGGTCCGCCAGCTGGCGCACCTCGTCGGTCGACCAGGTCAGTAAATCAAGCGCGATACGCCGCGCGGACTTCGGACCCACGCCGGGAAAACGTCCCAGTCCCTTTGCCAGTCTATCGATCGGATCGTCTGCCATTCGCCCTACCGCTTGGTGGAACCCTAGGCACAGCCAAGGGACAACAAGCCTTACCCTTGTGACTACGCCGCCGTGCTCCGCACTGTGACGTACTAAATCCCCAATCCTGGCGGCATCATCCCCGGTGGGATCATCCCTGCCGTAGCCTGCTGCATCTCTTTCTCGACGAGTGCCTGAGCCTCCTCACGAGCCTGCTGGATCGCGGCCAGAACGAGATCCTCAAGCATCTCTACGTCTTCGGGATCCACCACTTCGGGGTTGATCTTGATTCTCGTGATATCCAGGTGGCCGTTCGCCGTCGCAACGACCATACCGCCGCCGGCATCTCCTTCAACGGATTTCGAAGCGAGCCCCTCCTGCACCCTGGCCATCTTCGCCTGGAGCTTCTGGGCCTGCTTCATCATCCCGCCCATTCCCTTAGCCATCTGAATCATCTCCCGTCTGTTATATCACGTCAGAATTCGTGTAACGCATCACCGCTGAATGCTTGTCTCACAGAGACCCGCACTTATCGATTTATGATCTCTCCGTTAAAGATCTTCAGTGCCATCTGGACCCGCTCGTCCTCTTCGACCCGTTGTTCTCGTTCGACTTCCGTGGGCAGGTCGTCGTAGTCGACCTCGCACTGAATCTTCAGCTCTGACCGGAACACCGCTCGCAGGGCGGTTTCGACAGCGTCCTTGTTCCGTCGAACCTGATTCGCGTGAAAATCACGGTGCCGCTTGAACATCACGACCAGCTGGTTGTCATCGAGACTCTGCGGTGTCCCTTCCGCCAAGAAAGTTCCGACAGAGACCTTCTGCTCCTTCACAAAGTTGACGACTTCCTCCCACCTGTTCCTAACTGTCGGCAGGTCAACGGCGGGGACCGGCGCTGGTTCATCATCGGATGACTCTGGCTCCTCAGGGGAGCCTGCAGCGGGGGCGGATGGCTTCGTCGCTCTGCCAGCCGATGCTGTCGCCCTTACGCTCTTTATTGGTGGGGCCGATGCGGGCGAACTTCGTTCAGCCGACCTTGGCAGCGAGGGACGTCCTCCTGTAGGTGCCGCCCCACCGCCCAGCTGATCGATCACCGTCTGCAGATCCACCGTCGACGCGGCCTTCATCAGCTTCATGACCGTCAGCTCCAGCCAAAAACGGGGATCTCCAACTCGACCAACGTTTAACTCCAGGTCTGCGACCGTGTTGAGCATGCGAAGCAGATCCTGCTCAAGAAAGGACTGCGCCGCTTCTCGGTATCTCTGCAGGTCGGATTCAGGGAGGTCTGCACCGATCACGCTTCCCTCGACGCAGGCGACGAGGAGATGCCTGAAGTGCTCTACGAGCCCCTCGACGAACTCTCCAATGTCGCCCCCCTCTTTTACTAGATCGTGCACGATCTGAAGACCGGCTGCCCCGTCCCCCCGAGCGATAGCGTCGGTCAGACCG
>DPVD01000476.1:9750-9945 GCA_003526745.1 Candidatus Latescibacterota bacterium
CCCGAGCGATAGTGTCGGTCAGACCGAAATACAGATCACGAGGCACAACGCCCAGAAGGCTGCGCACGCCCTCAGGCCGTATCCCGTTTTCAGAAAATGAGATAACCTGATCCATCAAACTGAGCGCGTCACGCATCGCGCCACCGGCTTTCCGCCCGATCAGGAAGAGGGCCTCTTCATCTGCTTTCAGCTGCT
>DPVD01000275.1:0-7695 GCA_003526745.1 Candidatus Latescibacterota bacterium
AGATCGCATTCTCAGGGCGGTCGAACGTCGGTAAGTCGTCGCTGATCAATCGGCTGATGAACCGCCGCAACCTTGCCCAGACGAGCAACACGCCGGGGAAGACGCGTCTGCTCAACTTCTACCTGATCAACCGGAACCTGCACTTCGTCGACCTCCCAGGATACGGTTTCGCGAAGCGATCTAAGGCTGAGCAGAAGTCGTGGGCGGAGCTGATCGACGCCTACCTCCAAAGGAGCGAGCGTCTTCGGGGTCTGGTGCAGTTGATCGACGCAAGGCACGACCCGAGTGGTGACGACCTCGAAATGATCAAGTGGCTGAGTGAGGCAAATTTTCCGTTCGTCGTAATCGCCACGAAGGTGGACAAGATCTCGTCTACAAAAAAACGAAAGCAGCTCGACAAGTCCCTCCGGATCATCTCGGATGTGGCTGAAGTCGACTTTCTCCCCTTCTCGTCAGCAACCGGGCAGGGCCGGAACGAATTGCTAAACTGGATCGAAAATGTCATCTGACATCGACTACATCGTCAAAAACGTCGACGAAATCCCTAGCCCTGCGCTTGTCGTTTACCGCGACCTCGTCGAGCGGAACATCAAGACGATCGGCAGTATCCTCGACGGGTATGATCGTCTGCGACCGCACATCAAGACTCACAAGATGTCTCGAGTCGCCCGGATGGAGATGGATGCAGGAATCACCAAGTTCAAGTGTGCCACCCCAAAGGAGGCCGCTCTCCTGGCAGCAAACGGCGCGAACGACGTGATGATAGCCTACCCACCCATCGGTCCACAGATCCAGCGAGTAGTCGGCCTCAAGCAGACACATCCGGACGTCACATTTCGCGTAATCGGAGATGACGAGCCGTCGCTGCGTCAGCTCTCTAAAGAATGCGCAGCATCTGGCATCGAGCTCGGTGTTCTGATCGACATGAACACTGGCATGAACCGCACGGGTGCGCCACCTGGTAAGCCGAGCGTTGCGCTCGCCAAGTTGATAGACGGACTGGAAGGGTTGAGATTCGACGGCCTACATGCCTACGACGGTCACGTCAGCGGCGACGGTGAGCCGCGAAAAGCCAAGGCGCGCGATGCCGTGCAGATCGCGGTCGATACCCGCGTGCAGATCGAAAAAGCCGGTATCGAATGCCCACTTGTCGTTGCTTCCGGGTCGAAAGGCTTCGACGCTACCGACGAAATCGACGGGGTCACGGAAGTGTCACCCGGAACCTGGATCTTCTGGGACACCGGTTACGGCGAAAGTCTCGCGTTCCCGTTCAACTGGGCAGCGCTCGTCGTCTCGCGCGTTATCAGCACACCCGCACAGGACTTGATCACACTCGACGCTGGAAACAAGGGGATTAACCCGGATGTGCCTGCGCCCCACTTCAGTGCTGTAAACCTGGAAGGCGAGCTGCAATTTCTCGTCAGAAACGAGGAGCATCAGCTGATCCGGATCGCGCCAGGAGTAGATCGACCAAACGTTGGTGACGTCATCTACCTGATCCCAAAGCACGTCTGCACAACGGTCAACCTGTATGACGAAGCATACGTGATCGACGGAGACGGAAACTGGACCGAAACCTGGTCAGTCGATGCAAGGGGGCACTAACAATTGAGGATTGAAACCCCGATTCTCGATTTGCCCATGCCTCAGCGCCTCTTCATACCCGGTCCCACCCCGATACCTGCATCAGTACAGGAAGCCATGGCGGGGCCGATCGTCTACCATCGTGGCCCCGACTTCCCGGACCTTCTGACCGGGGTCGTCGAGGACTCCAAGTCGCTGTTTCCGACGAAGGATGAGCTGTTCCTGCTGTCGTCGTCCGGAACGGGAGCAATGGAGGCCGCTGTCGTCAACACGCTGTCTCCAGGCGATCGCGTCGCTGTTGCACAAGCTGGCAACTTCGGCGCGCGATGGAAGGATATCTGCGGTGCCTACGGGGTTGAGTTCCTCCCCATCGATAGCGATTGGGGTACTTCGGTCGATCCCCAGCGTGTAGCTGATACGCTCTCGGGAAACCCTGACATCAAAGCCGTCCTTACTACGCAAAGCGAAACATCGACGGGAGCGTTGCACGACATTGAGGCGATCGGGGAGGCGGCAGCGTCACACGATGCGCTCCTTATTGTCGACGGCATATCGAGCGTATGTGCACACCGACTAGACACGAACGCGTTCGGAGTTGATGTGGCGATCACGGGCTCGCAGAAGGGACTGGGACTGCCCCCGGGGCTCTCTATCCTAACGTTCAGCGACCGCGCACACAAAGCTTCGAAGGAATCGACCTGCCACAAGCTGTATCTCGACCTACGCCGATACCGGGCTTCACTCGAGGATGGACGGGGGCCGTTCACGCTGCCCGTCACGCTGATCACGGGCCTGCGTGCGGCCCTAGATCTGGTTTCAGCCGAGGGCATCGAGCAGGTCTGGGCACGTCACGCACGTCAAGCGGGGGCGGTCCGTGAAGCCATCTGGGCGATCGGGCTCACCTGCTTTGCGGAGAAACCCTCGAACGTACTGACATCGGTCGAACTGCCGGAATCGATCGACGGTGTGGATCTGATGACTCGGTTAAAGCAGAGCTACGGGGCGGCGATCGGCGGCGGACTGGCACACCTCCGAGGCCGAGTGGTTCGCATCTCGAACCTCGGATTCGTCGAGGACGACGACATACGCTTCATCGTCAAAGCTCTCGAGGAAACGTTAGCCTGGATGGGTCTCAGATTCGACCACGGTGCCGCCATCGACGCGGCAGAGCAGGCATTGACTTCTGACATCGTAGCAGCAGAAGGACAGACAGAGCCAGAAAAATGAACAAGATACTGATCGCAGATTCGCTCTCGGACGGCTGGCAGGACGTAATCGACGGCGTCGACGTTGAGGTCGACACAATCACAAGCCTGCCTGAGGCTGAACTCGTTGAGATAATACCGAACTACGCCGGACTGATTGTCAGGAGCGCCTCTAAGGTGACGGCGCCGATCATCGGGGCGGCTTCAAATCTTCGAATCATCGGCCGAGCAGGGGCAGGCGTCGACAACATCGACGTCGACGCTGCCACGCAGCGCGGGATCATCGTAGTGAACGCGCCTGGTGGAAACACGATCTCCACAGCCGACCATACGATGGCGATGTTGCTGTCGCTTTCCCGGAAGATCCCGCAGGCTGCGCAATCAATGAAGGAAGGACGGTGGGACCGGAAGATTTACACCGGCGTCGAGCTCGATGGCAAGGTCCTCGGCGTGATGGGCGTGGGAAGAGTCGGCCTACAGGTCTGTGCCCGGGCGCGAGCCTTCGGCATGGAGGTCGTGGCCAACGACCCGTTCTTCTCGGAAGAGATGGCTGAGAAGAACAACATCGTCCTCGCGACCAAAGATGAGATCTACGCGAAGGCTGACTACATCTCCCTGCACGCGCCACTGCTCAAAGAGACGCATCACATGGTGAACGACGACAGCCTCAGTAAGTGCAAGGAGGGTGTCCGGATTGTCAACTGCGCTCGTGGCGAGCTGATTGATGACGACGCTCTGCTTCGAGGGATTGAGTCAGGGAAGGTCGCGGGTGCGGCGATCGATGTCTACCATACCGAACCGCCGCCGGATAATCATCCCCTGATCCAGCGCGACGAGGTCATCTGTACGCCGCATCTGGCCGCATCGACAGCAGAGGCACAGGAGAAGGTCGCAAGACAGATCATGCAGAGCGTCGTAGACGGGATCCTCGAGAAGCCGGTCCAGGGGGCGCTCAATCTGCCCTCCGTCGACCCCACGATCTTCGAAGCCATACAGCCCTACCTCCTACTAGGCGAGCGAATCGGTTCATTCGTCTCGCAGCTCAGCGACGGCAGCCTGAAAAAGATGACCATCGAGTATCAGGGTGAGATCTTGGAGTACGCAACCTCTCCGATGACGGCCTCCGTCCTCAAGGGCGCGGTGTCCGGCCTGACCGACGAACCCGTCAGCTTCGTCAACGCACCGATATTCGCAAAAGACCGTGGCGTTCAGATCGAAGAAAAGCGTACCAATACGAACAAAGACTACGTCAACCTGATCACCGTGAACTGCGAGACGACCAAAGAGAACACCACTGTCGCCGGGACAGTGTTTGGGCGGAACGACGCTCGTCTCCTGCAGATAGACCAGTTCGAAGTCAAAGCACGCCTCGAAGGCGACGTCCTGATCTGCTGCAACAAGGACGCTCCCGGCGTTGTCGGCACGATGGGTACGCTCCTCGCCGACAACGACATCAACATCGCGGACATGGCTTTGGGACGAGAAAGCCGCGGGGGCCGCGCCATAATGGTCTTTATTGTGGACGCCCCCGTATCGGACGAGGTATTGAGAAGGATAGCCTCAGACCCCCTCGTCTACTGGGCCAAGCAGGCAAAGCTGTAAAGCAACAGTTTCAACGTCATCGGGTAGAACCCGACGACGGGTAGTGAGTCAGTCAATGCAGGGATTTGGTCCTTGCGCCAGCAACCAACTGGCAAAAAGACCTCGAGCTGTGTTTGTTGTGTGTTTAGCATCGGCATGTCGTCACCCGGCTGATTCCGGTGACGACTAAAGCGGTCCAGTCAAACTGTGTCGGGCAAAGCCCGACGATAACCAACCACATCCGTTCTTGGTGCCCAGATGATCGAGCCGACCCTTCGGCAAGCCCCTCTGTGTCCTCCATGCGCTGTGTGTTTCCAAAGGTTTTGGGTTTAATATGTCAGTCAGAATTGTACTCGGCGCCCAGTGGGGCGATGAAGGTAAAGCCAAAATCGTCGACTTCCTGACGAGCGACGCGGATGTTGTCGTTCGATATCAGGGAGGCGCGAACGCCGGTCACACGATCAAGGTTGGTGAACTGGAGTTCGTCTTCCACCTTATCCCCGCTGGCATCGTCCATCCGGACAAGACGTGTGTCGTCGGCAACGGCGTTGTTCTCGAGCCGGAAGCCCTGTTCGCAGAGCTCGATGAACTCGAGGAGAAGGGCATCGCTACAGAGGGCCGCCTCTTCATCAGCGAACGGGCCCACCTCGTCCTCCCTTACCACAAAGCGATTGAGCGTGCGAGCGAAAAGAAGATCGGTGAAGGGGCGATCGGAACAACCCTTCGCGGGATCGGACCGACCTACTACGACAAGATCAACCGGTCGTCAGGTGTCCGTGTCCTTGATGTCCTCGATGCCGATGTGTTCGCGACGAAGATCCGCGCGAACCTACGCGAAAAGAACGAAATCCTGACAAAGGTCTACGAAGTAGAACCCCTAGAAGAAGCACCAATCGTCGAATCGTATGTCGCCCATGGCGAGCGTCTCCGACCCTACATAGTCGACACGTCGGTCTATCTGAACGACCAGATCAAACAGGGCAAAGGTATCCTGTTTGAGGGGTCACAGGGCACCCTCCTAGATGTCGATCACGGCTCCTACCCCTATGTCACCTCGTCGAACACGACAGCGGGTGGCGCCTGCACGGGTGCTGGTATCGGACCGACACAAATCACCGAGGTTGTCGGCGTCGTGAAGGCTTACACGACCCGCGTCGGCAACGGGCCCTTCCCCACCGAGCTGCACGGCAAAATGGGCGACAGGATTCGCGACATTGGGCACGAGTATGGAGCGACCACCGGTCGTCCGCGACGCTGTGGCTGGCTGGATGCCGTCATCCTGCGTATGGCCAAGCGGATCAACGGCCTCACCTCAATCGCCGTCACGCGACTCGATATTCTCGATCAAATCGAGGAACTCAAGATCTGCACGCACTACACGCGAAACGGGGAACGTGTCGAACACTTTCCGGCCGACCTCAACGTCCTCGCCGAATGCGAGCCGGTCTACGAGACAGTCCCTGGGTGGCAATCAGACACAACGAAATGCCGGACATATGATTCGCTTCCCGACAACGCGAAGGCCTACCTAGCGCGGATTCAGAAGCTGTCAGGTGTGAAGATCTCGATCGTTTCAGTCGGTCCGGATCGAGAAGAAACAATCTTTGTATAGGCGCTCTCACGGCAGAGGTTGCTTCCTTGCTCCTGGCTTGTTATACCTATTAGGTCACATTATAAAAAAGGGTGTGTGCTACACATCAGGATCGCTAAATAGACTTTGGGGAAAGGCCAAGAAGCTATCTGGATCGAAGCGGAGACATTGGCTTTGGGGACTTCCTGATCTTTTCGGGGGTGTTCGGGAGTACTGTCTGAATAAATTATGAGACGGACCATCCTCCTATAGTCGAATAAAGACTGACAGGACGAACAAGCTAGCCCCAGCGTTCCCTAGAGGCATGGGTCTCTTGTCTCAGCAGAGCAAGGTGTGGGAGCGACTGGATCTCTTGTCGAGCGCGGAATGACGCACTAAGGGACCTCAAAGAGAATAGAAACATGGATCTTAACGGCGACCAGTTTGCCGCCTTCCAGAAATTCCTCCGGTCGATCATTCGATCACGCCAGACTCTCAAACACGTTGCTGATCTATCAAGAATTTGTGCCGTATCTTCGCCTAGCCTTTGAGCGCCTATTGCGTCTGTGGTAAAGCTTCTCAAGCTGCGCTTCCACTTCAACGATCTCCAGGCTCGCATCCTTCTTCATCATTCGCTCCGCTTGCTTCGAGGTCCATCGCTTTGTCGGCCACTTCTCGGCGCAAGAGACACGAAGCAGCAATCGAGCAAGTACGGATGACGCCTCGCGCAGGTCCGCCAGCCGGATCTTGTCGAGCGTATCGTGAGCCGTGTGTCCGTATCCACGTCCTGAGAACGTCGCCTCTACATCTCCCATACCGCAGGTCGGCACACCCGCTTCGAAGAAAGGGAAATGGTCCGAGAACGCGGACATTCCCTGCCCATAAGGCATGTCGTACTTCATCTCTTTTCGAACGTCGTCGAAAAAAGCGTCGAGTTCCGGTCGCCTATGCATCACGATCCCCTTGCGACCACCGCCACCCGCAGAATCCATGTTGATATAGAGACGTATCTGATCCAACTCGTCGGCGTGCTGCTTCACGAAGTTACGGGCGCCGATCAGGCCGATCTCTTCGGTCCCGAACGCCACGAACCGGATCCCGCATCCTATCCTGTCAGCGGCATACTTCTTCAGAACACGGGCGGATTCCTGAACGCAAACCATCCCAGACACGGGGTCCATCGCGCCCTGCGAAATATCGTGTCCATCATAGTGACATCCAGCCACAACCCACGTATCCGGGTGCGTTTTCCCGGGCAGCTCGGCCACGACGTTCCATGACGTCTTCTCTGTCGTCCTGTTCCGCGTCCTGAGTTTCAGCCGAACGCTTCCCTTTCGCTCCATCAGCCTCCGCAGATACGAGCCATCCTCCTTGGACACCGAAATCCCTGGAATGATCGCTTCCTGATTGTCCGCGATGCTCCCAGTCGCAGGACCGAGCCCATCGTAGTGATTCATAAAAATAAATCCGGACGCACCGGCGAGCGCACTCCGTGCATACTTCTCCGACCGATGGATAAAACGATGTCCCGGCGATGAAGCGCTTGTCGCCACCACGATCTTGCCACGCAGGCGTCTACCTGCCACCTCGAAATCGCTCGGCATTCCGTTCCCAACCCAGGCCAGCTCCGCCTCGAACGACCCGGACGGGCAGTAAGGCAACGCGATACACGGAATCTCCTTTTGCACAGGCTCGATCACCTGCAGAACCGTCTCCCCCCTCTTCCAGGACGCGTATCGATAAGACTCCTTCTTC
>DPVD01000331.1:0-7559 GCA_003526745.1 Candidatus Latescibacterota bacterium
CGAGGCGTAAGGATTGGCATGCTGGCCGAGATCTACCGCCAATCAGCCCCCTTGATCCATCCTGTCACGGGTGAAAACCTCGGGAATCCGAAGGTGAAGATCGCGCGTGTCGAGGTGATCAAGGTTGGCGCCGTCACGGCGGAAGGGAAGTTCGTCGAGTATTACGCGCCCGTTCAGCCCGGCGATATCGTAGAGTCGATCGAGGTCGCCCCGACGGCTGAAGACCAGATCCAGGCCTCGGTGGTCCAGACGCAAAACGAAATGCGTGAACTTGCGCGGGGTCTGGCAGCCGAGATCAAGGACAACGACAAGGCTATCAACGATCTGCGAGAAACGCTGCGTCGGATCGGCAGCTCGGAGCGACGTCTGCAGAGCATCGCGAACGACGTGCGGAACATGCGCGAGCGTATGGTGACGTTCGAGAGCCGGATCGTTGAGCTCGAAGATACCCAGCAGGCGATGATCATGGCCGATACGGCCGAGGTGAAGTCGCTAACGCCTGACGACATGACCGAACTGCGCATCCTTCGCCGGGACCAGGAAGAGGCGGTCTACCTTCAAATCGGAGATCGAATGTATCGGCTGTCCTTCGAGGAAAACGCGCTGATTGAGGAGAATCCGGCGGTTATGATGGCTGACGGAGAAGGCGACGAGATGGTGGGCGACGACCTTCTCGATCCAGAAGAGGAAGAGGAGCCCGGTTTCTTCGAGGCCTACTGGTGGGTCGGCGTGCTGGTCGGTGTGCTGGGTGCCATCGTGGTCGTACTCCTGAGATTTCTCAAGCGCCCAAAGTTTGAAGCCACGGATGACGAGGAAGGCGAGGAAGAGGATGCAAGTGGCGAGGACCTCGGTTTCCCTGAAGCCGATGATGATATGGACAATGAAGTTGAAGACTTTCCCGAACCCGAAGAGGTTGAAGCGGTTGAGCCTAAATAATTCACGGCCGCTGGAGCGAACTATGAAGACACTGTATACACTGGCAACAGCACTGGTCGTCCTGGCCGGCTTCTCACGGGAGGCCACCGCTCAGGATCGGACAGGGTATGTGATGCGGGTCGAAGGACGTCTCGTCTTCATTGATCTGGGCACTCAGGACGAGGTCATCCCGAACGATCTGTTCCGGTTGATCCGGCAGGAGACGATTATTCATCCTGTTACTGGTGAGAACCTCGGTGGCGAGGTGTCGCTGGGTGTGATCCGGATCGTCGAGATTTTTCCGCGCTACTCAACAGCAGAAATCCTGAAGTTGGATCCCGGTGCAGATATCCGGATGATGGAGGCCGAAGCGAAGACTGGTCTGATCCGGGTGAAGATGCTGAGCGCGGATGAACAGATGGACATTCAGAACTTGATAACGCGCAAACCTATGGTTCGGTCACCGGCGGTGATCTCGCCGTCTACGGGGAACCCGGATGGCGAGATGCGCAGCATCGTGCCGGAGTTTCGGATCGGTGGTGGAAGCCCAGTCGAAACGAACCTTCCAGATCGGGCGTGGCAGCTAGTCTCCGACCCTCTCTTGCTGGTGGATGCGGATACGACATCGGTCGATCAGGCGCTGGAGAATTTCAACGGCTCACTGATGGCCGAGATCGGCATGAGGATGCCGCTCAGCAACCGAGCATCGTTCGTCGGTGAACTGGGCGTCGGAGGCGCGACAAAGCTTGCTCTTGGCGGAAGGTTCTATCCGGGGTCGATGTTCGGATCCGGGCTGCCAACGCCGTCAGGTCACGTGGGTGAGCCGTCGTTCACCGTGACGCTGGGCTACGGTGGACGCGGGTCATCGAGTCTGCCCGCAAGCGCGCTCGCCCAGCTGGTGGCCGATCAGGCGCTGACGATTCAGACGGGATTCGAGGCCGTGCTGGCAGATACATCTTTCACTTACGATGGAAGCCCCCTCGGCGCACGTCAGGCAGAGGCAGACTCGGTCTATAGCTTAGCGCGAACCGATAGTATCCGGTCGTCCGCGACGGATTCACTCGATGCCTTGGCCAGCAAGGGTCTGGGTTTTGGTCTGGCGGTGCAGCTTCCCGTGACCGAGCAGATCAAGCTTGATGCCGGCTTGGACCGTTTCGGAAGCATTGAGGAGCTGTCCTTCGGGGTAACCTTCTATCAGAAGCGGATGGGCGCCGGTGATGCGAATCCGGATGGAGTACTGAGATCTTTCATAGGCGAGGGGCGGGTGATTTTCGACACCCACTCGGACAAGACATCCTTCGACCTCGGGTTGACTTATCCGGTGACGGGGCAATACACTGTTTCTGCTGGCTTCATCTCTGACTTCAGCGGATTCAGTCAATTGGGGCTGTCCATAAGAGGGTATATTAACCGGAACTAATTTTTGCCAGTTTTTGCCGAATTGATGCGGGATTCCGGCTCGGGCACCTACGCCTGGCCGCGAGTCCCGCGTTTTAGCTTTTGGGGGTGGGACTAATGCGACCAGGGGTGGCCGTTCTCGATTTTGGTGGGCAGTATGCTCACCTGATCGCGAACCGGATCCGGAGGCTGCAGGTTTATTCTGAAATATTCGCGCCAACGGCCGATCCATCTGAAATAGAGGGCGCAGCGGGAATAATTTATTCCGGCGGGCCGGGAAGCGTCTACGATCCCGATCGACCCGCCTTCAACGAGGCCCTTCTTGGCCTCGACCTGCCGATTTTGGGTCTCTGCTATGGCCATCAACTGCTTTGTCACAAGTTGGGTGGCGAGGTTGTGACGGGAGAGATTCGTGAGTACGGGACGGCGGGTCTGAAGATTCTGTCGAATGACGGCCCTTTCGCCGGCCTGGCGGACGAGGAGACCGTCTGGATGAGCCACGGTGATACGGTGTCCCGGTTACCGGACGGGTTCGAGCTTATCGGTGAGACGCCTGATTGCGCCGCAGCCGCTGTCGCAAACGCAGAGCGGAAGATTTACGGGTTCCAGTTTCACCCGGAGGTCGCGCACACGCCGAATGGGAACCGGATGCTCGACAACTTCCTGACGCTGTGTGATGCACCTCGAAGCTGGACGATGAGCGGGTATGCCGAAGAAGCGATGGTGCAGATTAGGGATCAGGCGGGTGACCGCAACGTTTTTCTGCTCGTTTCGGGCGGTGTGGACTCGACAGTTGCTTTTGCGCTGATCAACGAGGCCCTCGGTTCGGAGCGGGTTCAGGGTCTGCACATTGACAACGGCTTCATGCGAAAACAGGAGACAGGAGCGGTTGCCCGGTATATGAAGGACCACGGGTTCGACAATCTAATCATCGAAGATGCAAGCGAAGAATTTCTGTTGGCGACCGAGGGTATGTCCGAGCCGGAAGCAAAGCGCCACGCGATCGGAAAGACCTTCCTGGATGTGAAGGATCGTGTGCTCGAAAAACTGGAACTCGACCCTGAAGCGTGGCTTCTGGGGCAGGGAACGCTGTATCCGGATACGATCGAGTCCGGTGGTACGGAGAATGCAGCGTTGATCAAGACGCATCACAATCGAATCGATGTGATCGAGGAGATGATCGCTCAGGGCAAGGTGGTCGAACCTCTGGCCCAGCTTTATAAGGACGAGGTCAGGGATCTGGGCGAGAGGCTTGGTATTCCCCACGCGCTCGTGTGGCGCCACCCGTTCCCGGGGCCAGGGCTCGGGGTTAGGTGTCTATGCTCGACGGGCGACATCGATACGCGTGTATCAGACGAAAATGAGAGGGCGGCCCGAGAGATCGCCGAATCCAGCGGGCTTTCTTTCCGAGTCCTGCCGATACGGAGTGTCGGTGTCCAGGGCGACTACCGGACTTACGCGCATCCCGGGTTGGTCTGGGGTGGTGCCGATTGGGCGACGCTCGAGGATGTGTCCACACGGATCACGAACAGTGTTAAAGACTTGAATCGTGTGATCTACCTCATTTCCGCCGATTCGCCGCCAGACTTAAGGTTGAAGCGGGCGTTTCTGGACGGACGCCGTCTCGACCTGCTTAGGGAAGCCGATGCGATAGCGATGGATTCGATCGTCGAAGGCGGGTTCGAGCGGGAGATCGCTCAGATGCCGACGGTTCTCCTGCCCCTGACAACCGATGGGTCAGGGGAGACGGTGGTGCTTCGACCGATCGTGACACCGGATTTCATGACCGCACGATTCTGTGAACTGCCGATGGATTTTGTCCGAATGGTTGCGACAAAGATCGGGAATCTAGACGGGGTCGATGCCGTATGCTACGACGTGACACACAAACCTCCAGCCACTGTGGAGTGGGAGTAGGTATTCAAGTGCATGGGCTGGCCGGCTAGACGCGCTCGACGCATCGCGGCAGTTCTAGCGATCTCGCTCCTGGTTAGCGGAGTGAGCGCTGAGCCGATTTTGAACTTCGCACCCTCTTCGGTGACGTTCGATTCTGTCGTTGTGGGAGGCTCTGCAACCAGTTCGATCCAGCTGAACAACCTGGGGGATGCCCCCGCTGTTGTCACGAAGGTCGCACCGATATCGGCTGATCTGCAGCTGACGGTTTCTCCCTCCTCGTTCATTCTGGGCGTCGGTCAAAGCCAGGTGCTGAACTTTACTTTTTCGCCGACGCATGCCGGACCCATTTCGGATGCCTTCAAGCTGCAGTCGGATGCCGCGGTATTCGGGTCGACGGCGCCAGTTGTCAACATCCCTGTAACCGGTGTGGCGACGGGTTCTCGCATCACGTTCTCAAAGTCGAGACTATCGTTCGAGAGCCTGAACATTGGGAAGGCGGTCTCGGATACCGTTGTCATCGGAAACATAGGGAACGAGACGCTCGACGTGCTGTCGTTTCGGTCGACTTCTCCTGACTTCGTGGTCGGTTCGACATTTTTCGAGCTGGCACCCGGCGACACACAGTCGGTGATCGTGACGTTCACACCGTCCTCGACGGCCGCAGTGACCGATACGCTGATCGTCCTGAGCGACAGCCCGGATGCGAACTTTTCTTACGTCGATCTTGAAGCCATAGAGACTCCAGGCAAGATCGGGACTTCTCGGATTTCCTTGGTTCAGACGTCCGGAACAGGGTCTCCCGCGATGGGAGATTTGGTACGCGTCGCACTGTTTATGATTCCGAACGCGGATACGATCCGCGGTGTCGAGGCCTTTATCGGGTTCGACAATACACTGCTGAACCCTCTTGGAAATGTGGACGGCCCGTTCATCAAGACAGGTCTTACGAAGAATATCGACCTGCAGATCAACACGGTCGAGCAGGCTGGCACTTCTGACGCAGCGGCGCACATTTCAACCGTGTTTGGTTTGGACAAAAGGACACCTGACACACTCGCCGTCCTCGTGTTCGAGTTGCTTCAGGATATTCAAGCCGAGACAAGCATTCGGGTGCTGACCGAAGACCCGATCCGGAACTCGAACTTTCTGAACCCGACGAACGCATCCTATGCGATCCCCGGATCGACCAAGGTCGAACTCGGGAACACGGTTCCCCTTCTGACTCCTTTCGAGATCCAGACTTTCGATGAAGACACAGACCTCGTTCTCGAGATCCTGGACCAGACAACCGATCGTGAGACGCAGTCGATCGATTTGGTCTGGGAGTTTCAAGATCCGAGCGGTCTCCTGACCGTGGCGATCGAAAGTACGGAAACAACGAAGTCACTGCGTGTGACACCTCCACAGGACGGTTTCGGAGTGTTCGACCTCTTGGCCATCGTGTCTGATGTGGGGGGTGCCAGAGATTCGGGGACCGTCGTGCTGATCGTACAGCCTAAGAATGATCCGCCGAACGCACCGGTTTATCGTGCTCCGGCTGACGAGAGCGTCGATGTGGAGAGACCAATAGAGCTATTTTGGTCCGGTGATGACCCGGAAGGTGATGCTATCAAGTTTGAGGTCCGTATCGGGACGACGCCGGGAGGCCTGCAGCCCGCGGCGACAGGGCTCATTGCCCCGTCATACTCTGCCGATGCGCTGGACGCAAGCACGATGTACTTCTGGCAGGTGGTGACGATCGATTCGTTGGGGGCGCGGACCGAGGGCTCTGTTCTCAGGTTTACGACCGCGGAGGCTGCGGCGCCGGGGGACTTCGACCGTAACCTGACGATCGATATAAATGACTTTTTGCTGTTCTCACAGACCTACAACAAGAAGGCAGGCGAGACCGGTTTCGACTTCCGAGGTGACTTCGACGCCAACAACCGGGTCGACTTTGCCGACTTTCTGGCGTTTGTCGCCTTATTCGGGACCGATGTTTAGTGAAATTGAATGCGAACTAGATCTTCCTACATCCTGACGGCCCTCTGTGCGGTCGTTGTATCCCAGCCCTCGGACCTTTCGGCGCAGCTGGATTCGGCGAATACGTGGGTCTCCACGGCATTGGCAGGTGGCCCGCATACCGTTCACTCAGTGATCACGGATCCGGATCAGCCGGACACGCTGTTCGCCGGTACGTCGCCGGGTTCGATCTACAAGAGCCTGAACACGACGCTCACGTGGACGGAGATCGCGAATGCGGGGACGACGATCAGTCAGGCCGTCTATGGGATCGCTTTCAACCCGTTGAACACGGACGTGATGTGGGCAGGCACCCTGAACAAGGGGATTTACAAATCGGTTGACCGAGGTGTAACGTGGACGGCAACCTCCGTTACGGGTCCATTCACGACGTGGGATATCGTGTTCGACCCATCAGATACGACCCGAATGTTTGCGCCGACTGGTCTGACGCTATTCATCTCGACGGATGCGGGTACGACTTGGAACGACGCCAGAATCGACACCGTCAGTGGGGTCAACGCGCTCGGGTTCGCGGTCATGCCCCTCTCGCCGGATACGATGCTTGTCGGCGTGCCTACGGATGGCATTTATCGGTCTCTCGACGGCGGTACGACTTGGTCGATCTCGAACAGTGGTCTGACCGATGTGGATATTACTGCGATAGTGGCGAGTCTCGAGTTCGCCGGGACGGCGTATGCCAGCACAACGGGAGGCGGCATCTTCGTCACTGCTGATGCCGGGAGCACTTGGACCGCTCAGAATACGGGTATCACGAATCTGAATATCGAGAGTCTTGCGATATCACGATCAAACCCAACGGTAATCTATGCGGGATCCGACAACGGTCAGGTGTTCAAGTCTCCTGACCGAGGGTTGACTTGGCTCAACGTCACGGGCGACCTCGGCGTTTCAGCCGCCGTGAATGATCTGTTTGTCCATCCCGACAGTGCAAACGTGGTCTACGCGGGCGTGGATGATATTTACCGTCTCAAGCAGGCCGGTCTCGATTCGGTCTCGTTCTTCCCGACAGGGACGAAAGCTCTGATTCTCGAGACCATCGACGTGAACTCGGATACCATCGCCGATCTCGTGGCTGGAAACGTGAACGCGCAGTCCGTGCAGGTTATGCTCAACAGATCGCAAGGAGCGACCTTCTCGACGACTTCGTACGCGACCGGCGCAAAGCCGACCGTGATAGGAGCGGGAGACCTTGAAGGAGACGGTGACAACGATGTCGTGATCGGGAACCGTCTTCAGCAGACCGTTGCCATCCTGTTCAACGACGGTACGGGCAAGTTCTGTACGCCAACCGAGATCTTCGTCGGGCGGTCCGTGACGGAGCTCGT
>DPVD01000166.1:0-1577 GCA_003526745.1 Candidatus Latescibacterota bacterium
CTTTTCAAGTTTGGGCAAAACCGTGGTTTTCATTCACACGTGGTAGTCTCAACGAACTACCTCGTGCTGGCTGCCATTCTATCAACGTATCTGTTTCTTGAAGACTGTTTTGTCCTGTCAAGGTCCGGACTGATTACGGGACTTGTTACGGGATCGGTTTTTGTGGCTTCTCTCTTTGCAATGACCAGTGCATTGTCACGAGCCCCTGGGGCGGCGGTCTTCACCGCATTTCGTATGTCAGTGGCAATCCCTGTTGCGGCGGGGCTCATCCTCTGGCAAGAGCCTTCGGCGCCCATGCAAGTCGTGGGTGTTGCTCTAGCACTGGTCGCGCTGGGCCTGATGACATCGGGAATGGATGCCAGCTACCACATACGCAGATGGAAACTGTTCTTCATTTTGGTCGCAGTATTCCTTCTCCAGGGGATCAGCCACTCTTGCCTGAGGTCAGTCCACTACAACGGGCTGGACCAGGAGCACCTTGGTATCCTGGTCGTAATAGGCTGGACAGCTGGGGTAATCGGGTGGATTTCTATCTTTCTTCGAGGGAGACGTCCGCGGATTCCTGAGCTGAAGCTCGGAGCGTTCATCGGAATTTACAATTCTCTAGCGCTGACTGTCTTTTTGATTGCACTAAGCAAGATGCCCGGAACCGTGGTTTTCCCGGTCCTAGGCTGCAGCGTTGTGCTTCTTGACAATCTGACGGCTCACTTTTTCTGGAAAGAACACCTTAACTACGTGGCTCGCGTAGGTGTGGGGGTGGCTGTCATCGCAATATTCCTAGTTGTGTCGGCCGCCTAAACCAGAGGGGCGAATCGACCTCTTACTCGACGCTCGGTTTCTTCTCTTGTCCCGCCAATTTAATTGCTAGTTGCGCTATTCCACTTCTGCAGTCTGAGGCCGAGTTTTGCAAACAGGAAGTATCGATAGGTCCACGGGGCCATCGTGTTTTCGAATACACAAGCTCGGTCCACCAACATCCTCTGCCTAAAGCGGGCATTCGGTGGCCTCCTTTGACTTTATCTCGGCACTTACAGGGGTAAGTAGATAATCGCTTGTTACCCGAAGTTTGATCATGATATGTTGAGGAGAGCGTAGCTGTTTTTCTCAATAAAGCATCCAAGTCGCAAGGGGGAAAGCTGGAGGGTCTAATGCAAGCCTGGAAGACAATGTCGTGCGGTGTCCTGAAGTCTATCTCGAATTCCGAAACCCACCGCCTGAGATCTAGTGCCGACGCCATTACCTCGGTATTAACGGTATGAATACGAGCCAAGGCCGGGTTCTAGTGGTTGAGTCGGACGCCATTCGTGGCGACACATTGCGTGAACTATTAGAAACTACAGGCGCGTATGATGTGTCCCTCGCCACCTCACCCCAAGAGGCTCTAGGGATGGTGGTCCGCGAGCAATTCCAGCTTATCCTGACGAATACGACCGTGGAAGTGGTATCGGATGGGATCCATATGTCCCGGGCTATAATCAAACTGAAAGAGAATGCTCCGGCCATAATCGCTCTGGCCAACCAGGCAGACAGTGCAACAATCAATCTTTGCGCTAGGTCGGGCGTGGAGGAAGTTCTCG
>DPVD01000166.1:1860-4641 GCA_003526745.1 Candidatus Latescibacterota bacterium
CGCTAGATCGGGCGTGGAGGAAGTTCTCGTCTACCCATATGATCCTCCCATCTTGTTGGAGCGTATCGCTCGGGTGCTGTATAACACCGCAAACTCCGATCCAGGCCTCGATTTGGAAGTGAAGAAGACTTTGAACGAGATTGTCGACCTGCCAACAATATCTGCCGTTCACGCCAAGCTTGAAAACTTGGTTCAGGATGAAACCACAGATGTAGGGTCAACTGATCTCGGCCTGGCGTTAAGTCTCGATCAGGCGACCACATCCAAGGTCCTTCGTCTTGCCAACTCAGCACTATTTGGGGCCAGCGGGAAGATCACCTCGCTCTCAGAAGCAATAGACCTCCTAGGCTTCAAGGTCATTCGAAATGCCATTCTGACAATGTCCCGCCTGGACACAAGAGAAGACATACCTGAACTCGATGACTTCCCGCGTATAGATTTCTGGAAGCACTCAGTCGCCGTGGGTATGATATCGAAGGAGCTTGCTGTTCGCTTGGATATCGACCCCGAGATGGCCCAGCTCGGCGGTATCTTACACGACATCGGTAAGATTGTTCTAGCAACCCATTTCACTAAAGCTTTTCAGTCGGCACTTAAAACCGCCAAGACAAAGTCCTACCCAATCCTCAGAGCGGAGAAGGAGGAGATACGCTTCACGCATGCCAGCGTTGGGGGATATCTTGCTTCCCGCTGGGGCCTGCCGGCACCGATTACGGGCATTATCGGAGGACATCACAGCCTCGATGTTCCTCATGCCGATCTCCCCCTGACCAGCTTGGTCCACGTGTCCAACTGTATTGCCCGAGGCCTCCAGATGGGGCGGGCAGGTGACGATACGGAACCCTCAATATCACCCGACGCTTTGGACGCGCTGGATCTAACAAAAGAAAAGCTAGACGACTGGACACCTGATTTGGCAGTGGCTGCAGAAGAAGTAATCCACAAACTCGGGATAAGCGCGGACGAGTCCTGAATAAATGCGTGGAATTTCCAGAATGAGCAGCAAGTTCGTAGTCGGTTAGACCTCTACACCCACACCCTTTCTGGGATCGGTCAGCAATCTCTAGCGCAGCAGCTACCCATGGATGACTACCAAAACATGAAGGCGGAGGCCGGACGTCTGAGGCGTGCTCTCCAGCGAGGCCAGGGCTCCCTTGTGAGCGCCGAGAAGCGTCTCAAACGGCTTTCTGAGCTAAGGAACACGCTTGCGCTCCGGAACCGCGGCCTGAAGGACCGGAACGAAGCGCTCGAACAACAGCTAGAGGAGAGAACACACGACCTTAAGAGCGCTTATCGTGAACTAAGTCAAAGAGAAAAGCTCTCGACCATCGAGCGACTGGCCGCCGGTATCGTTCACGAGGCACTTAACCCGCTGTCGGTTGTGGTCGCGTGTATCGATCTTTTGCAGGCGGATGTGGAGAACGCAATGTCCCATGCACAAAAGCTAGATGCAGCAAGGGAAGGCGTTCAGCGGACAGTTGATATCTTAACCAACCTACAGGACTTTTCGGCACGGCGATCGCAAAAGAAAACGGACGTTAAAATTTCCGAACTCTTAGCAAGCACCGGAGAACTCCTGAGTTTCGAACTACGACAGCGCGAAATCGAGTGCGATGTTAACATTGAGGAATCGATCATCCTTGAAGGTGACCCGGATCGACTGAGGCAGGTTTTCCTGAACCTGGCGAAGAACGCGATGGAGGCGATCGACCGCGAGGGACGCCTCACACTGGGTATTGAACAAAGCGGTGACGGGAACCCGCCGGCCGTCTACGTAAGGGATACGGGCCCCGGAATTTCGGCAGACATCCGGGAGGACCTGTTCGAGCCGTTCCGAACCACGAAGGAAGATGGCACCGGGCTCGGGCTGTCCATATGCAGAGAGATCATCGAGGAGCACGGTGGCGAGATCAGAGTCGAATCCCTCACGGGACGCGGGACGTGTTTCTGGGTTACCTTTGCAGCCCAAGAGTGAGTGCAGGTGAGCTTGGGACACTCGTGGTCAGTCGCCCATTTGCTACCTTTTTCCATGCACATACCGGATCTCGACGACTTCTTTCGTCCAATCTATCTTTCTAGTCCTCGTATTCCGACGCCTAGCATACGCTCCGGTTTCCAAACCCCATCAAGCAGCTAAACCTGGACCCAAGTCCCACCTTGCGCTGCTGATGCGGCCGTCGCATAGATCGTCTCGATTGAGTGAAGGCCATCCTCGGCAGTTGGGTAGCCGTGGCTGAGAGGATCAGAGCTGTTGTTGGCTTTTTTCGCCGCAACCACATCTGCGAGATCGCGGTAGATGTTCGCGAAGGCAAGCGTTAAACCCTCAGGGTGACCCAAGGTCACCCTGCTGGCTCGATCCGCTTCGGGGGACAGTCCGGGGTCTCCTCGTTCGAGTATCCGTGTAGGCTGGTTCAGGGGCGTCCAGAAGAGTTGATTCGGTTGCTCTTGAATCCATCGTAGCCCGCCCCTCTCACCGAAAACCTGCAGTGTCAGTCCGTGCGTGCGTCCAATCGCCAAGCCACTTGCCCAGAGACGTCCCACCGTGCCGTTGTCCATTCGGAAGGCGGTAAGCGAGTCGTCTTCTAGGGCTCGACCCGCGACACCATGTGCGTAGTCTGAAGAGACAGAGACGATCCTCTGGCCCGTGACGAAACAGGCCATATGCATGGCGTGAATCCCGCAATCAGCCGTGATCGCCGAGATCCCCGCCTGCTCCGGGTCGAATCGCCACCGCACTCGAGGGTTATCTTCGTCGCGAGGATCCGCGTGAAAGCCACCCGC
>DPVD01000256.1:0-246 GCA_003526745.1 Candidatus Latescibacterota bacterium
ATCTTACAATCTGACTGTCCTGGATGACGTCAGCTTCGAGGTGAAATCAGGTGAGGCGTGCTCGCTTGTCGGGCCCTCCGGGAGCGGTAAGACGACGCTACTCGGGCTGTGTGCAGGATTGGACCGGCCTTCACGAGGCGAGGTCACGCTCGAGAATGTCGCTCTATCGAAATTGAACGAGGACCAGCTCTCCGATCTGCGCAATCAGATTGTGGGTTTCGTGTTCCAGAGTTTCCAGCTGATTCC
>DPVD01000256.1:610-6594 GCA_003526745.1 Candidatus Latescibacterota bacterium
TCCGTCGAGGGTCAGGCGGCCGAGCTTCTAGACCGCGTGGGACTCGGTGACCGGCTGGATCATTATCCCCTCCAGCTGTCGGGAGGAGAGCAGCAACGAGTCGCGATCGCACGTGCATTCATCAACCAGCCGCGTGTTCTGTTCACGGACGAGCCCACGGGAAACCTGGACGACAATACGAGTAACTCGATCTCAGACCTTCTGTTCGACTTGAACAGACAGGCCGGCACAACGCTGGTTATGGCCACTCACGATCTCAACCTGGCCAAGCAGACTGACCGCATCATCTCTTTGCGCGGCGGCAAGCTCGTCGGAAACCGTATCCTGACCGAAAAGGTCCGCTCGGCGCTAGGCGACTAGCGTCTTCACGATATGTTCCGCAGTCTCTTCGATCCTTTTGTCTACCGTCTCGCCTGGCGCGACACGCGCTCCTACCGCAGACAGCTCCTCCTGTTCTTCTCGTGCATCGCCATGGGCGTCGCCGCATTGGTCGCCATTCGATCTGTTGGCGAAAACCTGGAACAGGCCACGCACCAGCAGGCTAAATCCCTCCTAGGTGCAGACCTCACGATCACGTCACGCTCCCCGTTCAATAGCGCAACTGAGGACCTGATCGCATCGATAGAGGGTAACGTCGAACGCGAGGTCCGCTTTGGTTCGATGGTCTACTTCCCTCGTGTGAATGGGACACGACTGATCGAAGTTCGTGCGATGACTGGCGGTTACCCGTTTTATGGCGACTTCACTACCGATCCACCCGGCGCGCGACATCTGCTTGCGACGACGAAGAGAGTTTTGGTCGACGACGCGCTGATGCTTCAGTATGACGTAGAGATTGGTGACTCTCTTCGACTCGGACTATCGACCTTCGTAATCGGCGGTCGTGTCAAGGCGGTTGCGGGTGAATCAGCTGCGGTCATGGACGTCTCACCGCGGGTCTACATCCCGACACAGTCACTCGAGCAGACAGGCCTGACCGGCAAAGGCAGCCTCGTCTCTTACCGAGCTCACTTCGAAATCGATGACGAGTCGGCCATCCCAGCTCTGACTGAAACCCTCAGAGACTTCCGGCGAGATCACGGTATCCGGTATCACACGGTTCGTCGTCGCGTCCGGGATGTGGGGCGTGCAATCGACCAGTTGTATCGCTTCCTCAGCCTCGCAGGCTTCGTGGCACTTTTGCTCGGTTGTGTTGGCGTAGCAAGCGCTGTTCACGTCTACATCAGACAGAAGCTCACGACTGTCGCCTTACTCCGGTGTCTCGGTGCTCGACCGAACCAGTCCCTGGCTATCTACATCATACAGACGACAATGATGGGTGCCATCGGCTCGACGGTCGGAGCGCTGATCGGAATCGGGATTCAACACGCTTTGCCAATCGTGCTTGCCGACCTGCTCCCGGTCCAGATAGGCGTCGAAACGGACTGGACCTCCGTTGGACAGGGGGTGCTCGTCGGCTGCACACTCTCTCTACTTTTCGTACTTCTCCCTCTTGTGCGCGTTCGAAAGATCTCTCCGCTGTTAAGTCTCCGATCGTCATACGAGTCGGCGGGCAAGCGTTTTGATCCCGCGCAAATGGCCGTTGGTCTGACAATTGGACTTCTCGTATTGGGTCTATCGATCGTGCAGATGCGACAGCTTCAGCTTGGTGTAGGCGTGGCAGTGGGGATCGGGGCCGCATTCGGCCTTCTCGCGCTGGCCGCATTCGGCCTGACCTATGCGGTTCGGAAGTACTTCCCTCGGGGCCTCGCATTCGAGTGGAAGCAAGGCGTGTCGAACCTTTATCGGCCGAACAACCAGACCCAGATCCTCGTGCTTGCACTAGGGCTCGGAGCCTTCCTGGTCGGAACGCTTTATGTTGTGCAGCACGTGTTGCTGAATCAAGTTTCGATTGCGGGCAGGAACGATCGTCCGAACATCGTGCTGTTCGACGTCCAGGTAGATCAAGTCGAGCAAGTTCGAGAGTCGCTCGAAGCGGAAGGTCTGCGGGTCATCCACAGCGTCCCTGTCGTAACGATGCGTCTCGCAGCAATCAACGGAGAGAGCGTGCAGGAAATCATGGAGCGCCGGGACACGCGCAGCTTTGTCTACACACGAGAATATCGTTCCACTTACAGGGACCACCTGTTCGATTCGGAAACGCTCGTTGGAGGCCAGTGGATTGGCCAGAAAGCCGGGGAAAAACCGATCCCGATCTCCTTCGCCGCCGACCTCGCGGGCCGACTTGGCATCGGCCTGGACGACACGGTCACCTTCAACGTCCAAGGCGTCCCGATCAAGTGTCGGATCGCCAGTCTGCGTGACGTGGACTTCCAGCGAATTCAGCCGAATTTCTGGGTCGTGTTTCCCACGGGCATCTTGGAAGACGCGCCCCAGTTCGCCGTCTTCACGACACGGGTCTCTTCGACCGAAGAGTCTGCCAAACTGCAGCGCAGGATCGTCCAACAGTTCCCGAACATATCGGTCATCGACATCGATCTCGTATTGCAAACGGTCGACAAGGTGCTCGACAAAGTCTCGTTCGTCATCCGGTTCATGGCGCTCTTCAGTGTCCTCACCGGGCTCGTAGTCCTGGCCGCGGCTGTCATATCGAGCCGCTACCAGCGGATTCAGGAAAGCGTCTTGCTCCGAACGATGGGTGCTTCTCGTCGACAGGTCCGTCGGATCCTTGTACTCGAGTATCTCTTCCTCGGCTCACTTGCCGCTCTTTCGGGTCTCCTTCTGGCTCTGGCAGGCGGGTGGCTTCTATCCCTCTTTGTGTTCGAAGCGCACTACTCAGTACCCACTGCCGCGATCGGTGTTGTTTTCGCTTTGATTGTACTGCTAACTGTCGTCGTGGGCATGCTCAACAGTCGCGGCATATCGAACCGGCCTCCGCTTGAAGTCCTGCGAGCGGAGCATTAGCCTTCTGCGGTGGCCCACCCATTAAGACACGTTTGCAATTCTAGTGGTCTTTGACTGTCCCTCGATAAACCCACCGGGCCGATGGATGGTTCCCGCCGCTACTCGTCAGAGTCTTCTGCTAGTCCTGAGCTGCAAGAGACGCCTCTAGGACAGGCTTGAGCACAGCCCAGACGTTTTCCGCCAAGATCCGGTGACCTTCTGCGGTCGGGTGCTTCCCATCAGACAGGTTGAGCTCCTTGATGCCGCCGACCCCTTTAAGCAGAAAGGGAATCAGCTTCGATCCGGTATCGCTGACAATCTGAACGAACATCTCTCGAAAGGTATCCGTGTACTCCTTACCGAGGTTCGTCGGTACCTGCATTCCCGCGATCACAACCTCACAGTCCGGGTAGACCTTCTTCGTTCGCAGGACGATCTCCCGAAGATTCCTATCCGTCAAACTCAGATCGATGCCTCGAAGGCCGTCGTTGGCACCAAGTTCGAGAACCAGTACATCCACGTGTCGCTTCAGAAGCCAGTTGATCCTTCTGAGGCCACCTGAAGAGGTCTCTCCGCTCAGACCCGCGTTGATCGCGTCGACCGGCCACTCCAGCGAGTCCAGTCTCGTCTGAATCAGCGCCGGAAAGGCCTGATCCTCATCGATCCCGAATCCGGCCGTGATACTGTCCCCTACGAACAGGACGGTCTTGCGTTCAGCTGCCCGCGTGTTGATCAAAAGCATCGACAAAGCCAGAAGTACTGTCCCAATTCGGGGTATCATCATATCGTAGCTCTTCCCGTTCACTTCAGCTAAAGGCGTTCGCTCTGGGCGCCCTCGAGAGGTCACTTATATGTCTATCGGATCTACCTACCCGAGCGAGATCACACATACCAACGACGCTGCGACCGGCCGTTCGATCACACAGTATACGAGTGCAGAGGCAAACAGCTACCCGCTCTACTACTTCATCCCAAGCCACACACTCGACAATCGATACGTCGTCTTCCACAGCGAGCGGACAGGGTATGTACAGCTCTATCGACTCGACACACAAACAGGTGAGATCACGCAGTTGACCGACGGCACGACACGCGAATCAGGCTGGGCCATCTGGTGTCAGCCGCATCTGCGCGGCATCTACAACCATCTGAGCGCGCTCAACCAGATCACAAACGACGTCTTCTACTTCCAGGACGAGGAGATCCGTTCGACCAACCTGATCTCTCTCGAAAACCGTCACGTCTGCAATATCGAAGGTCGTATCTCGATCGGACAAACCGGCTTCTCACCCGATGGCAAGACCTTCGCGTTCATACACGCTGACCGCGACCACTTCACCCAGGCATACTTCGACCGCGAAGCGCTACAGAACATGAAGAGGTTCGACTTCGCGGGCGGTCATCAGAGGTGGCGCAACGCTGTCCCCTGTACGATCAGCCTGATCGACACGACAATGGGCGATATGCGTGATATCATCGAACTTGATTACCACGTCCATCATGTTTTCTATCTCGATGCCGGCCGCCTTCTTGTCAACCATCCCAAGGATACGCACGGCATGTGGGTCGTCAATCTAGATGGCTCAGGTGTTCGGACACTCCGTCCCGAAGATAATCACGGAGCGGTCGTCCACCAGGTCGTCACCGAGAACGGGATCTACTACGAAGCCGTCAAGAGAACCAACGACGGGCGAGAGAATTGGTTCGGTCGCTACGATCCGACCGATGACAGTTTCGATGAGGTTCAGATGCCGGGCTTGGGATATGTTCATACCGGTTTTGATCCAGCAGGTAGGTTCCTGTTCTTCGAGAACGACGACGGTGACACCCACCAGCTCCTCTCCGCGCATCATCCACACAACCCGGATAGATACGAGCTCCGTGTTCTGAAGACGCTGACACCGATCCAGCACGGACAACGGTATCACGCGCATCCATTTTTAGCGCCTGACCGAAAGCACCTCTTCTACACGGAAGTATTGGATGGGTATTCGCAGGTTTGTGGGTTGGATGTAGGGGATTTGGTGGATCTGGATGACTACTGGTAGCGATATGGGAGTATACCGGAGAATCTAACTGGGTGTTGATAATGCGGCAGTCATGGGTCGGCCGGATTGCAATAGTGGACAGGCCTTAATTCGACTCCGCTCGGGGTGACCTCCTACCCAACACCCCATGTCCCGCACTCGCTCCTCGCTACTGCCGTTGTTCTGTTCGTCTCATGCTCTCGCTGTATCTCTTTTGCTTTCAGCGACTTGCATCACACGAACGTATTCGCTATCTTCTCCTTAGAGTCACGGAATGACGTTCGCTACCCACGGAGGGGGGAGGAGGGATTACCATTTCCTGGAGCCTTTTATGCCTGGACGGGTGTCAGGTCCCGACCTGAGTCCGAAGATGCTGCTTCAAAACTTCGCGGCTCCTTCCGGCCCGATCCCACCACCCCAAAGCGCGGAGGGTGCCGCTGTGGAGCTCCCAAGAATCAGCCAGGGACTCCTCAACAACACTTTCCGGCAGCTCGCTGCATCACGTCACGAGGGGGTTGGAGGCAGGGTCGATCTGCTTGGGTAGGACAGTAAGAAAGCCGCCGCGATGATCTTGTCGCGGCGGCTTTCACCTTTTGTGCCAGTGCCTTGCCCTCGTAGCTACACCTGTTTTTCGTAGACGACGATGTTATCGCCAACCACCAGCTTCGGTTCCCCAAGATCCGACGTCCTGTTGCAGGACCAGTAGAGTTCGAACAACCGAGCTACCTCTTTGAGGTGGTCGAACCGGTAGGACGGCCCGACCACGATTCGGCTGTAATCTCGCTTTTCCTGCCTGTCCGCGTCACTCGCGATATCCCGATTAAGCGTCTCGCAAAACTCATCACCACCCGCGTTGGCTGCGATCAGGATCCGTCTGCCTGGACACATCACCCTGTGCAACTCTTCCCGGCCGGATCTGATGGCGTGATATGCAGGAAAGAAGTAGGCTTAGATTGGGTAGGCCGCCACAAAAAATCGATCGCGTAGAGCATCTGCTGGGCGGCGCCCTTCGACCACTCCAATCACAGGTCCCGTCCACCATACCCGAATGCGGTTCGCACGGTTGGAGACGTC
>DPVD01000325.1:0-3323 GCA_003526745.1 Candidatus Latescibacterota bacterium
GAGCCTGCTTCCCGAGAGATCGACCATCCTCATTGATAATCTCGTACCCGCAACCCAGCAACCCCACATCCGGGTTCTCGGAAAGGAACGACACCTGCGCCTGGAATCGATCCGGCATCGAAACGTCGTCGGCATCGATCCTCGCCACATAGGGCGTCTCTATCTGGCCAAGCGCCAAGTTCAACGCCCCTGTCTGACCGATATCCGATGGCAGCTCGGTCAGCTCGATTCGGGGGTCTGTGAAGCCTCTGATGATCTCCAGCGTATGATCCGTCGAAGCGTTGTCGACGATCCGGAACCGGAAGTCCCCGTAGGTCTGCGCCAAAACGCTTCGAACGGAGTCCTCAACGTAAGGCTCTCCGTTCCGGACAGACATCAGCACGGTGATCGGAATGTCTGTCACGCTATGATCTTGTGCGGAAAACCCTTCACCACGGCTTTGTCTTCACGTCTCGAGATGCCCAGCGTTCTTAACGTATCCTGGCGACTCACCTGTGCTTGACCTCCCACTCATAGGGGATACTCGATGTTAATGGATCGAATCGGATCATCTCTTCCGGATCGTGCGGTTCGGTCGCGCAGTTCGCGACGATCGCCGGCCCTGAGCCGTAGGTTTTATAGCCGTTTACAACCCCTGGCGGAATCTTGACGAGGCAATAGTTGTCTTCGCCGACAAACAACTCCATCAGTTGCTTGCGAGTGGAAGACTCCTCGCGCCCGTCATAAAGGACGAGCTTTATCATACCTGAGATCACGGCGTAGTTCTGTGTCTGACGTGTATGCTGGTGCCAGCCCTTGATCACACCGGGATAGGCAACCGAGAAGTAGATCTCTCCAAACTTCTCGAAGTGATCAGCATCGGCTCTCAACATGTGCATGATCTTCCCCCGCTCGTCGGGGATCTGTCGTAGCGGTACGACAAGGACATCTTCGATCAAAACGAGTCTCCTATCTGCGCGGGATGGATGCGCTCATTCCCAGACCTTCCATGGAGCACAGTCTCTCCACAGCCCTTCAAGTTTCAGCATGTCACGATACGTGTCCATGCAATGCCAGAAACCCTCGTGTTTATGCATCGAGAGTTCTCCATCCGAAGCGAGGCTGGGCAGGACCACATCCTCTAGCATCCCCTTCTGACCCTCGAAATACCCCAGAGACCCTGGATCGAAGACGAAGAACCCCGCGTTGATCCTGTCCTCGAGCTGGGGTTTCTCCTTGAACCCCAGAACCTTGCCGTTCTCCTCCTGAACCACACCAAACCGCGAAACATCCCGAACGCCCGTGAACGTCGCGAGCCGCCCCTGCTCACGGTGAAAACGAATCAGATCCGACATGTTCACGTCGCTCACGCCATCGCAGTATGTCACCAAGAACGTGTCGTCTTCAATATGTTCTCGAACACGCAGGATTCGCTCGGCCGTGAGGGTGTCGGGACCCGTGTCTACCAGAGTCACGTTCCAAGCCTCCTCACGATGACGGCCGTGAAACCGGATGTCGTCGAGCGAACCAAGGTTGACCGTGAAGTCATTCTGCATGGCATGATAGTTAAGGAAGTAGTCTTTGATCACCTCTCCCTTGTAGCCGAGGCACAGCACGAAGTCCGTGATGCCGTGGTGGGCATACAACTTCATGATATGCCACATAATCGGTCGGCCGCCGATCTCAACTAAACCCTTCGGAACAAATTCCGTATGCTCTCTCAACCGGGAGCCTTGGCCCCCACACAGAATGATCGCTTTCATCCGTTGTCCTTCTCTTTGAGTCTCCAGACCTTGATTCTGCAGACGTCGTGCTCCAGATAAAACCTACACCGACCGTGCGATCAGGTCCCGAAACCCCACGAGGTGGATGTCTCCCGGCGCGGTTCTCTCGCGTACGGCGCTGGATGTGAGCGCATCGACCTCTCCCGACCAATCGAACGCCCAGCGATACGTGTCGCTCAGATCCGGCGTCGTGATCCCGGGGTGAGCGACGATCTCCGTCACACCCGGGTTCAGGGCGTCGATCACCATCAACAGGTTGTCCGCAGTAATGTGTCCGCTCCGATGCAGAAGCGCCGTGCGATCCGCGTGCCGGAGCCAGCGAACCTGTCTTCGGGTCCTTCCGCTCAGGTAGTTCAGCCCGATCCGGAACACGGGGTCCGGCAGCCGCCGCCACGAGGACAAGGGCGACTCGAAGCTCGGGACTCGGATAAAGGGAATCCGGTACTCCTCCGCCAGATCGATCGCAACTTGCCGGATCGGCTCCAGAACGTGAACGTGCTGATGACTGTCCACGTGGGAAGGAACGATGCCGGCTTCGAGCACACGTTCGATTTGTGCCCTGAGTTCTCTTGCCACATCGTCGCGATTCACCGCACGCCGAAACACGCGCTCTGACAGGGCCCGATAGGACGAGGGAAAGACCCGATCCGACGTGACCAGACTCGGAACCACCCACGGATCCAAAACCGGTCTTTCCTCGATCAGTGTCAGGTGGACGCCCACGTCCAGCGCCGGACAGTCTTCAAGCACACGACATGCGTCCTCGAAAGCTGACCCGGATGCGACGATTGAAGTGCTTGTGACGATGCCCTCTGTGTGCGCGGATCGGATCCCGCGGTTGATGTCTTGGTGAAGCCCGAGGTCGTCGGCGTTGACAACCAGGTAGCGCGGGCTATCCCCCACCTAGAACCCTCGCTTTCTCGATCTGCCGCACCAGACCCTCCCTCCAGGTCACACACGGGGACCATCCCAGTTCCTTGGCCGAACGCGCGATCTTCGCACGAACCGTCGGCTGTGCATCGCCCGACGTCTGGCCTTGCTGCCACACCAAAGGCTCGCTGATTTCGTGCTCGATCGCCTGTAGCACCTCCCTGACCGTCGTCGCGACCCCGGTGCCCACGTTGTAGATGCCCGACCGCCTACTCTCGGCAGCGGCGACAAACGCGCGCGCCACGTCGTCCGCGTGGACGAAGTCTCGCGCAGACTCGGGATGGTAGACGGTGGGCGACGGACCGGAGACCGCCGACGCCACGAGGTAGGGGATAAGAAAATCGTTGCTCTGCCCGGGGCCAAACACGTTGAACAGCCTCAAAGCGACTGCCGTCATACGCTCATCCGACGCGTAGCTCTCGCACAACATCTCGCCGATCCGCTTGGTAACGGCGTATGGCGAACCCGGTCGAACTGGGCTGCTTTCGGACAGCTCACCCTCAAGGCTCGCATCGTAGACGCCGCAGGTCGATGCGAAAACCATCGTTGCTCCATACCGACTGCAGGCTTCCAGAGCGTTGAGGGTGCCGGTCACATTGGTCGCGTAACCCTCGTCCGGATGGCTGCGGA
>DPVD01000091.1:0-155 GCA_003526745.1 Candidatus Latescibacterota bacterium
TCTGAACACGTCGCAACCGTCGAACCGATCACCTCCGACAGCATCTGGTTTGCCCGGGCTGCGTAGGTGTGACTAGCGAGTGCGACACGCCGGCCCTC
Organism: Candidatus Latescibacterota bacterium; assembly: GCA_003526745.1. GTDB lineage: Bacteria > Latescibacterota > UBA2968 > UBA2968 > UBA2968 > UBA2968. The sequence goes on from DPVD01000091.1 coordinate 99, forward strand.
TGCAGCAATCGACTCACGCTTGACCTCGTTGTCCAAGTAGTATCTGGCAAGCTCTTC
>DPVD01000091.1:447-8041 GCA_003526745.1 Candidatus Latescibacterota bacterium
GTAGTATCTGGCAAGCTCTTCCAGATTCGATTCGTCATACTGGACGAGGTGTTCCCGATCCGTGAACAGCGTGTCGAGACCGGATTCGGCAGGAAGCCGATCCGTCAGGAGCAGGCTACCCGAGCACAAAACTTCGAAGACGCGTCGGTTGAGATCCTGGTTCAAGCTCTTGTTAAAGACGATCTTGCTCCGGCTGTGAAATAGGCTCATCTCTTCGAGAATCTTGCTGTCCACGTGGACGTCGAATCCGCCGTTGATTAGCCGTTCGAGGAGCGCAACGCGGTGCGGATGCCATTGCCGATGGGTCTGCCCCACGAACCCGATCTCGTAAGACTTGGTCACATCGAACTTGCCGTGGAACCTAGGATCGCACGCAGCAGGCAGCCATCCGACTTTCTGGTTTTCGGCCGCCTGAAAATAGGGGATGTGATGTTTAGTGAACATCAGGTAGGTATGCGTGAACAGCCGGGTATAGTCCATCCGCCACTGCATCTGTCCGGTATGTGTATCACCTACGAGCGCGACGCTCGGGCATCCGAGCTTGTCGAGACCCATAGGCAGAAAACCAGCGGCATTATCCGCCCAGATGAACAGATCCGGAGTCCATCCCTCTGGAAGTTGACTGAGCACGGTCTGGATGTCGATCTGGCCCGCCTCGAGAGGGATGTCACACGGTTCAACGAGACGTAGCATTAGATCCAGCTTCTCGATCTCACCTGCGTTCTGGGGCTTCAGAGCATGCTGCTTCTCTGCTTCGCGCCACCCGTCCATCTGGCTAGGATCGAGCGCCGGTCCACACGTGATAACATCGTGCGCCGTCCGCAGCGTATCCACATAGGATCGCCCCGCCGAGATAGGGTTCGACACCTGAGCAAACAGGATCTTCAGCCAGTCACCATCCTGGGAAGGCTCAAGACCGCAGGCCTCTCCCACCGATCCCACAACCTTCACCCGATGATGCCCGTTGGTCCCGGTTGTCGCCGAGACCTCCTCGCTTGCACCCGTGTTTCTCTCGCTCGCCTGGCCTGCCGCACCGTAGCCTTCGGCGAAGGCGGGCTCCCCCGCCTCCTTGCTCCACCTCTTCGGTTTCGAACAAACCGCAACGTGGATCTCTTTATCAGCCTGCGGATCGTCAGTAAAGTTGAAGTAATCGTAGAAACCTCGATTACCCGATGCCCGTTCCTGGCTCACACAGACGACATCCTCGAAATACTCGCAGAGAAGCGACGTGAAGTCCGCTTCGCTCAGCATCCCGACGTGGAAGGGATTGTCGTTCTCGGATCGACCGTAGATGTCCAAGTTTGGTGTGCTCACGATGAACTGGCCGTCTTCTCGGAGCACACGATGCACTTCGCGAACGAAGTCGTGGTGTTCGGTTATGTGCTCGATAGCTTCGAAACAGATCACCGTGTCGGTACTGTCCGCCTCAATCGGAAGAGCGCGCATGTCGGCGGTCGCACGACGAATATTTCTTGAATCGAACGTCAAGCGTCCGTAACGGAGAGGATCGGTTTCGAGATCGAGAGCGACGACACTTCGCGCTGAGCGAGCCAGGATCTTCGACCCGTAGCCCGTACCAGAAGCAACGTCAACGACATCCTTGTCTCCGCAGAACTGAGAGGCAAAGCCATAGCGTTTCGCATGATGCAGATACACATCCGCCCGCACATCTCCGGGCGTGATGCGGTCGTCTCCGACGCGGGACACGACCGACCGAGATACGTCAAGGTTGATGTGCAGCTGTGAAATTTGAGCGTGCTCCGGCTTGATTGCTTCCTGGACGCAGGTAACGAGGATCTGCTCGACCTGCTGTCGGATGTCTTCGCGCAGACCGCCGAGATACGGCGGAAACTCGGCGTTCAGCTTGTCGGCGTTCACCTGTGCCTGGAAACCTGCCCAGACAGCCTGTTCACCTGTCTCAAGGTTCACGAGCACAAAGTCGATAAGCAGGGCACCACCATACCGATCAATCTTGGCTTTTGCGATCGTAACCTGATCCGACTTCGCAAGAAATCGGTTCACATCCTCAGGCTCATAGGCATACATCTGCGCGGGCTCGACCTCGAGCCTGATCGACGCGTTTCCCTCTGGCCCAGCGAGACACTTCTCGAAGGCAGCCATCCAGCTGGCCCCAAAAGCATTCATCGAGAAGTCTTGCACGACGGTGAGTCGAGCTGCTTCACCCAAGAGCTGAGCCTTGGCCGCGTCTTCCAGAAGCTCTGACACACGAGCTTGCATCTCTGCTGGCGTGTCACAGACATAGCCGTTGACACCATCTTCGATCGGAGACGTGGCGTTCCGCATCGTCACAACGGGCATGGCCGTCGACATCGCCTCGAGCATCCCGAGGTTGTAACCATCTTCGAAGGCTTCCACGGTCGCGTTCACATATACACGGTGGGAACGGTAGAAGGATTTCAGGTCCTCCCAGTTCTCGGCCTTACGGGCGTCGGGCAGGCTCGGATTCTCGCCCACATACTGATGCGGGAGTCCTTCGAGCGCCTCGGACAGCGCTGAGTAGCCGAGCATGAAGTCTCGCTCGACAAATAGGTTTCCGACTGCAAGGGCAGATGCCGTCTTGCCCGTGTAGCCCCCGTAGTCTGCAACGTCGATCCCGGGGCGAATCACAACGCCTTCGAGCCCCCAGCTGACCAGCTTCATCTGAGAGATCGCGGCAAACAGCCGGCTGGGCCGGCTCACGAATTCGGCGACCATCCCGCGAATCTGGTTCATGGCGACGGCGTTGTTCATTCCGTCATTGTGGAGCGCATTGTGCGTCAGGAAGATTGCAGGGACATCGTAGTCGTTCAGGAACTTGATGTCTTGGAGGGTATGCGCGACGGCGAGGTCGTAGTCACCGGCCTTCAAACCGTCGATCGCTTCCGCAGGGTCTTTGATCAGGTGAAGATTGTCCCGGAGCGGGCGCTTCTCATAATCCCAGCCGGTTGTACCATCGGCCCGGCGCATCCAGTCACATACGTGGATGTCCTGAGCGGTTTGACCAAGCAGGTAGATGTAGGGGTCGTGCCAGTTGAAAGTCAGAATTTTGAGGGATTGCATGCCTACTCCAGAGAAGGATGTTGCGCGGAAGCAACAAGGCGTAAACGCCAAAAAAATAGAGAATTGTGATCTCTGGATGCCGAACGGCTATCGGGGTGGATGCCAATCGGTGCGAGTCTAGCGACTCGAGGCAACAGGATGGCAACGAGGCGTATTAAGCCTCTCCTCCGACCTATCGGCTGATTCCGAAAAACCTGAAAGGGTTTCCTGCGAACGGTTGAACGGTTCTAGGAGGGAACCACAGAGATACAGAGAGGTTGGACATTGACGGTGAAGACTGCTGCATCGGCGCTGCATCCAAGGCTTAGCAACAGTCCTAGGCCTACCCCGCCTCGTCCTCTGATTCCTCGCGGTTAACCTGTTTTCTTCACCACCTGGGTCAGCTTAGAAAGATCCGCGCGCATCGTCTCTGCTGCGGCCTTGTTCTCGGCTTCGATCCGTTCGTAAACCTCACCCCGGTGCACGGATACCTCTGTCGGAGCCTCGATACCCAAGCGGATCTGTTTCCCCTGCATATCGAGTACAGTGACTCGGACGTGATTCCCTATGACGATGCTCTCGCCTAACTTCCGTGTTAATACGAGCACTGGAGGACTCCCCTAGAGCCTGTCCCGAGTAGCCTGCAAGACGTACGAGGGACCTTCCTTACACCTTCTGTGCTTCCAGGATATTGTGTTTGGTGGTATACCGATCGTCAAGCAATGCTAACTGACGAGCCTTACGGTTGGTCGTGTTGATCAGAATCGGTCCGCTCAGATTTGCCGTCACCTGCGACGGGTCGTCAGAGAGCGTCACGATCGAGTAAATCAGGGTCTCTTCCGGTTTGGATATCTCCAAACTCTTAAGGTCATCCTTGGAAATCTTGGGATCGTATTCCGGCCAGATGTAGAGCGGATTGATGACGACAAAGCCGAGCTCCTCACTCTCGATCGAGAGGAACCACTGGAACGGCTCACTCGCCGGGTCTTCGAACAGCGCGTAGTCCCTGAACCGTTCGAACCCGGGAACGCCGTCCGGGAATGAGACGATCTTTTCCTGTGTCGTCTCCTGCTCACCGAATCGGACGTGTGTAAACCTGATGGCTTCGTCAGCTATTGAGGCAGATCCCAAGGGCGGGCTCTTTTACCTAAAAAAGTCGATCAGTGTGGGCTGGATGATCGTCTGACCAGCCACAAGCGCTGACTGAAACACGTTTTGCTCCTGCTGCAACTGGAGAACCGTCTTCGACAGATCCGCGTCTTCCGTGTTAGAAAGCGCTTCCGTCAGATTCACCTCGAACCGTTCCAGCAAAGAGCGTTGAACTTCGACGCGTTCGGTCCTGGAACCGAGCACGCCACGAACCTCCGAAATCCTGTCCCTGGCGACCTGCATATCCGTGATGGAACTCCGGATGCCGTCGATGTTGTTTGCTTCCAGCGAGTTCCGCAGGTTGAGGAGCGCCGAGAACACGTTCTGCGCACCTTCGAACAGGTCTTGACCGGAAACATTCACCTGAATATGAATGCCGTCGCCGACTTCACGTAGCATCGGCCCGGTGGTATCGACATTGCCAATCCAGAGTGTCTGCAGCACGTTGTTGTCATCGGCTATCGTGGCCGTGCCGTCGATGTTCAGGCGGAATGACGGCTGGCCATTCCGAAGTGCTTCATCGATTGTGACCACCACACCTTTCGGCGAGGCAGCATCAATCTTGGCCTTGATCGTGTCCAGGGAGTCCGTTGCAAGATCGACAGTGACCGTCTGGTCACCAACCGTAATAGTTCCCGCCGGGGGTGTCACCTGACCCAGCAGCGTCCCAATCGCCGTCGTCGTATCGTCAAAGCTGATGCTCGACCTTACCGCGTTCCCAATTCCGGTTACAGTTCCGGATGCGTCCCTGATCTCCTGATACGGCTTCTCCAGCGTCTCCGTTCCCGAGAAGATAAACCGGCCGCGAAACTTCGTCTGAGACATGCTGATCACCAGCTCCAGAAGCTCGTTCACTTCCTTTGCCATGATCTCCCTATCACCAGAGTTGACCGTATCGGTGGCTCCCGCGACGGCGATGCTCTGAACATCGATGATCGTGCTGACCATGCTGTCAAGCGTCGAGTCGACGAAATCCATCTGTCCAAGCGCTCCGTCGATGTTTCGTTGATACTGCTCGTTATTCCGGATATCGGAACGAAGCATGATCGCTCGGGATGCGCCTGCGGGATTGTCCGACGCCTTGTGGATCGTGACACCCGTCGACAGGTCCTTCTGAAATCGATCGATTCGAGCGAAGGACCGTCTGAGATTTCCGATAAGCTGACTTGTCGCCACACCATCTGCTACACGCATGGCAACCTCCCCTCGTGCTAACTGATTATAGGACACCCAATTTTCGAATTCAACAGCCAGAAGGCCTAAAGAGTTGTAATAGCTATCTTTACGACCAACGGTTTATTGCATCACGTTCTTACATATTAATCACGGCTTCCATCATTGAATCAGCAACCGTCACCATTCGTGCTGCAGCTTGATAAGCTCTTTGAAAAGTAATCAGTTGTGTCGCTTCTTCGTTGATAGACACACCCCGCAAGCTCTCGCGGCGATTGTCGATCTGATGGAGAACCAAGCGCTGCCCCTCGGCCGCCGTGAAAACGCTCTTGGCATCCGCACCGATTTCACCAATCAAGCCCGCGTAGAATTCCTCGACCGTCTGTGTGCCACCGCCGAAAAGACGCTCTAGCCGGATGTCGGAGAGTGCAAGGGCGTTGCTACCATCCCCTGTACCGGCCGAGATACTGGAATTGGAACCACTGCGACCCGCTGTCGCGATCTTGTCGAGGTTGTTGAGGATCGCGTCCGAAAGCCTGATTGTGCGAGCCGATACACTCGCAGCGTCGAAAAACAGATTGCTCGACGAACCGTCGATCCCAAAACCAGCTCCGTGCTGAATGTTGAAACGCTTGACGAATACACTAGCTACCTCATCGAGCGTTTGTTTGTAGCTGCTCAGCCGGTCGTCCCTCACCTCAAGGATGCCCGCCAGACGTCCCTGTTTCACCATCACACGCTCACCGGTCGAACGGATCACCGGAACCGAGATCACGGCACCGTCATCCGTAAGCTGCGTAATTCCGAGTTCTTCGTGCACACCCCTCTGGACTAATAGGATGCCCTCTCCGATCGCTCCCGAGACGGTCATTGTCCCATCCGACTCTTCTCGAGCTGTCAAATCGATCAGCTTCGACAACTCATCGATCAACCGGTCGCGCTCGTCATCAAGATTACCAGCGACCTGCGTGGAGTCGGCCTTGTTGGACAGAATCTGCACATTGAGCCTGGAAATCTGCGCTGTAAGGTCATTCACGGCATCGACAGCATTACTGAATTCTGCGTCGAGGTCGTCCCGCAGCCGGCCGAGATGTTCGTCCATGCGGACGAACTGCTCGGTCAGAAGCACCCCTTCTTCCTTGACCGCTGCCCTAGTGGCAAGGCTTTCCGGGTTGTTGGCGAGATCCTGAAAGGCGTTAAAGAAGCGGCTGAACGCACCGGTCAAAGCGGCGCCGGAAGTCTGGTTGAAGATCGCACCTGTTTCAGCCGATCCACCCCCAGCAACTTCTGTGAAGATAGCCTCAATCGTGGACATCGTGTTTTCCAAGAATTCGAGCCTGCCTACCTGGCCCGCTTCAAATCTATGCTGCCGATCAAGCACGAAATCACGGGAACGAGTCAGCGAACCGACGTCAACACCGTTTCCGAAACCATCCACGGTCATCCCGGGTGTCAGATTTGCCCGTTGCCTTGAGTAACCCGGGGTGTTGACGTTCGCAATATTGTTACCGGTCACATTCAGGCCCATCTGCTGGGCGCGCAAAGCGCTATCCCCGATATTTAAAACATTTGTCAGTGAGGACACTGTAACTCCTTCATAGTCGGCCTAAAAGCCGAGTGGCCTGAAGTCGACCTTGGGGTAGTATCGTGTGAATCGCAAGATGCGTTCACGCTGCTCCTCCGTAAGCTGCGTGTGCCCGCGGCCCTGCGTGCCAACGTTTCGGCGCGTGTCTGCGCCACGGGAATCCTGCACGGCAGCCACAATCTGGTCATCGGTGCGCTCGACCCCAGCGAAATCCAGAACCCGGCGCACGCAAGCTTCGTGATCTTCCTTCAGATCCAGGTAGGTCATCCACAGAAACCGGCACAGACCCTGTTTCTCAGCGTAATACCAAGACGTGTAGAAATTGAAATACCACGGAATGACCAGATCGATCAGTGCATCAATCTGCTCTTCAGGTGACAGCGTATACACCGTCTCGTCGAAATACGCCCACGGCATGATGTGGTGCTCTCGATACAGGTGATCCCTCAGGCTAATCACGGTATCGAACAGATCACGGATCAGGACGATAGGCATAATCCGGAACTGCCGGATGATACCTAGGGTCGGGTGCGACGCCCGTGTATGCTGATGCGGCGTGAATATGTCGGTATCCGGATGCAGTGTTAGCATACGGACATCGATCTCCTGCTCACGCCGATCGTAGCAATCTAGCAGCGGTACACGCGG
>DPVD01000291.1:0-4205 GCA_003526745.1 Candidatus Latescibacterota bacterium
TTGATTACGCTCTTGGAGAGGACGAGTGATCTAATCCTGCGCGGCGGCATTGCCAGGCCGCCGGAAAAGGCCGCGATCATTGCCGACGCATAAGAGCGTGTTCGTTCGACTCTGGAGACTCGGCAAAGTGACCCGCAGCATCGTCGACAGTGGGGGCCGACCTAGTGACGCCCCTGTATAGCTATATGACACAGTGCACATCTTAGGTGATTCCGATCCAGATTCGAGTTTTCTGGATCAGGTGTGTAGCACCAACCTCGGATAAGGATTGAAATGCCCCACAACATCAAGCTGATGACCTACAACTTGAAGTTCGCGAGTCCCAAGTTCGATCCGCCGTGGGAAGTGCGACGCGACATGCAGGTGAACTTGTTCCGTCAGCACCTGCCCGATGTCATCGGGACACAGGAAGGCTTGAAAGAGCAGATCGACTACCTAATGGATCAGCTACCCGAATACTTGGTGGTCGGAGAGGGTCGCAAAGGTGGCGACGATGACGAACACATGGCGATGTTCATTAGGCGGGACCGACTTCGTCTCAGAGAGCTAGGGAGCTTCCAACTCTCGGAGACACCGAATGTGATTGGCAGTGGACCGGCCAACAACCCCCGCATGGTCACTTGGGCACGCCTAGCGCTGATCAATCGACCGACCGGAGGTGCGAACCCATATCCGATGGACTACAGAGGACACTGGGAGAACACACAGGAGTTCTACGTATTCAACACCCACCTGGATGTGGGCAAAGACCGGCATCTGGCAAGACTCAGCAGCGCAAGGCTCATCACGAAAAAGATCCACGCACTCGACCGATTTGGTGAGTGGACTGAACCGCGCCCGATCTTCCTGCTCGGAGACTTCAACGCTAGCCCTAAGGGCGAGGTACACCGGGCGCTCGTCGGGGGAGAAGACTCCGATGGAGCCTGTTTTACGGACAGTACTGCGGACGGGAACGAGATTGACTGGATCCTGTCCAGAGGGAAGGCTGAGGTCCTTGATTACCAGATCGTGGATTACCATGTGGAAGGTGTCTACCCATCGGACCATAAACCGATACTCGTCCAGTATCAGATCTAGACTGGTCCTGGACCACGAGCTCAGTCACCCACACCTGGCCAGACGTTCTTCCAGACCCCGAACTGGGGCCAGTATGCCGCCAGACCGATGCTGACCGGTCTGACTTTGCCTCTCCCATTCGACATCATCATCTCCAAGTTTCAGTCTCTTTCCCGCTTTCAGCTACCGGTCGTCAGGTTGGCAATCAGGTAATCCGACGGCGTCTCATGGATCACATTCGTAGCACCAGGATACACGACCTCGCACGTCACCCCGAGTTCTTGGCAACGAGCTTGGAGCTTCACCCCGAAATTGGCCGTGTGTGTCGGATCCTTCTGCTGTTCCCCGACAGCTGGAGGGGCACCATAAAACAGGCATACCGGAGGTGCTGAAGCATCAACGAGGTAATACGGAGAATACTCCGCAATCCAGGGAAGAATCTCCTCTCGATCTTCGATAAACTGAGCGAAGTCCTTCTTCCCGAAGGCATGGGCACCATATCTACTGTTTGGCGTCCATTCCTTCATTTGTGCTGGATCGAGCGTAGTCTGAGGCCCTCGAACTGCAGCAAACAGTAGCCGCGTCGACTCTCGCACGACAGGATCATCGCCCTGCGGATCGGCAAGGTCGGTATGGTAAGCCAGCCACAAGCTGGAGCAGGCCCCCGCCGATCCACCCGCAGCAGCGATACGCTCTTTGTCTATGTTCCACTCTTCCGCCTTGCTGCGAACAAACTGCAGTGCGCGGGCCGCGTCATACAGGGGAGCCTTTACAGGTGGAATGACATCACCAACATGACGCATCAGTCTATAGTTGATCGCAACGACCGAGATACCTGCCTCTAGGAGAGCCCTCGCATCTACAAATCTCTGCATCCGTTCCTTGCTGCCCCCGGTCCACCCGCCACCGTGGATGACGAACACCAGTGGTGTCGGCTCCTCCGACGACGCCTTCCAGAAATCGAGTATGTGGCGCTCGTGCCCCCCATAAGGGACACCGGACAGGGTCGCTTCAGGGACGTATCCCTCGTAAACCAGTTTATCGTCCTGCTCTTCTTCAGCCACAGTCTTCCTCACCTTCGTGGGTCCTCTTTGCCTATCGCGAGTAGGGTACTTCCCCAGTCTGGTTCACCTCGTATCCCCACTTGTCCAGGTAGTAATCCCCCTCCCTAAAGGGATCGTCAATTTTGTCAAGTTGTCTCTGGAGCTCTTGTTCCAAGGTTGCCTGAGTCTCTCTTGCATCTGCCGAGTCTGCCAGATTCTCCAGTTGATACGGATCCTCCACATCGTTGAACAGATAGCGTTCTCCGTCCCCTGTCCGCACATAGGTGTGACTGTGCGTCCGTAACGCCCTGTAGGCAGGGTCGAGGTAGTTCTTCCCGCTGAATGGCGACACGCTCATGTACAGCGCCGTGTGATCATCGATTTCGACAGCTTCTCGTACACACGCCGACAAGTCACGCCCCTCTACAGCTTCGGGAATGTCGAGCCCACACAGACTCAGCAGAGTCGGCATGATGTCCACAGTTCCAAACGGAGTCGTCGCTTTCCGTCCCTGTTGATCCTCAGTCAGCGGTGGATATCTCAGGAGATACGGGACACGGCAGGATTCGTCCCAGAAGATCTGTTTCTTGCAGGGTGTGTGGTCGTGCGATCCCATCATTTCCCCATGATCTGAGGCAAATATAAGGATCGTGTTTTCCTCAAGGTCCAGATTCTTCAGGGTCTCGACGACTGTCGCTATACATCCGTCGAGCGCAGCGATATGTGCATAATAGCCGGCAGCCTCTTTCCTACAGAACGCTTCCGATTCTGCATCCTCAAAGGCGACGTTCGGTGAAAACTGGATGGCCTCCGGATCAAACCTGTCCTGAAACTCTTTGGGAGCATTGTTGTGCGGAAAATGTGGTGGTCCAAGGGATAAGGTCAGAAAAAATGGCTTCTCGAGGTGTTGGCGGATGTATTCACAGGCATCTTCAGTCTGGGCAAAGGCATCGTAGCCCGACCACGTCTTGATTATCGGATCATCGCCCTCGTAGTACTCCGAATTCTGGTAATTGTGTGTGCACTCGAGGACCTTCCAGTAGTCGAAGCCCTGCCGTCGTTCGGGTGGGATGCAGCTAGCTCGGCCGTGCCCGTCCACGTGCCATTTACCAATGTAGCCTGTCTCGTATCCGCCGGCCTTGAACACCTTGCCGATACTCTGTTCGTCCGGGTTCAGCGGGATGTCATTCATGAACATCCCGGTGGTGGTCGGATACCTGCCGGTCAGAAGAGCGGCCCTTGCAGGTGTGCAGACCGGCGCCGTCCCGATGGCATTAGTGAAATCGATCGACTCGGAGGCAAGCCGGTCGATGTTCGGAGTAATGGCGTTGGGATCACCGTTGTAGCCGGTCGCCTTTGCACGCCATTGGTCGGTAAGGATGTAGACAACATTGGGTTTATCTGATGTGGGCATCTACTGTCTCCAAGGGTGTGATTTCTTAGCAACCGTCGCGCCAATCCCTCGACCAGCCTCGGGATGAACTTCGGTCGGCATACAGTCTATACGTGGGAGCAATTAGTTGGATTCCCGATGGAGCCTACTCTGAGCACAATAGAAAGGTCAGGAATGCCCTACGACCATCGAATAAAAGTCGCAAGGCGCCCTAGTATGAGAAGTCGAGATCCAGCCGCCCGCCATCATAAGTAATCTTGACCTGACCACTCTTGTAGCTAGACTTCAAGTACGGACTATCGAAAGTCATCGGATGGTTGTAGTCCACGGGCTCCCCGCCGATGGTCGGAATCTGTGACACACCCGTATTGAGGACAATCTCTTTTGCGCTGTGACTGCAGCCTGTATAGACCAGGATGTGATCGCCAGGAACAACGGTCTTGTAAAGATCGAGTGAGCAGCCGAGCACAGCATTCCTGAATGCGTCAAGCGAAACGTAGTCCGCAGTTCGACCTGCTTCGATGATCACAGGCGTGTGCGCGTCAGCCAGATGCAAGATGTCGCCGTCCTCGTTCCATTTGTAGGCGTCCTCTCGAAGCTTCACCGTAGGTGCATCCTGGGGCGCGTTGAAAAAAACCTGGTTCCCTTCCGTCTTGACCTTCTTCTCTCTCTCATAGGATTCATCCCAGAGGATTGGGCGTACGGCCGCATAG
>DPVD01000291.1:4480-7178 GCA_003526745.1 Candidatus Latescibacterota bacterium
ATAGGATTCATCCAAGAGGATTGGGCGTACAGCCGCATAGGCGTTCCCCCGCTGAAGAAACAGCCACCCCGCGTGCTCCTCAAGCCGATCCCAGTCCTTTCCGGTCCAGATACCAATCGGCTGATTATAGTCGGCGTTCGTCGGGAACCACTCCGGATGGACGGCATACCAACGACGCGACTGCTGCAGTATCAACGTCTGCTCGTGGTGGACCGTCTGGAACATCGCCTCGAGCTCGTACGGGTTCTTTTGGCCTTTCTTGTTCAGCCCCTCCGGAAGACTGACTGGGACAATCCTGGATTCCGCGGACTGGGCGAACGTCATGCCGTTCCACCGGCCTGAAATGCTCAGGTGTGAGTGGATGGCAGACGGGTGATCCATCTGCGTTCCTAGCGTGTAGTCCGGCGTGATGTATGTGCTTTTCAGGAAGCGCGAATCCGTATCGACAACGAGTGATCTTTCTCGTCCAAGAGGCCGGGGCAGATGGTTCTCTTCTTCCCCAATTCCACGGGCTCTGTAGGAATAGCACCCCATCCCATCGCGATCGAGAGCCATCCCCCAGACAGCCCAGGGCAGCCTGTAGTCGTTGATCAGATTCCAGTACCACCACACACCTGCGTTCCCCGCCCCCCCGAGATGGAAGTCGATCAGACCATTCGCATCGTTACGGTAGACGGTGTGGTGATGCCTGGTCTTAGGGCCGCCACGAACACCCGAGATCGACACCTGTGCCCACTCCGCCCAAAAAAGCGTGAGAAAATCACCGACTACCTCGTGCAACTCTTCGTCACCGCTGTACTGGTAGACGAGGTCAACCATGTTCAAAGTGTGTTTTGTGTATCCGGGAGATGCGTATTCGAGGAAGAATCCACGTTCGGCACGACTTCTGAAGTAGCTCTTCATGTAGATGAGCCAGGCCTCGTAGTGGGCTTTGGCTTTGTACTCGTTGCCGTCGGCGAGATTCCCACGACCCCCACCATTTCGTTTCGCTGGATCGATCCCCGGGCCATAATAACCGGCATGACCATAGTGGTAGCTTCCCCCAAAACCGTAGTCCGGATAGACACGATCGCGGTAATCCGGTTCGTCCCTGAATATGCGCGAGGTGACCAGATTGCAAGCCTTGGCATTGAGATCGTGATTTTCGCTCCCATCCAACCACCAGGTGCTCTCTCTTGCCAAGGCGATATCGTTCTTGACGGCCGTACGGTCCCAAAGCGTCTCCAGAAGGAGCCCCTCTGTTTCTGGCGTCATCCTCCCCGGGTAATTCCCACAACGGTTTGAAAAAAGGTAGTAGAATCGACAGTAGAGAGGCGTGTGCAGGAGGCTCCAAACATTCTCATCGGAGCTCTTCCTAAGCTCCTCAACGAGGACCCGATTGGCCATTTCGAGGTCCTCGTTGAGCATCATCTTAGCGAAAGCCGCTACGACAACGTTGAGGCCGGGGCTCTCGTCATCAGCGGAGGCTCTCCTAAATGCATCCTCTACGCGTGCAGATCGACTTGTCTCTGCTTCTGCCATCCGCTGAGCGAGCGCCTTGTCTGTAATACCGATGAGGGCCTCATTCCCCTCGAAGCAAACACCATCGAGATGAATACGTGAGCTCTGGCCGAACTGCGCTTGAAACTCGACAGAAGCCGCATTCCCCCAGTCGAAATCGTCAGGCCCTTTCAACTGGTCGAGCGGAATCACCAACTCCTGCCACTCGTCCGGCGGCCACTCTGGAATGCCGCAGGCAATCTGCCGTCCTTCAGAATCGATCACGAACACTTCCCACGATCGACTCGACTCACCCTCGACCTTCACCCAAAGTCGGAGTTGCTTGTAGTGCGAAAGGTCCCAACGCTCTCCCCATAGCCCCGAAACAAAGCCGAATCTAGACTGCAAGCCGGTTTCAGCGGGCGTGTAAACCAAGCTGAGATCTCCGACGACACGGTCAGCGTGGTCCAGAGCCACACCACTTGGCCTATACCCGTTAGCACGACGTTCTTCGAGAGAGCCATCGATATGCTCACCCCCTTTCCCTACCCCGAACAACCGAAGTTCTTCGTCCCAGAAGTCCAGTAATCTGTTGTCCAAATCCTCCCCCATCCCATCGTGTCTCCGGGACTCCACACCTGCCCGCTACTTGCACGGTCAGCCGGAACTCCCATTTCGTAATTTTTGGGTTCCCCACCTTCATTGGGGCAAGCTTTCGTGGCCGACCTTTGTCAGTCTCGTGACTCCGACCAGTCATCGAAGTCCTCATACGGTCGCTCACTCACAACATTCGGATACTCGAGATGCATATCCGCATCGACAAGCCTGCCGTCCCCGAGCAGGATTTGGTTCGACGTCTTCGGTGAAACGCGCCCTGAAAAAGCCTCCGCGTGCACTCGTCTCTGCTCCTGCAGATTGTCCAGCACCTTATCGTAGTCGAATCCATCACGCAAAGACGCTCGGAGTGTCTCGACTTCAGACGGAGCGGGTGGCGCCTCGTCCTTCAGCAGGTTGACCTGCTCATCGGGATCGTTCTGCAGATCGAAGGCTAGGTCCTCACAGTCTCTGAAAGTCACAACTTTGTAGCGATCCGCTCGTATGGCCCGATACTCAGTTCCCGACCCCGCAAATCCCGCGAGATTCTCTATAATCGCCCCCCCTCGTCTTTCCAGATCGTCCGACTGCCTTCCTCTCGCAACCCCGGACAGATCTACACCAT
>DPVD01000148.1:0-8329 GCA_003526745.1 Candidatus Latescibacterota bacterium
CAGCTGCACCTCATCCAAATTGTGGAGTAAATCGATGTGGCGAGACTAGGGCCGCTTGGGATAGACCACCCTACTTGCGTTATAGGCACCGTTACCCCAATCGACTAACGCTCGGTGCAGGATTTCGCTCCGGCAAGGCGGGGCGGAGTGAACAGAGTGACGCCGCAGAAGACCTTTACACCCATTCGACCCTATCGCCCGCTCGAGAGACCGGGACAGGTGAGGTCACCATCCGTGCACCCAATGACCCTCTCCGGGGAACCACATCGCGTCGACGAGCGAAGAGATCCCGATCATCACAGCATACCCGAGCAGCAGTCCTAGGAACAGCGGCTGTGTTCGACGGTATAGACCGATCCCGCCCAGTCTAAGAACGGTTAGCTTGATCAGCCACGCGATGAAGGCGCTGAACCCGAAGACGCGGATACCGACCGTGTGCTGGAACGCCAACCCTACCGGATGGAGAGGCCACCAAGACAGCCAGCTTCGCATGGCGCTCAGAAGAATCACCTCACCCGCACCGAATAACCATAACGCCAGCTTCTGAAGATCGAAAACGGTCCGGTTCGCTGCCGTAATCGTCGTCGTCAGCGCATTGAACGTTGCGGTGTTACCAGAAGTCAGCGTGTAGGTGCGAAGATTCAGCCCTGCTTCGGTATAACACAACGACAACACATACGCGAAGGAAGCGCCGACACCTGCGAGGAACGCCAGCCAGAGTGACGGGACGACCCAGCGTCTGCCCAGTCGATCAGCCAGCATGCGAAAATAGTGAGGCATCATCATCATGCCCATGATGCGACCACCGCCGACAAAGGCTCCACTGTTGTGCAGCTGGATACCCGTGAGCTGAGATCGTGTCATACCCTGTGTACCGAACATCGTCTTAACGAAGCTGCCCCCATTAATGTCCGGCGGATACAGATACGCAAAGCCGCTCGCCGCCAGGAACTTCGTCGCACAGAAATATGCCAAGAACATCATCATCGTAGACACGATCGCGAGAGGCAGGCCCTGCCCTGCCTCGGTCAGCCAGCCGATGATAAACCCCATACTCACAACAAAACCGGTAAGCGCCGCGCGATATGGAATCAGAGGATTGTCGGATCCATCATTTCCTGAAACTGCAGATTCCCAGACGCGTCGGAGATGACCCCGAGAAACCCATATGGACCAGATCGCAAGTGCGATCAGTGCACCGTGACTCTCGTAGCCGAGGATGGCCGGAGCCTTCGCTGGCTGTCCGGCGACACCCACTGTGATACCCAGCCGATTAAGAATGCCGATTTTGATGATTGCCAGAAGACCGAAAAGCCAGAAGCTCAGGAGGATATCGAGGTTGCAGAAGTAGGTGAAGGCGATCAGCGACGGCAGGATTCGAAAGGCATACGGCGGAAACTGACGGAAGAAGATCACCTGCTTCGACCAATAACCGGCAAATAGCATTATCCGGGGCATCGTCTCGTAGAAATATCCAACGATGTTCCACCCGATCACCAGCCCAGGAACCGCGAAGCCCGCCCAGAAGAGCGGGCTTCGGAACCAATCGGGGACACGGTTGCCAGGCAGATCAAACCCTCTGGTCAGTGAGAGAGGGATCGTCGCCAGCGGGAACGTCAGTCGCTCGTGATCCGTCCACTGCTTCTGGAACAGCACCGTCGTGCAAATCCCCATCCCGACGACGGCTACCGCAACCGACCCCCACCAGAACAGAGGCGACAACCAACCTGCCCAAGGCAAATCGAGCCCACGTGGCAGCCCGTTGTAAAACCAAGACACGACACTTGGATCAGGGAACAGATACTTCGGAAGCACATCAAAAAACGCATCACGCCACCCGTTCTCGGGACTTGCGTAATATTCCGGCGCTGTCATAATCCCGGTCCAGTAGCCCGTCCACCCGATGGCCGGTACGGTCCCGACCATCCAGCCCATCCCGAGGATCACGATCAGCTCAGTGCCTGTCAGAGCCTGTTTCGGCGCAAGCTTTCGCAAACCAACATTCAGGAACAGCCAGAACACGAACGGAATCAGCGCAGACATTGGCAGGTTCGACATCACCAACGCCGCCGAGTGCATCACAAACTCGGTGTAGTTCGTCCAAACACACAGCGCTGCTGCCGTGAAAGCACCGAGAATCACCGAGCGCAGCGTGATCCTGGGAACCACCTGTCGCTCTTCCTTCATCCGCAATTCAGTAGGTATATCCGCGATGCTCAAGTATCCGCCGTCACGCCGGGCTCGTCCTCACGCGCTCGCCCCGAACAATCGATTGTGCGCCAGACCGCCCACATTATTCGTGATGTGTCGGTCCCTAAACAACGTTCTTCGGAGTGGCGGAAGTCCTTCCAGCACCTCCGAATCGGGCTTCATTGCCGGGTTCCATCCGCCATCTACTTGGTTATAGAGCCCAGCGATGGCCATGCGGTCATTCTCCGTGTTCGTCCAAGGATGTGCACTGTGCGTGGTCGCCTCGGCGAAGATCAACATCGAACCGGCCGGACAGTCGTATGTTGTCCACACAGACGAATCTGGATCCATGATTTCGTCAGGAGCCGTGTAGACTGACTTGTGACTTCCCGTCACCAGCAGCGTGCCCCCCTTCTTCTTCTGGACGGGATTCAGCTCCCACACGATTCGCACGTGTGGACAGAACGCCTTCCCAGGAAACGCACTGTAGAAGTGCACATCGCCCGGGAGCCGCATCAATCCGTTCCCGTTGTGTGGCCCAAAACTGCGCTCCTCTCGGAGCCCCTCGGTCCTGCGGCTCCGCGCCGTTCGATACCACAGCTCGAACCCGCCTAGACTGAAACCATAGCACTCTTGGCTTGATACGGCTGGATTGGCCGTGAACTCGTTCAACATCCCGACCGCCACTGGATGATCGGCAAGTCGCTGTGTCGGCCCCGCAAGCGGCGTTCTATCGTGCTCCACTAGTGTATCCCGCTCGAAGTGATACCGCAGGCACCACTCTCGCATTTCCTCAAGCTCATCCTCGCCGAGCACCGACTCGATCAGCAGCCAACCCTGCGTGTCGAAAAGATACTTCTGCTCCTCCGTCGGCTCGACCACCCCGAGCCCATCAGCATTCTTACCTGGCAGCTCGTCCGAGTAATCCACGTGCGGACGTCCCATATCCTTGTTGATCACATATGGCTTCACATCACGCCAACTCATAACCTTCACTCCCTGAGACCTGGAACGCCTCTCGCCTCTTTGAAAGACTTCATCCGTTCAGTTCCCCCTCGAACCCCGAAGTCACCTCGTTGAACTGCCCACCATCGACATTGCCACTCGTCTTCACTTCCCTAAACAACGACCGTCGCATGAGCCCAAGCTTCGCCAGTAAATCTGGATGCGGCATCCAGTCAGTCCAACGCGTCGAGATCGTGTTGTACAGGTTGAAGATTGCTACTCGATCGTGCTCCTCGTCGGTCCACCTAGAAGCGCTGTGGGAAGTCGACTCGCTGAAAATCAGGAGAGATCCCGCCGGACATTCGTAGGAATCCCAGATCGGCGAGTCCTCATCAAAGGCGGAAGCTGGCGCGGGATAGGCTGCCTTGTGGCTCCCACTGATTAAGAGCGTCCCACCTTTACGCATCTTCACTGGATTCAACTCCCACACGACACGGGTCAGTCCGCTCCACGCCCGTCCGGGAACCTGACGGTAGTAATGCGACTCCCACGGCGGCCTGAACAAACCGTTACCATTATGTGGGCCAAACCGGCGCTGAATGTTGTCGACAGCCGATCGATACGTGAGGTGACTCGTCTCAAGCCTGAACCCGTAGCTCTCTTCGCTCGCGCAGGCCGAGTAGGCCAGAAATTCATTCAGGAATCCAACGACCACTGGGTGATCGATCAACCTTGCCAATGGACCACCCATACCGCATCTGTCGCACTCGGGAAGGCTCTCCGGGTCCTTATGCAGGCAGGTAGCGAAGTCTCGCATCTCGGCCACATCATCCTCGGACAGCAGGCCCGGGAACAAAATCCAACCATTCCTGTCGAAATCATACTTCTGCTTGTCCGTCGGAATGACAGTCGGCTCTCCATCATCATTCACGGAGGTCAAGTCCTCCGGACGAACGAGCAATGAACTGCCGAGATTCTTGTTGATAACAAACGGTTCCGTTCGCGCAAGTGTCTTCATGGTCCACCTCCCTGCTGAGAGAAATGTTCCAGTGTCTATGGTGTTCGGGGCACTTCTGCTGCCCACTCAAACAGTTTCACGCACCGGCCTGCACCGTTAGTCTCCATGGTTCGCGTTCCCTCCCCAGTCCCATTCCACAAGATCGTCACTCCACGCCATCGCCAAACTCGCGTGCCCGTGCGTCTCCTGCTGTTCGCAGCCTTCTGGTGAGCTTCCGTGGAAGAACATGAGATACTTCCCGATCCCTGGCTCGTCACGAAGGTCAAGAACGTGTCCCGCTGTCAGTCTGCCTTGCGCCCACGGCCAGTCATCTTGACCCAGAGTCAGAAGCCCGTAATCCGTCCAGTTTTCCAGATCCCTTGAACGCTTGATCCCCACGCCATTCGACGGCGAGTGGAACAGGATATACTCTCCATCCTCGGCGAGCAGGCACACGTTCTCACCCGCGTCGACGTGGCCGAAGTACGTCCACGTCTCGAGGTCGCGCGACCAGGACATGCTTGCCCCGTTCTGCTTGTAGAAGCACCACCATTTCCCCGGCTCGTCTTTGTCCTCTACGAGATACGGGTCAATCATCCGACCCATATCTTCGCGCGCCACATCCGGACCTTTCACTCGGATCAGCTCAGGCTCGTCCCATTTCTCCAGATCGTCGCTGGACATCGCAAAGACACGAGACGTCTCGTCCCCGAACTTGCCCCCATTGGGTGTCGGGTAGGTTTGCAGGCACATAACCCAGTGTCCGCCATATCTGATCACGTTCCCCGGGCTCGAGAAATTCAGCCGCTTGTCTACAGGCGTAATCACGCGTGGTTCGGTCCAACTAACGAGATCGTGGCTCTCGGTAACCGCTGTCACCGCATACCAGTCACCACCGGCTTCACCGTGAATTTCGGTGTGCCACACACGGAAAACCCCGTCGTGGTAGTGTCCGCAAGGATCACGGTAGGCAGTGGCCTTACTCCCTGTGAGAAAGACCGGCGATTCTAGACGCGAAAAATCGATCACCTTCAACTCCTTAGTCTTGTCCATACGTTCCAACGGCGAAAAATGCGGCGGACTATCCCATCGGTCAATCACCTACGTTGGCGAACCACGACACGCGTTATATCTTGAAGCTACTTCCTATCATTCGTGCCACACGGTGATCACGTGAAAACGACGCATCAGGTTACTGCTGAAAGGCTGCAGGCTGCACACGACCGCCCTGTTCTGGAGGTCCCCACGCTCGACGAACCCGTCCTGATCGAGTCACTCCAGATGCTTCACAAGAACGGCAATTACTATGTCCTCGCCCGGTCAACTGACGGGGCCGAAGGCCTTTCCTTCTGCAATGCGAAAGCTAGGCATCTCTATCCGATCCTGAATCAGTTGATCATACCATATTTCGTCGGCAAGGACGCCCGAGACCTCGAAGGCCATCTCTGGGAGGTTTACCGGCACAGCAGCAACTACAAGCTGCTGGGTCAGGCGCTCTGGAATCCAGTCGCCTGGGTCGAGATGGCGATTCTCGACCTTTTAGGTCGTGTCACTCAGAAGTCTATCACAGATCTGCTGGGCGGCGCTGTTCGGGACCGCTGTCCCTTCTATGTCGCAAGTAGCAGACGTGACAGCACACCAGAAGAGGAAATCGACCATCTTCAGATGCTGGTCGACGAGACCTACGCGCAAGCGATCAAGTTCCGCGTTGGTGGGCGGATGAGCCGGAACGAAGACGCAATGCCAGACAGAACGCCCAAGCTAATCGAACTTTCCCGTAAGCACTTCGGCGATGAGATGGACATCCACGCCGACAGCAACAGCTCCTATGATCCACCTCAGGCCATCGAAGTCGGCAGGATGCTTGAAGACATCAATGCCGTTTACTTTGAGGAGCCCTGCCCCTTCGATCATCTCGAAGACACAAAAACCGTCACCGACACGCTCGACCTGCCAGTATCCGGGGGCGAACAGGAGGCGAGTGATCGTCGGTTCCGCTGGATGATCCAGCACGGCGCGGTCAACATCGTTCAACCCGACCTGCACTACTACGGCGGTCTGATCCGCTCGGCACGTGTATCCCGTATGGCAGCTCTTGCGGACATGCCGACAACCGTCCATATCTCCGGAGGCATGGGCTTCGTCTACATGCTCATCTTCGCAGCCTTCACACCTGACATCGGCCGCTACCAAGAATACAAACGCGGGATCGAAAAGGTAGCCGACCTCTTCGACCCGGCCCTCAAAATCGAAAACGGCGAAATGACCATCCCCCAGGGTCCTGGAACCGGCATCACCGATTTCTCCAGCTTCGTAGAAGAGGCCCAAGTCATTTCGTAGCTCGAGACGTCACACAGCCCAAGGTGGCAGAGCCCAACAAGACTTTCACCTTACTCGATAAACCTGACGAACCTCAGTCAACCGAGACCCGCACGATCGTGGAGAACATCCCTTCCGTGTTTTCTGTGGTTCCTTTGCCTTTGACCTTCTATGGAAACCAGAACCGTATACCTGGAACCCGGCAAAATCGAAGTCCGCACCGAGACACTCCCGGAACTCCAGCCCAACCAACTTCTCGTCAAGACTCACCAGGCTTCTGTCTGCGGCTCCGAACGCTACTTCTACCGCGGCATCACCGTGCGACCCGAGGATGATGCGCGAGGAGAACCCGATGCTAGCCTCAAGGAAGCCTATGCCTATCCTATGGGGCCTCTAGGTCACGAGGGAGGTGGAATTGTCGAGGAAATCGGTAGCGCCGTGAACCTCTATCTCGGGGGCGGCAAAGTCAGCGTGGGTGACCGTGTCGGCAGCCTGATCTACCCGACTTACACCGATTATTGGGTCACGGATCCCTCACACGTTCAGCCCATATCCGACGGGGTATCCTTCGATGTTGGATGTCTCTACGAGCCGCTCGGGTGTGCTGCCTGGGCAGCCCTTCATATGGGTGTGACACCGGGAGACTGGGTTGCCGTCAACGGTGTAGGCTTCGCCGGTAACATCATGCTTCAGGGAGCTATCAAGGCGGGTGCCTCGAAAGTAATCGCGGTCGATGCGGATCCGGGAAAGCTGGATGTCGCCCGTCAACTCGGCGCCGAATACGTCCTAAACACAACCGAAACGGATGTGCGAGCGGAAGTCGAGGAAATCACCAACGGATTGGGTGTCGATGTCTCTGTTGAGGCAGTAGGTGGCAAGGGCGCAGGACTCAAGCAATGTCTCGACATGGTCAAACACAACGGGATCATGGCGCTCTATGGTGACAACTACTCTCCCGTTGACAGCTTCTGCTTCCATCGCTTCCACGAAGACGGTCTTGAGATCCGCAACCTGAACGCCGTCCACTACACACATCTTCGCTCGATCGAACATATGCGCGAGGCTTACCGTGCCGTCCAGCGCGGCGTCTTCAATCTCGACATCATCTTTGCGAACTCCATCACGCATCGCCTTTCGGACATAGCTTCGGTGTTCGAACAGGAGAACGCGGACGGCCATCAGAGCTCACTCAAAACACTGATTATCCCGTAATGACTCTCGACGAACATCTCTACGAGTATAAACGAGACGGCTACACTGTATTCAGAAGGTTTATCTCGCCGGACAAAGTCCGAGAATGGCGAAGCATTCTGAACCCGAAATTCGAGAAGCTATTCCCTCAGAAACCCAACGCCCCACGGGCCAGGATCGTTCCCCTCCTTTCGGATCCAGATCTGGCACCCCTCGCAAGGGAGCACGTCCAGATCCCCCTGATGCTAGACTTCGCTGAGAGGGTCATGGGTCCGTATGTCCAGCTCGACAGCTTCGAGGTCTCAGGCTTTCCAATTCGCGAGGGAGGCCTAAAAGGCGCTGTCGATCGCTGGCACCGTGACGCTTTTCACAACACAGAGACCTGGCAGGGCTTTCGAACTATGGCAGAACAATCTCCGCGCCCTTACACTCCTCCGCTAGCCTGCAACAGCCTGACTTATCTCCAAGACATGAACGAAGAGACCGGTCCCCTCCGCGTGATCCGAGGCTCACACCTCGAGTACGTTTTCATCCCTAAGGAAGGCGAACACGAGCCACATCCGGATGAAACTTACCTCGATCTGGAAGCTGGTGACATGGTCTTCACCCACCACGAAATTCTGCACTCGGGAACGTGGAACATCTCGAACGAGATTCGCTACTTCCTCAGCAACTATATCTGTCGCA
>DPVD01000102.1:0-2890 GCA_003526745.1 Candidatus Latescibacterota bacterium
CGTAAATGATAAAAGGCACCATGCCGAAGAACGACACCGAAGACACCGAGCAGACCCACCTCACCCACGATCAACCAGAAGACCTGACGCCGGGTGCACCCGATCGAGCGAAGCAGCCCGAACTCCTCACGTCGCCGAACCAGTGAAGCCTGGGTGCTGCTGTAAACGAGAAACAAACCGACAAATAGGCTGATCATGCTGAGCGCAGTCAGATTCAGTCGAAACGCCGCCATCAGACCTTCGGCCTGCTGCTCGCGCTGAGCAGGTGTCACTACACGTACAGATTCATCAAGACGCGCGATTAGGTTGGTCTGCACGTCCTCGATCGACACGCCCTCTGCGACCTTCACGTCGATCTGATGGATTTCACCTTGCTGTCCAAGTAGATCCTGAACCTGACCGATGTCCATCACCACCAGTTTCGGACTCGCGAGAGGGCTCATCGACTGAAAGTCGACGAGCGCGCCCACCGTCAAATCCACTTTCTTAGAACCATTCGCAACGGTAAAGCAGTCTCCAATCCTCCATTGCATGGCCTCTGCCATCGACGGCGTGACAGCTGCCCATCCGGGGGTGGCCATACTGACGGACAGATCCCCGGACTTGCCCCGCCAGGGGATATCCATGGGCGCAAAGAAATCGAGCCCGATGACCTCGAGAAAAAACCGGTCAGTCAGGCTCTGTGCCTCACGTCCGTCATCAAGAATTACCTCGACGCGATACAGCGGCCAAGCGGCGCGCACACCGGCCGTCTGGAGTAAACGAGGGTAAAGCGTTTCAGAGAATGAGGGTGTCCGGCCCATCACCGACAGGTCTGCTTCACCACTGACGGCAGCCACACTGCCCTTGAAAGCAGCCAAGGCGTTCCGGTTGATGATCTGTATCGACAGAACAGATGCCACGCCGAGAGCGACACCAAACACGGTCAGCAGGTAGAGACTCCGACCGGCACGAAAATGTTCTCCCAGGGACCTGGCGAAGTATCGGATCATCCTCGAACTCTTCGCCCTCTGCTGCTCCGCTGGGATCTCTGTTCCCTGCTCCCCCGCTCGATTCTCCCTCCGTGAATTTCCCAGACCTGATCAGCCATATCGGCAAATTCTCGGCTGTGCGTCACATACACGAGCGTCATCTGCTCTTCGCGTGCGAGGGACAGCATCAGTTCCATCACACGCTGACCGTTCTTGTCGTCCAGGTTCCCTGTCGGTTCATCGGCCAAAAGCAGCCTTGGGCTCATCAATAGCGCGCGGCAGATCGCAACTCTCTGCATCTCCCCACCCGACAGCTTCTGAACACGGTCGCCACCCCTGTCACCAAGCCCGACACGATCGAGGAGAAGATCAACGCTGGGAAGAAAAGCGCGCGGCTTTTCTCCCGAAATCATGGCAGGCAATGAAATGTTGTCCCGCACCGTCAGATGCTGTACGAGATGGAAGAACTGGAAGATCAGACCAACGTTGTCCCGTCTGAGAAGGGTCCGCTCCTCATCACCGAGACGCGAGAGCGACTGCCCAAAAAGACTGATTTCTCCCTCGGAAGGAATATCGATCCCGGCGGCTAGATTCAGCAGCGTGGATTTCCCGCTGCCACTTCGACCAACAATCGCGACTGTTTGTCCCTGCTCAACCTTGAAGGTCAGTTTATCGAGCACGACACGCGGTCCGCTTTCTGCCGTTTCGTAGACCTTCGAAACGTTGTTGAAGGAGAGTGCTGCTTGATCCATCAGCGAAATCACCTTTATCTTGTCTAGTAAATCCGAAGAGTACCAAAAAGCCGCATGGGGGTCAAATCAGCGGTGCCGAACCTGCCGTTTCCTTCGTTTTTTGTGTCTTCATAGTCAGTCTTTCGTCTTATGACCAGATTCGTATTCCTCACGGACACCCACTACTGGCCGAACGCACCGGCCGATTATGGCGCTCCGAAGATGCTGACCCAAGGGCGTACGATCCACGAAGCAATGGTCTCCGCAATCAACGCGCTGGAGCCGGACTTCGTCCTGCATGGTGGCGACTTCCTCTGCGGTGGGAGCTCCTTCGACCTTCCGACCGATGTCTTTGAGGAATCTATCCGTGACACGCGCGGCTACTATGACCAAATCCAGTCCCCCTTCTACGCAGTTCCTGGCAACCACGACTGCGACGGGCAAACTTGGTCCTTCGACAGCTTCCACGCCGTCTACGACACAGACTTCATCCTAAGATTGGACGATATCGGGGAAACTCTCAGGGTCGGGCGAGCCAACGTCTTCCTCGGTGACACGAAAACCCACGGAACCGGTCAATGGATGGACGAACACGACCTTCTGCTTCGCGAGGCGAACTCCTCTGCCAAGGCCGCCGGGAAATCGATTATTCTCTGCCTCCATACGTGGGTCTTGCCTGATACGCAGACCGAGCCCGGGTCACACGGTCAAGGATGCGTGGTCGATGCGAAACGGCTGCTCGATACGATCTCGGCGTGTGAATCTGTTGTGCTCGTTTTGACGGGCCATCGACACCTGAACCGCATATCTGCCTACCGGGACTTTCTTATCGCTGACACCTCTTGCCTAATCGGATATCCCTTCGGATTCCGCGAGATTACGCTGACTGACGACGGCTGGTTCAAGAGTCGATTCCACCGCCTGAGCGTGCCCGATGCGATGGACGCCTATCGTAACCGCGATAATGCCGGCGAAGACGCGCACTGGGAAGGGCAACCGCACGATCAGGACAGCGATATCCTGATCCCACGCCTTCATCGTTCTCAACCAAGGTAATTACAGAGGGTTGCCACGGACCCTTAGGGCAAGTTGTGTAGCTGCCAAACTTCGAGGACCTCATTACCATCCAGGACTTTTCCCCGCTTCTTAGATCGCGTTCGTGAGATCTCCGGTGGTATGCCAGTCGGC
>DPVD01000356.1:0-464 GCA_003526745.1 Candidatus Latescibacterota bacterium
GTGCTTGCTACAAGGAGTGGCGAGCCGGGACGATCGACGTTTGCTCTTGCCCAGACTCAGTTGTTGCGTTTCCCGGGACGCACGATGGCCAGTGTAACGCTCGTGTCCTTGGCCGTGTTTGTGCTGGTCACGGTGGCCCTGAATCGTAACGAGGATTCAGGAAGCAGAATCCCGGCCGGAGCTGGTGGATTCCGATGGATCGGTGAGTCTACGATCCAGATCGGGGAGGACCTTGGTGACCGGAAAGTCCTGATGGACTTTGGGTTTTCGCCAAGTCAGCTTGGTCAGATGGGACCAGTTGAGGTTCATAGATACCGACTGCGTCCGGGCGAGGATGTGAGTTGTTTGAATCTGCATCGACCAGGGCAGCCTAGGATTCTCGGGGTTCCTGAGCGTACGGTCGATCGAGGAGGGTTCGAGTTCCAGGCCGTGGCGGAGGGTGTCGACGTAC
Organism: Candidatus Latescibacterota bacterium; assembly: GCA_003526745.1. Taxonomy (GTDB): domain Bacteria; phylum Latescibacterota; class UBA2968; order UBA2968; family UBA2968; genus UBA2968. The sequence goes on from DPVD01000356.1 coordinate 452, forward strand.
AGAACCCGTGGCG
>DPVD01000356.1:771-9414 GCA_003526745.1 Candidatus Latescibacterota bacterium
TACAGAACCCGTGGCGTGGACTCGAAACGCCGCTCGAAGACGGCGCGATACCCGCCATCGGTGATTTCAACTCCGTTCAGTGGATTCTGCACTCCGGACTGGGTCAAGATATTGTGATTCAGGATGAACAGGGAAAACCAGTCAAACTTCGATTCGTGGCCTTGCTGAAAGGCAGTGTGCTTCAGAGCGAGGTGATGATTGGGGAGAAGCCGTTTACCGAGCTGTTCCCGTCTGTTTACGGTTACAGTTTCTTCGCGTTGAACACAATGGGTGCGCAAGACAAAGCAGGGTCGTGGTGGGAGAAAAATCTGTCGGCATACGGGATGGATGTCGTGACAAGCCAATTTAGACTCGCCCGTTACAGAGCCGTCGAAAACACCTACATGGCAACGTTTCAAATGATCGGCGGTTTGGGCGCCTTGCTCGGTATGTTGGGTATTGCAGTAATGATGGTTCGGAATGCGGCAGAGCGTCGGGGAGAGCTTGCCGGCATGCGAGCGATTGGATTCTCGAAGCGAAACCTGCAGATGATGCTTCTGTATGAGACCAGCCTGTTGGTCGTGCTGGGCGTTTTGATCGGAACCGTATCCGGTATATTCGCAGTCCTACCGACCATCCTGGAACGTGCCGGTTCGATTCCGCTGCAGGAGGTCCTGTTTCTTCTATTGGCTGTGGCAGTAGCGGGCATCCTGTTTGGCCGCTTGGCTGCCAGTGCCGCACTCAGGGCGCCGATAATCCAGACGCTGAAGGTCGAGCACTAGGATAGTTGTGAGCGGGTGATTCTGCTTCGTGCCTTTCGTGGCTGGCCTTTATGGCTTGTAAGGCTAGATGGCATCGTCTTCCAGCCCGACCTCGTAACAGACCGCCTCTCGATCGTTCCTGACGATCATCAGTGATCCCGCCAGAATCGGGTTGTTCCAGGTCTTGCTGTTCAGAGCCGGAAGTTTCGCCAGTTCTATCAGCTTCTCTGGGTTCAATTCGACGAGCACGATTTCCCCATCTTCCGTCTGCACGATCAGCTTGCCTCCAACGCGCAGGATTTGACCATGACCATAGCGGCCGCGCTTCCACTTTCGCTGGCCGGTTTCCGGATCCAAGCACACGAAGACACCATCGTCAAGCCCGTAAATGTATCCCTCGTAGTGGACGAAGTTTGCGAACTTGGCCTTTAGTCTGGGTGTCTCGTAGAGGAGGTCTGCACGAAACTGTCCGTTTTCTGTGCTGATCTCAAATAGCTTGCAGCCGATGCCGTATCCGGTCGAGACGAAGACACGGTTTTCTGATATTGGGAGCGGCTGGGCGACGCACCCATAGGTCAAAGGCCAGTCGACTTCCCACAGTACTTTGCCGTCAGCCGGGTCGTGTCCAGCTACGGAGCCGCCGTTGAAAATCAGGATCTGCTCTCGACCGGCCACCGTGTGCAGTGAAGGTGAGCTGTAACCGGCGCGGACAGTTCCTCCGCCCCACACGAATGCACCCGTGTCTTTGCTGTATGCGACAAGTGAGCGATCGGCGCTGCCGCCGGGACTGACGATGACGAGCTTGTCCAGGATGAGAGGAGATCCCGCGAGTCCCCATTCCGGCTGACGCCCGCTGTTTTCATCTAGGATGTTTTTTGACCAGTGGAGAGATCCGGTCTCTACGTCCAGACAGTTGAAGAGGCCCGTCGACCCGATCGTGTAGACGCGGTCTTCGTCGATCGTTGGGGTTGCGCGTGGTCCCACGCCGCCGAGCGCCGAGGCATATCGGGCTTCGTCCGCGTGAACCCATAGCTGTTCACCCGTGGCTAAATCGTACGCGACAACACACTCCTCTTCACCACGTTGCTCTTGGGTCACCGCGATCTGTCCGGAAACGGCGAAGGCGGCCCATCCCTCACCAACCTTGATGCGCCAGACCTCCTTGGGAGGGTTCGATTCCCACGAGATTAGCTCCTTGTCGCCGATCGTCCCGTTTCTGTAAGGCCCCAAGAATTGCGGAAAATCTTGCGTCTGCACACCGCTGACTTCCGACGAAAAGAGGACGGTGCCGAAGGACTGCTCTGACCAGCGCCACGCGAGAATGGGGACAAGGTCCCCCGTAACGCCTCTGATCCGGAGGGTCGAGAATGCCAGGATGAGGAAGAGCATGAAGGCGCCGGCGATTCTGAGGCGTATTCCTCCAGGGAGTCTGGCAAAGGCCATTGCCCATATGAAAATGAGCAGAATGGCTACGACGACCGTCGATATTGTCAACATGACGTTCATCTGGCGATGTCCGGTTGACGGTATCCAGATGTATGCCAGAGCGATAGTGGATAGCAATAGGATCGTGTAAAGCAGCCCCAGGCGAGTGGGTTTTGGATCCTTCACTTGGCTTTCCTTTGGAAATTTTGGTCAAGTCGATTGTCAGTGGCGGGACGGCCGTGAGCGTTTAATCTATATTGATACCCGATACAGCCACATCCAACAAGGTTCAAGGAGTTCGATGAAGAAAGCCAGCGTTGTGTTATTGTTTGCGATCTGGTTGGGCATTCTGAGTTCAGGGGCCTGGGGCGACGCAAATTGGCCGGCCTGGCGAGGCGCGGACGGTTCTGGAATCGCACACTACTCGAATCCGCCAGTGAGCTGGAGTGAAAGCGAGAACGTACTATGGAAAAAGTCCATCCCAGGGCGTGGCAACTCGACACCGATCATCTGGGACGGTCGGATCTACCTGACGACGGCCATTTCGTCTGAAGGAAGTGTCGGTGTTGAGTCAGGATTCGGATGGCGTCAGGGGATCGTGCCTTCCGGTAAGCTTGATTACGCTGTTCTGGCGCTGGATGCTTCAACAGGTGAGGTCATCTGGCAGAGGACGGCGATCACGGATACCCCGCACGAGGGAACTCATAGAGACGGAACGTGGGCATCGAATTCACCGGTCACCGATGGCGAACATCTAATAGCCTTCTTTGGGTCGCGTGGTATCTTTTGTTTTGACCTGAACGGAAAGGAACTTTGGTCGAAAGATCTGGGTAATCAACAGACACGGCTTGCCTTCGGTGAAGGCAGTTCACCCGCATTGTATGGCAAAAACCTCGTTGTTAACTGGGATCACGAGGGGGCCTCGTTCCTTGTAGTGCTCGACAAGCGGACGGGCAGCGAGCGGTGGCGTCGGGAGCGGGACGAAGGGACATCCTGGTCCACGCCACTCGTGAGGGATTTCAGCAGTAGGCCCCAAGTGATCGTGGCTGCGACAAACCATTCCCGTGGTTACGATCTGAATACCGGTGAGGAGATATGGGTGAGCAGCGGAATGACTTTTAACGTGATTCCGTCACCCGTCTATGCGAACGGACTGGTCTACCTTGCGAGTGGCTTTCGAGGAGCGGCGCTTCAGGCGATCGATCCTGAAAAGGCCAGGGGAGATTTGACCGAATCGGAAGCAGTCGTGTGGCGATACGGACAGGACACTCCGTATATACCATCCACGCTCGTGTATGAAGACAGGATCTATTTTCTTAAGGGGAACAGGGGCATCCTGAGCTGTCTGGATGCCAGGACAGGGGAGCCCGTCTACACGAGGCAGCGTTTAGAAGGCATCTCGGAGGTTTATGCGTCGCCCGTGGCGGCGAATGGATGTGTATACCTGACGGGGCGAGGTGGTACGACGCTCGTGATCAAGAGTGGGGATGAATACAAGGTGCTGAGCAGAAACAGTCTCGACGACTATGTCGATGCGTCGATCGCGTTGTCAGGAGGCAGACTCTACATTCGTGGCAGAAACTCACTCTACTGTATCTCGGAAGAGAAAATGAGTGAGTAAGTTCGTCCGCCTCCCTCTGTTACTTGTAAGGAGCTAGGGTTCGATATGTTTCTGGCAACCATCTAGGTAGGGCAGTCGATCAGGGACCTTAGGATTCGGCGAGCTTCGACTCCATCTCCTTGGCGATCAGCAGAGCCAACCCCTCCTTAAGTTTTTCGGGGTCAAATGCGGCCAGTTTCTCATGGTGCCCGGCCACACCTTCGATGCCATATCCGCTTCGACGAGGCGTTTGCGTTTTCCAGCAGAGCATCAAAGTCAATGCTGCCGGTCCCCCCTTTGAAGGGTGTCAGGATCGCCGGTGTGACACCGATAAAGGGATTGAATTCAGTCGTCATGGAATTCTCTTCGCACGTCGCTTACAGAATGGCAGGGTGGCTCTGGACCATACCGCCGGTTCCGATGACAGCCTCCACATCGTCGAGATCGAGCGGCGCCTCAGCCGTCAAGTTCTCATACCCGTCTTCCGTGATCAGGAGGGTATCCTCTACCCGAATATACCGTCGTTCTTCTGGAACCCACATCATCGGATCCAGCGTGATGATCAGACCAGGACGGAGCGGCTTATCCGTGTAGTGGCCGACATCGTGCACGGCCATACCGACCGGGTGGGTCAGGTGCATCTTCTCGAGCGACCGACGAGCCGATGCTTCGTATGCCGGTTTAGACCATTCGGTGTTGTCCACGACAGTCGTCATTCTGCTGGCTGCCTGCGCTGCGATCTCGTCCGGGTGTACACCCGGACGGATGACATCGAGAAGAACCTTGTGATACTCAACGATAAACCCGTACAGCTCACGTTGTATGTCCGAGTATCGTCCGTTGACCGGCCACATTCTGCCGATGTCGCTTGTATAGTAGTGGTAGTCGGGTGCACAATCAGCGAGGACTAGGTCACCATCGGTGAGTGGCTGATCGTTCGCCACGTAGTGGCCATACCAAGTGTTTTCGCCACTCGCAATGATCGCTCTGTAACCCGCATCCCGTGATCCGTTGACGAGGTAGACATAACGCATGGCTGCTTCCAGCTGATATTCCATCACACCTGGTCGTGTCGACCGCATCGCTTCGACCACTGCCAAAGCAGTCAGCCTGCCCGCCATGCGCGAAAAGTCTCCCTCTGCGTCACTCTTAATAAGCCTAAGCGAATCGATTACGGGAGCGAGGTCGTGTATCTCTGCACGAGAAAAATGCGATCGGATCAGGCTGATGAATGCGCGTCCACGCTCAGGTTGACCGTCCCAAGGATCGGCCATCGCCTCCTGATGCGCTCGTCTAAGGGTGTCCCAGCTCATACGGGCACCTTCAGCCTCACGCATTGGGATGTGGATGTTTAGGCTGTTCCCAAGAGTGTAAACCAGCATCTCGATGCCTGACACCTGGTCGAGACCCGTCAGCGTGCACGCCGCTTCGGCACTGGCAGGGGATAGTATTTCACCTTCGGCTTCGGCGCGTTCGTCGGGTTGATGCGGAAGGAACAGCGTCGACGATCCGGCCCCCCCCTGGATCACGAGGTAGGCGTGCGGGACTTCCACGCCACATAAATAATAGAAGTCGTTGGTCTGGCGGAACAGGTCGTGTGAGGGCTCCTTAGGTCCACCTTGGATGACCGCGACAGCGCCCTCGCCAATTGTGTTGGCAACTCGCGTGCGTCTTGCGATGAACTCCTCTTTTCTGAAATCGGTTTGGAACAAAATCGGCAGACTCCTTGAAGAAGAGGCTCTAGTGATTTCATCGAGCCATAGCTAAGTGAACAGGAAGAGATATATAAATAATCTTCGCCGCCCGAGAAAACCGCCTTCATTGCTGGATCTTTAGCTAAGTCTAATCCTGTCTTTCTATCCGGAAGGGCGTGTCTTTGTGTTTGGAAAGGATCCTCGAATTGATCTGGTGGAGCACCCTGCTTGACATCGTGAACATCTGGGTATAGAGTGTGTATTGCATAAATGGCCGTTTATTTATTATGGGAGGCCGAAGAACGATGAAGCTGGTGATCACAGGAGCCTCTGGGTATGTGGCGGGCCGGATGCTCGATGCACTCCGCGAGCGATACGACCTGACTCTTCTCGACGTTAAGTCGACGGATCGGCAGGGGAACAAGATCCCGGGGATCGTTGTTACGGATCTGCTGGACGAGAACCGAGATAATTATCGCGAACACTTCCAGGGTACTGATGCGGTCCTCCACTGCGGTTTCACGCGGTCGGACACGCCCGAGGGCCGCTTCTTCGCTGAGCACGATAATGTGAAGATGGCCTACAACGTGTACCAGACGTGTGTCGAAGAAAGTGTGAGACGCGTCGTTGTGATCAGTTCGAACCACGCAGCCGACTATTACGAGCGGCTGATCTGGTCGGACCGGATGGAATACGTCACGCCGGATATGGTCCCGCTGTCAGACAACTTTTACGGTTGGGCCAAGGCAGCGTATGAGCTTCTAGGTTTCGCCTTCGCGACGGGCAACGTTTCCGAAGGAAAGAAGCTTGAGGTGGTGCAGCTGCGGATCGGTGGCCCTCGTGAGACCGATATCCTTCGCGCTTCGGCCGAAGATCTGAAGAGTATGCATCGCGGACTTGGCGCTTACCTGAGCGTGCGCGACCAGATTCAGCTGGTCGTGAAGAGTCTCGAGACGAAAAATATCAACGATGCGAATGGAGTCCCGTTCCAGATTTTCTACGGGATAAGTGGGAACTCGCACAATTTCTGGAGTCTTGCGAACGCAAAGCGTGTAATCGGGTATGCGCCCAAGGACAACAGCGCAATCAGGTTTGCGGACAAGACCGCAAAGATCCTGAATGAAGCACACCAGAAGGACTACGGAAACTAACAGGCGCACGGGAAACTAGGAGAATCAATGGACAAGCGAGCATACGGGAACACAGCTGAGATGCTGTCGCTCATTGGGTTTGGCGGTATCGTCGCTAGAGATACAACGCCCGAAGAGGCAAACGAGCGGGTGGCTTTCGCCGTCGAAAACGGGATCAACTACTTCGATGTCGCACCCGGATACGGGACTGCGGAAATCTGTCTGGGGCCGGCACTCGAATCGTATCGGAAGGATGTCTTTCTCGCGTGCAAGACCGGTGTCCGCGACAAGGAAGGTGCGCGTGAGGAGCTCGAAAGGTCTCTAAAGCGTCTCCGAACGGATCACTTCGATCTCTATCAGCTACACGCAATGAAGTCCTGGGATGATTTCGACCAGGTGACCGCCCCGAATGGAGCGCTTGAAACTTTCATCGAGGCGCGTGAGAAAGGCTTGGTTCGATATCTCGGGTTCTCGGCGCATTCGGATGAGGTGGCACTCGCCTTGATGGATGCTTTCGAGTTCGACTCCGTACTCTTCCCGATCAACTGGGTGAACTTCCTCGAGGCGGATTTTGGTCCCTGTGTTCTGGAGAAGGCGACGGGCAAAGGGATGGGGAAGCTGGCACTTAAGGCGCTGGCGAGAGGGCGGATTCCCAAAGGTGGCGAACGACAATATGACCGCTGCTGGTATGAGCCGGTGGACGATGCGGAGCTGGCGAAGCTCGCGCTGCGGTTCGCGTTGTCGCAGCCGATCACAGCTGCCATTCCTCCGGGCGACCCTGGGCTGTTTCGGATGGCCGTCGAGCTTGCACATGAATTTTCGCCGATCGAAGCGGATGAAATCGCCTTCCTAAAGGATCAAGCGGCAGGTGTGACGCCTTTAGCGACCGAAGACTGGCTAACACCGGCACGATAGAAATACTTGGACAAACGATAAGACCGCATAGGAATCACAATGAAGATCACAGATCTGGAAATCCTGCCAATCAACCGATACCTGTTCCTGAAGATCCACACGGATGCCGGAATCACGGGTCTCGGAGAATCCGGCACGTGGGGCTACCTGCAGGCTTCTGCTTCCGTGATGGAGAGCTACCGTGATTATCTCGTCGGTAAGGATCCGCTTCTGATCGAACACCATTGGCAGAATCTGTATCGAGGCACGCACTTCAGGGGCGCGGCGATCATGGGTGCGATCAGTGCCATCGACATTGCTCTCTGGGACATTGCGGGCAAGCATTTCGATGTGCCCGTGTATCAGCTGCTCGGCGGGAAGGTGCGTGACAAGGCGCGAGTATACTACCACGTCAAAGGAGACACGAAGGAGAAATTGATCCAGGGTTGTGTGGACGCGAAGAAGCAGGGCTTCAAGGCCGTTGGACACCTGACGCCGTTCCTAGATGAGCAGCGAGAGAAGCCCTATTACATGTCGCATTCCGACAAGGTCAAGGATGCGACAGACACCGTGGCGGCGTATCGGGATGCTGTCGGCGATTCGGTCGACCTGTGTATCGAAATCCATCGACGTATGGAGCCGCACGAAGCGATCGCACTCGGTCGTGCGATCGAACCATATCGACCCTTCTTTTTCGAAGACCCGATTCGGCCAGATAATTTCGATGCTATGGCCGAGGTGGCTCAGAAGATCAACATACCGATCGCGACGGGAGAACGTCTACACACGATCTACGAGTTTCAGATGCTGTTGGCTCGGAATGCGGTCCAGTATGTCCGGCCGGACGTATGTATGTGCGGCGGAATCACACACGCCAAGAAGATAGCTGCGCTGGCTGAAGCGAATCACGTCGGCGTTGTGCCTCACAATCCGTTGAGCCCGGTCAGTACGGCCGCCTGTATCCAGATTGCCGCCAGCGTTCCCAACTTCGCGCTTCAGGAATATCCAACGGGCGAAGGCGAGCCACCGAAATCAGAAATCGTGAAGGAAGTGCTCGAGTGTAAAGACGGGTTCATCACGATACCGGACCGGCCAGGTATCGGTGTGGAGCTCGCGGAAGATGCGCAGGAGAAATACCCCTTCATCAATCGGAAACGGAA
>DPVD01000356.1:9707-14292 GCA_003526745.1 Candidatus Latescibacterota bacterium
TTCATCAATCGGAAACGGAATACGCGACTGCACGTGGATGGATCAGTAATAGATCAGTAGAAACAGAAAGGCATTGTTCAATCAAAAATATCCATAGACCAACAGCCATTTATTCCTTCATTCTGAAGCCTCGCTGCTTCCGGAACCCTTTATGGACAAGTTAGAAACACTTTTTCTCTCAGAACTCACATGACCAATAAGCCCAACCTTCTTTTCATCATGCCAGATCAGCTCAGACACGATTTTTTGAGCTGCTATGGCGCCTCGTTTATCGACACACCCAACATTGATGCTCTATGCGAGTCTGGCGTACGATTCGAGAACTGCTACTCGGAGCATCCTGTTTGCGTGCCCGCTCGCGCGGCCTTGCTGATGGGGATGAATGCAATTAAGACAGGGGTGATGGACAACGGACAGTATCTGAGGCCCGACTATGGCTCGTGTGGGCTGCAAACGTGGCCGGAGATCCTGAACGATCAGGGCTACGTCACCCTGGCGACGGGGAAGATGCACTTCTACCCGTGGGAGAAACGGTTTGGTTTCCAGGATCGGATCATCGCTGAGGACAAGCTCTGGGGATATATAGAAGACGACTACCATCACTTTCTGGACAAGGCGGGATATAGCAAGCGCTCGTTTGCCGACGTTCCCGAGTATCACAAATACCATCAGGCGTGCGTCAGCCCACTGCCGTGGGAGTACAACGTTGATCATTTTGTGGGTGTGAAAACTTCGGAGTGGATCGAGGCCTACGACGGCGATGCACCGTTTGCGATGATGGTCGGTTTCCCCGGTCCACACTCACCTTACGATCCCGCGGAAGACTACGCGACCTTCGATGAATCGGCGATGCCAGAACCGATTCCCCAGAACGTTGAGGATCTAGCCGTAATGCGTGCTCCGAGACGATCACGTTCCGACTCTTCACGCAAGAGCTGGTATGCTGTAAAGAATGACAATCCCCCTACCGATGCGACCTATGCGAGACAAAGAGCTTACTATGCGGGACTCGTGAAGCAGATCGATCTGGAGGTCGGACGAATCGTGTCCGCGCTAGACGCGAAGGGGCTACTAGACAACACGATCATTATCTTTTCGTCAGACCACGGAGACTACCTGGGTGACCACGGGCTGAGCGGGAAGGGGACATTTTACGAGGGTTCCTGTCACGTGCCGATGCTCGTTCGACATCCAGAAATGGCCCCGACTGTTTCATCGAACCTCGTGACCTTGACAGATGTCACCGCTACGCTGATCGGTCTTTCGGGTGCGTCGATCCCATCGTATGTAGATGCAAGACCCTTGCCCGGGATCGGGATTGGTGACGAGTCCCGCGATGTCGTTTTCGGGATGCTGAGAAGCGGTTGGATGGCGTGCGACGGCGAGTGGAAATTCGTTAAATATCCTCAGGGCTACCACCTGTTCAACCTAAAGGATGACCCGACTGAGGAGCAGAATCGGGCGGGGGATCCGGCCTGTGCTGACGTGTTCAGAAGGCTGGACGTGGCGTTGACGACCGAGGTCATGCGATCGATGGACGAGGGAAGCTTCTCCGAGCGGGTCTACACCTTCAGCCATTCGAGCAGCTCCGAGTTCGGTCGACCCGGGTGGGAGCGAAGATACCCGATGCCTTGGGGAGATATCTACCCGGCCTGATCTGTGAACAGGTTCTTGAGAAAGCCACAAGACTGCGGACTGCCTGTTCGCTCAGATTGTATATCGTCACCTGAATGCGCGCAAGCCGGTCTGTTGTCAGACATCCTCTCCGTAACGTCGACAGTTCAGGGAACGACACTCTGCCCGGTTCTGTGGGATGCTCTCAGCTTTGTTCAAATGATCTGCCCGAAGCGTCTTGTTCATAGATGTTTCGGCTGGGACGAAAAAACAAATCGAGGAAATAGTGTTCGTAAGACCAGAATGGCTTTCACAGATCACCGAAGAGATCATAGATCCGGATCGTCCTATCGTGGATCCCCACCATCACTTTTGGAACGATGGACCTCCCAGAGGATACCCCTATCTGCTCGACCATCTGTGGGAGGATACGAATTCAGGACACAACATCCAGCAGACTGTTTTTGTCGAGTGTGGTGCGGAGTATCGTGACTATCAGGGCAAGATGGCCCCAGTCGGAGAGACCAAGTTTGTTGTCGAGCTCGCAGAAGAATCTAGAGGCGATGGGAGAGCGACCGTGGCCGGGATCGTAGGACACGCAGACCTGAGCGTCGGCTCTGATGTCCGAGCAGTGCTTAGAGCTCACGTTGAAGCGGGGAAAGGATTGTTCAGAGGAATCCGGCACCACGGGAGCTGGGATGCCAGCCCTGATGTGCCAAACTCACGGATCGATCCTCCACCAAATCTGTTCCTAGATGCCGACTTTCAGGCTGGTGTTCGAACGCTTGGTGACATGGGGTTGAGCTTTGATGCGTGGTGTTATCACCCGCAGATTCCCGAGGTTGTGAAGCTTGCACGCGCCTGCCCTGAGACAACGATCATCCTGAATCACCTAGGTGGCGTGCTCGGCATCGGCCCGTATGCGTCGCGGCGAGTCGAAGTCTTTGAGGAGTGGAGCAGGAGCTATACTGCGCTAAGTGACTGTCCGAATGTCTATGGCAAGATCGGTGGTCTGGCTCAGGGTGTGAACGGAAGAGAATGGGAAGATCGAGATCTGCCGCCGACATCGGATGAGATCGCTGAAGACCAAAGGTCATACTATTTGCACGCAATCTCGTGTTTGGGAGTGGACCGATGTATGTTTGAGAGCAACTTCCCCGTTGAGAAGGCATCGGTCTCTTACCACGTTCTATACAACGCGTTCAAGAAGATCGCCGCCGACTTTAGCGAGGATGAGAAAGACGCTCTGTTCCGCCGAACGGCCTCAAAGGTTTATCGACTGTGAGGCTGCGTAACCTGTTGTTCTTCTTCTATGACCGAACCAGCGTCTGGTAGGGGCTTATCAGGGATACAGGGTTTCTGCGAATTCGGGTAGATAGGGCTTCGCCAACTCAAAAACCTTGCCAGCTTCCTCTTCCGCAAGAGGCGACTTGGGTGGAGCTACCCATCTCTCCATCAAGTTCAGCCCACTCAGTACGGCTTTGCCCGATCCGATAGGGAAGGGACCATAGTTTCGGATGATGTCCGCAAAGGCGTTCGCATCGTGCTGCGCTTTGAAGGCAGCTGAGTGATCACCCGAAGCCCATGCCTCGTAGACGCCGGCCGCATGTTGAGGCGCGATTCCTGGCACCAGACCCGTTGTACCGCAGACGCCTGCATCCAGAAGGTGGAGGAAGAAAGACTCACCACCCACGATGATTCTGAAGTCAGACCCTTTACCCACAGCCTTCAGGTAGGCGAGTGTGTTGGATGGGCGGTCCGAGCTGTCCTTGCAGCCCTGTACACCTTCATCCCTCAAACGGGGCAGTGTACTCGGTTCAACACTCACCTTTGTCATACTCGGGATGTTGTAGAGCATAACAGGTATGGGCGAGGTTTTGACGAGGTCGGCAAAGAAGTTGACGACCTCGTCCTGCGACATAGGGAAGTAGAAGGGCGGGTTGACGAGGATACCGTCTGCGCCCAGATCGGCCGCTTCTCTTGCCTGGTCGTGCGTTTGGGCGACGTTGGGCTGACCGCAGCCCACGATGACTGGACCGCGCCCCCCAGAGGCCTCGACGACGGACTTAATAGCAACTGCTCTCTGACCGTCATTGATACCTGCGAACTCGCCTGACGTACCCACAACCACGACACCTTGAGATCCGTTATCCAGAGCGCGTATGGCTGTCTTCTTAATGGCATCGGAATCGACGGTGAAGTCCTGTTTTAGCGGTGTCACCAAGGCCGGTATACTGCCCTGGAGGCGCTCCTGGAATGGGGTCATGCGGTCTCCTTGTTCTTAGCAGGGGTTCGGACGGTGTGTTTACGACCGTTGCACGCGCGCATCGGTCATCCCGAGTTTTCGAAGCCGTGATCTTCGCGGCAGAGGGTTTAGCGAGGGACGGTCATACACAATCCCACGAATTACAGAAGTGCTAGTTATTGCCTCTTCGGATTCCTGTCTTCGCCCTCGCCTCCGGGGGATGACCTAGGAAGCCAGAGTGCCGTCCTAGATTTTCGGTAGCAGCATACGATTGTACTGGACGATCGCAAGCTACTACTGGATGTCACGCTTGGGTCTCAGAGCGGCAAGTCGAGAAGTTGATAGTTCTTAAGCAGTTGCTCGCGCGTCTGTTCGTTCCAGGTCGTGTCATCTGGATCATCGACCAGCGGCTTGTATACGAACGATGTTTCCTCAGGGAATCTCTGTCTCCTCGCATCGATCGCGAGGGCGATGATTCGACTTCTTGCCCTGATGTGTTCCTCGTCATAAATGGCCCCGTCTTCTCGCTTCACACCAATCACCGAGGATCGTCTGTGGAAGCCGAAGTTGATGGTTACGCGAAGGTCGGAGGAGGTGTTGGCAAACGAACCGTGCAGGACCTGCCTGTTGGCCATGACTACATCGCCGGCTGACGCCACCATCGGGACGGCGTCGGCGAATCGGTCCGTGCCGCCGTTCTCAGCTTTGATCTTTCTGATGTCGAGC
>DPVD01000342.1:0-10730 GCA_003526745.1 Candidatus Latescibacterota bacterium
AAGCAGCTTCTTGCGAGGCTGAACACCCACGATCCGTTTGTCCAACTGACCGTTCGATTAAAGTATCAGGCAGGTGGCATACTTATTCACGTGCTACATGTCCGCCAGCATTTTGGCAGTATGTCGCGTGTCGCCACGTTGGGTGAGCGGCACGCGGACGTCGTTCGCATCGAATGCGACGAGGATAACGAATCAGTGAGTTTGAGACGCCAGAGGAGACCGGAGGAATGCTAAAAAGTCTTCCGGCGGATGATAGCCGACGAGCTTCTTGAGAAGCTTACCGTTCGGTGCAAGAATCAGACAGGTGGGAATCGTCGTCACGCCGTACTTCCTCGCCAGTTTGCGCGAGTTGAGCGTTTCGTCTCCGATGCGGGCCATCGGCGTATCGTTTTCCGCATCCAGTTTGACGGTCGTGTAGTGCTGTTTGAGGACAGCCTTGACGTCATCCCGCGAGAGGACGCGGCGGTCGAGTTTCTTGCAGTAGGCGCACCAGTCAGTGTAAACCTCGACCATAACCAACGTGTCCGTGCTGTCCGCGCGAACCAAGCCTCTAGGATAGGTAAGCCATTCTGCTTCGACTGATCCACCAAAGAGAGAGACGAACGCGATTCCGGAAACGATGGCTCTTATGCTGCGCATAAGCCTCATAGGTAGAAGGGAAGTGTAGATTAACGCCGAGATGCGGGTCTTCTGACGAATTGGGAACCTCTAAAGCTTGGCCTATCTCGCTCGGATCTCAGTCCACAACGTAGGCAGGGGGGAAGTGGGTCGTGTAGCGTCGCCCCCATGAAGTGTCGTGGCATTCCAACTCGAGGCCCTGTCAACGGTGAACTTGAGATCCCGTCCCGGATGAATGCCGACAGGCGCCACCACCGTGTAGTGGTCGTGGTTGAGAATAGGGCTCACACACCTCCTTGTGTAAGCTAAGTCCTCGTCCTGGAGCCCATATCAGTAGGCTACTTTCATCGATGCCGTGATGGTCCGCGGTTGTCTTGGTCCGTAAATGTAACCTGCGTCGCGATCAATGCCCTGATCGAAGTCGCTCTGGTAGCCGTTGAAGATGTTTTTGATTCCAACCTTGATTTCCAGTTCCGGAAGCTGTCCTCCGAGCCCTAGGTCGAGATCGAATGATGCGTTCGCCTCCCAGAAGGCATCTGATCGCTCGAGCCGATCTTCTGCGATGTAGCCGGCCAAATGTGGCACATCCATCGGACCTGTGTAGATACCAGAAACCGCCGCGCTCGCGAAGGACGCGAACTGCCAGGATGCGGCGTAGTAGCCGTAGAGACCCGGAGTACGAAGCATTAGATCCGAGAACAGTCCGTCTGCCCACTCGACCGGGTCGTCATACCGACTCGACTGCAGGGTCAGGCCAGCTTGGAACGAAGTCTTCCACGTCGAGGCTCGGAGATCTAGTGTTGCCCCTTTCACAACCGCACTGCCTCCGTTCTTCTTCAGGAGCAGGAAGTTGCCGGCCGTATCCTCACCGTTGTCCTCGAGGATAAAAGCGTCTGTCACCTTCGTGTAGAAGCCCTCAAGCGTGAACCCCCAGTAGTAGTCTGGGTTACTGTAGGAGTGGTCGTAGGAACCTGAGCTGCTCCAGGATCGCTCCGTGCCAAGATCAGGAGCGAGCTCGATCAGGAGAGCCTCGCCTGAGACGGACTCTATGTGCAGGTCCTCGTCGAAGGTCTGCGGGGCGCGATAGCCGGTCGAGCCGGAAAGGCGGATCTGGCTTTCCCCGTTCAGGCGAAGCAGCAGGTTCGCACGCGGGCTGACGATCGGATTGTCGACGAACGAATGCTTGTCGAGGCGAGCGCCCAGGAGCAGGTTCACGAGTTCGACTGGCTTCCAATCCGTCTGTGCATAAGCGCCGACCGTTGTGATCGACTGATCCGTGAAGCGTTGGTATCCGACGATCTCGTCTTCAAGACGGTTGTACTTGAGGTCTGCTCCGAAGGTCAGGTCGTTCGTCGAGGACGCAGACCTTGAGTAATGGCCTCCTGCCGCGATTGTGCGATCCAGGGACTCACCATAAGCGTTTGGGTCGCGCCCTGCACCGTAGTAGCTGTCTCGTGATGTCCGCTGCGCGGAAAGGTAGAACTCGACCTCGTTCAGTTCGTCCGTCGCGAGCACGTTCTCATACGCCACGCTTCCGCCGATGACCGTATGCTCAAGCCATTCGGCGATGTCTGCTTCGTGGGGTTTGAACTCGAAGCGGTTTCCGCCTCGGCGGTCTTCGTTCAGGCTGTGGAATTCGAAGGTAAGCTTGCTCAGGAGACTCGGTCTAAGGTGGCTGCGCAGGCCGAAGGAGGCGTTCTGGAGCTTTACGATCTCCGAGAAGTCGTCATGGTCGTGGTCGTAGGGCGAGCGCGAACGGGCCAGACCAAACAGCGAGACACCGGCACGCAGATCGTCGGATACATAGGTGGTCGAGACGCTGACCTTGTGGTCATCTGCTCCCCCGTTGAGGAATGATTTTGAGGCGGTGACGTCGAAGCCCGTTTTGATCGCCTCTCGCGTGATGACATTGACCGTCCCAGCAATCGCGTTACCGCCGTAGAGGGCCGAACCGCCGCCGCGAACGACTTCGATCTGCTCGACCATTGATGTCGGGATTTGCTCGAGACCATAGACGCCGTTGAGAGCGCTGAAGATCGGTCGACCGTCGATCAGGATCTGCGAGTAGCCCCCCTCGAGTCCGTTGATTCGGAGCTGAGTGAAGCCGCAGTTCTGACAGTTGTTCTCCACGCGAAGACCCGGCTGGAAGACGATGCCATCGGCAAGCGTTTCGGACTGTGTGTCCGCGAAAAGTTTGTCGTCGACTATGTTGACGATGACCGGGACGTCGCGCTTGTGTTTCTTGGTGCGGGTCGCGGTGATGACCATATCCTTGCCACGCAGGTCGGATTCTGTCAGCTTGATCACGAGACCATTGCGTCCTGTCTCATGGCCAACCTGAACTTCCGTCTGGCCGTAACCGACCATCGAGACGCGGATCGTGAACTCGTCCGATACGACTTGTTTGAGAATGAAGTGTCCTTCTGAGTCGGCAACGGAACCTATTCCTGTTCCCAAGACGACGACGTTTGCCCCGGGAAGAGGTTCACCCGTTAAGAAGTCGACCACGGTACCGTTGACCGGCCCCTGTTCCGCTGAAAGGGGCATCGCAAGCAGCAGACCTAGCACAACCAGCTTGAGAATGCATGTCGGAATATGTCGTAAGTCGTCCATACAGTAGGCCTTTGGAGGAGCGGCAAAGCTAAAAGGCTTCTGTCGGGCTGTCAATAATATATTTAGTCTAGGCTAATAATTGTATCGAGTAAAAAAGCTCAGTGCTTTTTTCAGTTCCGGTTGGCTAGAGAAGTTGGAATCGTGAGAGGACGGGATCGTGATCGCTGGCGGGGTCTGGAAACTCCGAATTGAAGTGGGCGATCCCCTTGATGACGGCATAATGGGCGACAAGCGGCGAGCTGTGGTTGCCCCCCTGGACCTGTGCGATCGTGACCGACTTTCCGGCGTGTAACATGGATGTAGAAAACGGTAACAACAGAATGAGATTACGCATTGTGAAAGCCTCGGGGTCTCTTCGGGAATCAGCGAGGAAGAGTGTACAATCTGGCTATCACAACAACGTTACGGCAGGATTACGCGGCGAGCCGAAGCGGAAAGTGAGCTAAGCCTAGTTCTCTCAAAGGCTAAAAGTAGGAAATCCGATAGTTTAGACGCAGGTTGCGGCCTGACTCTGGCATCACCGATCGAATGCGCGAGAGGTGATTGCGATACTCCGTGTTGGCCATGTTATCGAGAGTTAGCGTCCAGCTATGACGGATTTGGTCGCTTGAGAGTTCTTTCTGCGCATACAGACCAAACACAGCAAACGCGGCCGTCGGCATTTCGAATCTGTCTACGCGGTCCTGTTGGGCAGCCACCTCGGCATTTGCCCCGACCGTCAGCCAAGGATGTCGGTATTCGAGTGTACCGTTCACCTTCAGCGGCGGGATCCCCGGCAAAGGTAGGTCGTCATCCCTGTTCTCGGCGTGAATGTAGCTGACGCCGATTTCCGCCAGAAGGCGATCTGCGGGACGGGTGGCTAGACGGAACTCTGAACCGAGAAATCTAGCATCGACACCATCGATCGCGTAGATCGGGAGTAGCAACGCGAAGTTGATGTCACCCGTGTTGCGCGGCGTCAGGAAGTTCGCATACTCGCTCCAGAAGCCAGTCGCGAGCACATCGATGCCCTGATTTCGGTAGTGTAGGAAAGCCTCCAGTCCGAAGCTTCTCTCCGACCTGAGTGTCGCGTCACCCACCTCGAACG
Organism: Candidatus Latescibacterota bacterium; assembly: GCA_003526745.1. Classification (GTDB taxonomy): domain Bacteria; phylum Latescibacterota; class UBA2968; order UBA2968; family UBA2968; genus UBA2968. The sequence goes on from DPVD01000342.1 coordinate 4,319, forward strand.
TATACGCTGCCAGATGAGGGCCTTCGTTGTAGAGCTCCTCGATCGTCGGAATCCGCTCTGATCTGCTGACCGAGAATCCGGCCGCGAGCCGATCGGAGATCGACACGAGCGGGCTGACCGCCGCAGACCAGCCGTGGAAGTTTCTGTCCAAATCCCCAGACCCCTCGCGAGCGCGTTCGGAGTCTCTAGGGTTCAGAAAAGAGAAGGCGTAACGTCCTGCGACCTGCAGCTCGAAGCGTTCTCTCGATGCTTCGTGATACGCGCTCAGGGTGCCAGAAAGCTGACTGGTTGGCGGCGTGAACACGAACGCCCCGAGCTCGAGTTCGTAGTGTGAGAGGCTGGCGCCCAGGATCGTCTTCGACCGGCCATCACCAGGCCCAACGTGCAGACTCAGATCACCACGGTAGTCATGGAACAGGAACTCCGCGCCGATGTTCCCATTCGACTCGAACTCGAAGTGATGGTAGTGGGTACGAGCGAAAGAAGCCTCGAGCCGATCCAGCGACTCACCCTCGAACTTATAGGATGCATTCGCATCGAAGACCCGTCTCAAGATGTCAATGTCCGCCCCGTTCGGATGACCCCCGATAAAGCCACCGGGAATCCCATAGTCCGTGTTGAACTGGTCAAAACTGGCACCGACATACCCACGTTCTCCGGCATAGGAGACGCCGGCGATCAGGGTGTTAGTGTTGATCTCTGTGTTATCGAGCTCCCCGATCGGTGTCTGCTGATTCCGGGTATCTCGGTATGTCGTTTCCCCGGACACACCGAGAGGACCGAGGGGGGCGACGATTGACATTGCCAGAAGGCCGCCGCGGTTTACGGTCGACCCACGTAAATCGATTGTGCCCCAGGCTTGTGTGGGGAGTGTTCTGGGGAACTTATTCTTGACGACGTTTATCACGCCGCTGTTGGCAGACGATCCGTAAAGGAGGGATCCCGGCCCACGGATGATCTCGATCTGCTCGAGGTTGAACATCTCGAGTGTCATCGCGTGATCCGCCGAGGTGCCCGAGAGATCGCGGGACTGCAATCCGGCCTGAGTGATCTGGACGCGATCGCCACTGAGGCCGCGTATCACGGGGCGAGCGGGGGCCGGCCCCATGCTTCGGATACCGACCCCCACCTCGTTCCTGATCGTCTCAGCAAGCGTAAGGCTGTAGTTCTTTTCCAGGTCCTTCCCGCTTAGGATCCCCAACGATTCCTGGAACTCCTCGAAACGCGTGTCCGGGGAATGGGACAGGACATCGATACCCTGCAAGAGCAGCACCCGGGGCTCCAGCTCCACCCGAAGAGCTGAGACCACTTCTCCGGAGATGCTGACCTCACGCGATAAACCGCGGTACCCGATCCTAGAGAAGGAGAGGACATGACTGCCGGTCGACAGCGTGAACATAAACTGACCATTGTCGTCGGTCGATGTCCCACGCGGTGTGCCTGACAGACGCACCGCCACCTCTTCAACCGGTTGTTTAGTTTGGCTATCGACGACATAGCCCACCACATCGACCGGCTGTTCGGAGTTAGAGAATCCCGCGAGGAGGAAGAGAAGGACAAGTGACCCGATCCATCTTTCGCTGATGAAGTAGGGGTAGACTGGTTCCTTCCTCTTCCGGTCCCCGCGGAGCCTAGTTAGACGGTGCACTAATTGCAACCGGTATCGTCGCAAACGTTTCCTCTGTGTCCCCGTCGTGGAGTATCGACAACGTGATCGTCGTCGATCCAGCTGCTTTGCCGATGATCCGGAAGGCCCAGAATTCGGGATCTGCTGGTGGATCGAATCCAAGCAACGATGTATCCGCGACCGCAATCCCAAGCGAGTGAGCGGGAACGGAGGGTTGAAACTCAACGTCCTTGTCGTCGAAGAACTTGGCTTCAAAGTGATCGGTGCTGTCACCTTGCGCCACCGTCAGCGATCCTGTTGTCTCGCCTTGGCCGGCTAAGGGGGATTCGGTCAGCACCTGTCCGCTTTCCTCGTCCTTGACGCGAACGCCAACCGGTTCACCGTGCTGACCCGTCTTAGATTCGATGTGAACCGAGAGCGGCAGCGTAGAGAAATCCGAATGACCATCGTGAAGAACGGATAGGATGACCGTCGTCTCACCCTCAGCGAGTCCACGAAGATGGAACTCGAAGCCTCCCTCGTCACCTGGATCCTGGTATACCTCCAAAAGAGTCTGGTCAGCGATTGTCCAACCGAGGCTAAGCTCGTTGCCCGTGGGAGCGGCAAACTCGGTTCCATTTGCATCTAGGAACTTGATGCTCCAGTGACCTGTCAGGCCGATTGGAGCCTCTAGATGATCGCGTAGTCCTCCCGTCGTATCGACTACACCCTGAAAATACCTGAAGAATCGAACGCCCGAGTCGATCAGCACCAGACCCTCTGCCCCGAATTCCTCTTCCACATGAACAGGGATCGGTTTTGTGCGGAAGTCTGCGTGCTCGCCGTGGGTAATCTCGAGGATGATGGTCGTTTCACCGGCCTTGAGACCGCGGAGGTGAAACTCGAAGTCTCCTTCCTCGCCTGGATCCTGAAAGACTTCTAAAACGGTGGGGTCTGCGATGACCCAAGTGAATTTCCATTCGGGAGTTTTTGGGGGTGCAAGCTCGCTCCCTGCTGAGTCCAAGAATCGGATGCCCCAATGGTTCGTTAGTTCGCCAACCTTAGCTTCAAGGTGGCTCGCATTGTTTCCAGTGGAATCAATGTTCCCCTGGAAATACCTAAAGAAACGGACCCCCGAGTCTACGAGTACTAGACCTTCGGCCTCGTAGTGAACCTCCTGAGTAGACGTTGGATCATCACTGCCGCAGCCCGCGAAGACTGCGACCATAGTAAAGGCAAGCGCAAGAAACGCGCCTTGGTATCGGCAAAGCATCGTGTTCTCCTGACATACGGTTTGCTCAACGAACAGGATCCACCAGAAGGGACTTTAAAGATGGTCCAATCCGTGATGGACCAAGGCGGATCATTGGTGAGAGCCAAATAGCCGATCGCCTAATTTGATCGACAGCTGGATCTATGTATAGCAGAGTGTTCGTGCTACCGTTGTGGAGGCGGAGAACGACCTTGTTGGGAGATTCGAAGGGTAGGCGAGTGGCCGACGGCGGATGAGATTCGCTTTTGGCCGGAAGCAATCAGTAAGACAAGAGATAGCGCCGCAGGTCCGAGGAACAGGACCTGTGCCCATTCACAGACAACACAGTCGGTTACGTGACATTCGTCCGCGTGGTCAGGCGTGAGACCGTGCGACAACGCGAATCCGAACGCGATAGTCAGCAGGGCCAAGGCAAGGGCAGTCAGGGCTGATTGGTTGCGGAGGCGAAACATATCAATTGTGGTGGTGGGACTCTGTAATGGCGTCGTGATCGTGGCAATGATCGTGGCTGCAGAGGTGCTGGTTGCGGACATGGCCAAGAATCAGGAAGGCGGATCCTGCTACCGTGATGCCCCGTTCGCCAAACTCGCTGAGCAGGGAATGTCCGGCGAGGGCTGCCGTTACCATGAACCCAAGGCCGATCAGCCCGTAGAAGATGACACGGACATCCTTATGCGCGCGACAACCGAGCGTCAGGGCGAGAAGGCTGGTTGGGAGGATGATCCAGAGCAGGATCGCGTGGAAGCTCTCATCACCGAAGAACGTTGAGGCGATTACCGGAAAGGCGACAATGACAACCGGTATCAGGAGGCAGTGCACGGTGCAAGCCGTCGAGATCAGAATTGCGGCTTTGTCGCTGAATATGCGGGCGCGATTGAGCATTTATGTTCACTTGAGTCAAAGTGCGTATGGAGTGTGTATAAACCTACCAGCGAAGCTAGGTTGCAGCAAGTTTAAAATGAATATGATTATAAAGATTTATTTTTAAATAATTTAAGGCTCTTCTTCTGTGACGTTCTTCTCGACACATTCCCCGCAGTCCAACCAGTGCTCCTTGGGTAGATTGACCAGCGCACGTGGGCTGCTTCCCCGCTCGAACACGGGGTGAAACAACACATCCCCTTTCTCGTGATGCGTTCCGCACGTATGACAGTCTGCTTCTTCTTTCAGTTCGACCGGTGTGTATCCCGCGATCACCCAGCCATCATGACCCGTATGGGCAGCAAGACTCTGCAGCGCTTCCCGAATGGTACGTGACTTGTTCCCTTGGTAGTATTTGTCTGCCAACGTGTCGAGGAGATCGACAGTAGCGTCATCGAGGGTGAAATTGAGTCGTTTCATGCAGGTCTCTCGGCAAGGAGTGGACTATGGGTGTGTAGGAATATACATACTTTCAAGACCGAACCAAAGGTTGCCTTGTTCAATTTAAAACCTTGGCGGATTGTGGTGGACGACTAACAACTCATTCGGCAAAGCGATTGGTTTCTGATGTGGGCCGATATCATCGTGATGCCGCCGACGACAGGGAATGCCCGTGCAAGCGACTCGCCAAGTAGCTCCTGTCCGGCTATAACAGGTAGTCCCAGAACGACGCGACCAAGCAAGCCCCAGAGCGGCACCGAGGGACGCCGATGTCGCCGATAGCCCAGGATAAGAGTCAACAGACTCAGTGGGAGAACGAGTTTGAAGAGCGTGATGTGAAAGTGCTCATCTTCGAGTCCGAGAGCGAACAACGACGGAAACAGAACGAGTGGGCCCCCCAGAACAACTCAATGGATCAAGCAGGTCGCAGACCCGATAATCGCGAACCGATTTGCAGGGTTCCATTTAAATGCTTCACTTACGGTGTTTGCTCTCCTCCCTCCAGTTTTTCCTCGATTTTCATCTGGTATGCAGGCTCGGTGACGGGAGGCAAGAGCTTCTCTATTGTCTCCTTGGGGAGAGAGGCAGGTCTGGCCTTCTTCAGCGTATAGAAAAGCCCCATATCATTGTCGGCCGTCAACGTCAGCTTGCCCCTCAGCACGATCGGGTCGTATGAGAATCGCAGCGGCTTGACCATTTTCACTTCCACGTAAGTCTCGGGTTTTCCATCCCCGCCACAGAACGTGCATCCAACGAGCGGCAAGCCTGTCATGACGAAGTGTGAATGCTTCTCGGTCGGTTCGATCGGGATCATGTATCCGGCCATGATGATGTCCGCGTCCTCCAGCCGCTTAACACGCGGCGAAAAGGTTGCGTGGAAGGTGTGACCATCGTCTGTGTAGGTCATGTCACCCAAGACCTCCCAAGCAACCGCCTCTGCCGATTGCCCGTCTGTATTCGCAACGACAGAATCAGACATCGACAGAACGCCGAACAGCAGGACCAATAGTCGGATCTTCATGGTGGGATCCTTTCAGTTTTCCGCTAGAATCAGGCGAAAACAGAAGAAGTCAGGCTGACGCTTCCTCGGCTTGGAGCTCGGGGAAGGGATTAGGTAAGTTTGACCAGTTACTGCTATCTTTGTCGAGGAGATCCTTATCGATCAGACACGCGTCGAGTCGGGCACGCATCGATGCTTCATCCATCTCCTGCCCTATAAATACGAGCTCCTGAATGCGATCACCAAACCGCGGATGCCATCCGGATTGTTCGTCGGGCTGCTGACCTTCGGGGTGATCCCAATATTTTCGAGGGGTAGCCGCCCACCACACCCCACCAGCGTTTACTGTGCTGACGCCACCTGCCTGCGACCATTCGTAAGCAACGCGATGGTCCGCCGCGACCCAGAAGAAGCCCTTGGAACGAAGGACGCCACCCCAGTTGCCCGCATCGTGTAGGAATTCCCAAAACTTCTCTGCGTCGAAGGGTTCCGGCGCGTGGTAGGTGAAGCTGGATATTCCGTAAGCCTCAGTCTCGGGTGTGTGTTCCCCCGCTAGTTCACGAATCCAACCGGCTGATCCAGCCGCTTTCTCGTAGTTAAAAAGTCCGGTTCCGAGCACGCTCTCGATCGGAATGTGCCCACGTGTCGCCATCTGGATATGTGCTCCGGGGTTGAGGGCGCGGAGAGTGGCCTCAATCTCGCGTGCCTGATCGTCGGATACTAGATCGCGCTTGTTGATCAGGATGACATCCGCAAACTCGACCTGATCAATGAGCAGGTCGGGGACTGTACGGTTGTCCTCTTCTCCGAGTGACTCGCCACGTTCCTCTAAGCTCTCCGATGCGTTGTAGTCTCGCAAGAAGTTGACCGCGTCAACGACCGTAACCATCGTGTCCAGCCGAGAGATCTGGCCGAGACTGATGCCGTTCTCGTCTTCGAATGTGAAGGTCTGTGCAACGGGGATGGGTTCCGAGATGCCTGTTGATTCGATGAGGAGATAGTCAAATCGCTTCTCGCGAGCCAGCCGGGAGACTTCTGCAAGAAGGTCGTCACGCAGCGTACAGCAGATGCAGCCGTTGGACATCTCCACGAGCTTTTCTTCGGTCCGTGACAGCCCGGCTCCGCCTCGGTCGACCAAGGCTGCGTCGATGTTGACTTCGCTCATATCGTT